>JAFMJD010000048.1 GCA_017853685.1 Actinomycetota bacterium | reverse complement strand
GGCTTCAAGAACATGTTCGGCAGCGAGGGGGCGTTCATCGTGCGCGCCGAAGGTTCCGGGCCGGTGGTGTTTGCCTGCTACGGCGCGCTCGAGGTCTGGGATCTGCAGGCCGGCCAGACGATCTCGGTGGACACCGGACACATGGTGGCCTACGAGTCGTCGATCTCGATGCAGTTGCGTCAGGTCACGGGCGGGCTCGTACAGACCTTCAAGAGCGGTGAGGGACTGGTTTTCGACTTCAGCGGCCCGGGCAAGGTGTGGACCCAGACCCGCAACCCGAACGAACTCCTCGGTTGGATCCAGGCGGCTCTGGGAACGGGCAACTCCGGTGCATCCGGAGTCGGGGGAGCGCTCGGCGGACTACTGGGTCGGGACTGATCGGTGCTGCTCCCGCTGGTTGTGGGTGTGCTGCCGGCGAGCAGCGGGAAATCCGCCGACAAATTCGTCGACTTCGAGGTGCCCGGATGGGCCTGGGCTGCACTGGTCGGTTTCATGGCGGTGCTGCTGCTCATCGACTTGTTCGTGCTGCACCCCGAGCCAAAGGTGCTGCCGCTCAAGCGCGCCGCCATCGAGTGGATTGCATGGACCGCAATCGGATTGGCGTTCACGATCGTGCTGGTGGCCGCGTTCGGTGGTGAGGCGGGCAGCGAGTACGTCAGCGGCTATCTCATCGAAAAGAGCCTGTCGATCGACAACGTGTTCGTCTGGGCACTGATCTTCACGAGTTTCTCCGTGCCGGTGAAGTACCAGCACCGCGTACTGTTCTGGGGCGTCTTCGGTGCGCTCGTATTGAGGGCGGTGTTCATCTTCGCCGGGGTGGCACTGCTGGACCGCTTCGAGTGGATCCTGTTCGTCTTCGGCGGCTTCCTCGTGTTCACGGCGCTCCGACTCGCGATCTCGGGCGACGACGAGGAGGAGTTCGATCCCGAGAAGAGTCGATTCCTGCGCCTCATCCGTCGTGTCCTGCCGATAGCGCCCGCATACGACGGGCAGCGACTCTTCACCCGGGTGGACGGACGTCGCCTCGCAACGCCACTGTTCGCCGTGCTGTTGCTGGTGGAGGGCACGGATCTGGTGTTTGCCGTGGATTCGGTGCCGGCCGTGCTGGCTGTGTCCCGCGAGCAGTTCATCGTGTTTTCGTCCAATGCCTTTGCGATCCTCGGCCTGCGATCCATGTACTTCCTGCTCGCCGACATGCGCACGCGCTTTAGTTATCTGCAGCAGGGTCTGGCGATCATCCTGGGATTCGTTGGCGTGAAGATGGTGATCAGCAGGTGGGTGCACATCGAGACATGGATCTCGCTGCTCGTCATCGTCATGGTGCTGGTGATGTCCATACTCTTCTCGATGCAGCGAACCCGGCACCCCGATGCGCCGGATTCCATCGAGGGAGCGGTCGAGATCGGCGAAACCGAACTCGGCCTGCCGCCCGAGGAGAGCTGAGGCCCGCCAGAACCCGGGCCGATCCGGCTCGCTAACCTCGGCCCATGGCGATTGCTGACGACGACATCGAGCGGGTGCGCTCTGCGACGTCGATCGTCGATGTCATCCAACCCTTCGTCGCCCTGCGTCGAGTGGGGCGCAATTGGGTCGGACTGTGTCCCTTCCACGTCGAGAAATCCGGATCGTTCAATGTGCGCGAACAGACACAGCGCTACCGGTGCTTCGGATGCGGCGCGTCTGGCGATGCGTTCAAGTTCATCCAGGACATCGAGCATGTGGACTTCGTGACCGCAGTAGAGCGGCTGGCGGTGAAGTCCGGAATCCAGCTCACCTACACAAGCGGTGGAGAGGCCCGTGAGCGCGGCCGTCGCAAACAACTCGTGGAGGCCATGCAGACCGTGGTGGAGTGGTACCACCAACGCCTGCTCAGCGCACCCGATGCCCGTGCCGCTCGTGATTACCTGCGCAGCCGCGGGCTCTCGGGTGATGTGGCGCGTCAGTTCCGCATCGGGTGGGCGCCGGACGACTGGGACCAATTGGTGCGCGGCGTTGATGTGCCTGCCGATGTGCTCACCACGCTCGGACTCGCGTTCACGAACCGTCGCAACAATCTGCAGGATGCATTTCGTGCACGCGTGTTGTTCCCGATCTTCACCCCCGAGGGCGAGCCCGTGGCGCTGGGTGGCCGCGTGTTGCCTGGTTCCACCGATCCGGCGAAGTACAAGAACTCACCCGAGACGCCGCTGTACTCCAAGTCGAAGGTGCTCTACGGACTGAATTGGGCGAAGGCCGACGCAGTCAACTCGAACCAAATCATCGTGTGCGAGGGCTACACCGATGTCATCGGGTTCCACCGTGCCGGTGTGCCCCGCGCCGTTGCCACGTGCGGCACTGCGTTCACCGAGGAACACGTGCGTCTCGTGAAGCGCTACGCGAGCCGTGTGGTGCTGGCATTCGACGCCGACGCAGCCGGACAGGGTGCGGCAGAGAAGTTCTACGAGTGGGAAGAGAAGTATCAAGTCGAGGTGGCTGTGGCTCACTTCCCGCAGGGCAAGGATCCTGCAGACATGGCCAGCAACGATCCGACCGGTTTGGGCGCAGCGATCGATCAGGCCGAGCCATTTCTGCGGTTCCGCCTGCAGCGAGTGCTGGGCAGTCGCCCGGCGACTTCTCCGGAACAGCGTGCGCGTGCTGCCGAGTCGGCGATGGCGCTCATCAACGAGCACCCGAACTCCACGGTGCGCAGCCTGTACGCCGGCGAGGTGGCGGCACGGCTGTCGTTGCCGGTGAATGATCTGGTGGCCGCTGCCAAGCGCGGTGGTGGCCGTCCGTTCGTGGTCCAACTGCCCGCCGAGCGTCGACGCGTGACGGACACACGTGAGTTCGTTGCCATCGCGCTGCTGGTGCAGCGTTGGGACGAGATCGCCCCGTGGCTCGTCGAGGGCCTGTTCGCCGAGGAGACGGCGCTGCGGGTGTTCCGTGCACTTGCCGGTACCGGTGGACATCTGGAGCACGCGCTCGAGGCGTGCGATCCCGAAGCGCGTGATCTGCTCGAACGAGCGGCCGTGGTGGACGTCGACGAGATCGACGTGGATGCCGAGGCGCGCCACCTGCTTGCTGCGGCGGTGCGTCGAGCACTGGCGCAACGGGTGCACGTGGAGGACCCGGAAGAGATCCGCGAAGACGTTCGCATCCGTCAGTTGGTGGACACGCTCTCGCTCGCTGGCGCCGATTCGACGGTCGCAGACGAATTGCTAGTGTGGATGGATCGACACACCGGCAACGAAGTGTCGCAAGGGGGAGACGCGTGAGCGACGCAGTGAAGGACGCAGCAGTCG
This sequence comes from Actinomycetota bacterium, assembly GCA_017853685.1. GTDB lineage: Bacteria > Actinomycetota > Acidimicrobiia > Acidimicrobiales > Ilumatobacteraceae > WLJO01. The sequence goes on along the minus strand of JAFMJD010000048.1, from coordinate 15,182 downwards.
TTCCGTCCGCGCTCGTCGGTGTGGACCCGGGCGAGTGGGGGGCGCTCTTGGTGCACGGCAGTTCTGCTGGTGTGGTGCACGCAGACTCGGTGTCGCACGTAATCCGGCACGTGGAACTGTCGGCCGATCTGCTCTCGGTGGTGCACGCCGAACTGGTGGCACGCGGCATCGCCATCGACGACACGGTGGACGAAGCACACGAGGACGAGACCCGCTCGCGCCGACGCGAGCGCAGCGAACTCATGAGCGGCAGTCCCGAGGGTGCGTCCACCGCAGATGCCACCCGGATGTACCTCAAAGAGATCGGCCGAGTGCGTCTGCTGACCGCCGATGACGAGCGTCGGCTCGCCCAGGAAATCCTCGACGGCATTGCTGCGGGTCACGAGTTGCTTGCAGCACCAGCACCCCTCGGCGGCCTGGAGCGCCGCCGCCTCGAGCGTCGGGTACGCGAGGGAGAGCGGGCCAAAGAAGTGCTGATCCAGGCGAACCTGCGGCTGGTGGTGTCGATCGCCAAGCGATATGCGGGCCGTGAGATGGATCTGTTGGATCTGGTGCAGGAGGGAAATCTGGGCCTGATGCGTGCAGTCGACAAGTTCGACCACACCAAAGGGTTCAAGTTCTCCACCTACGCAACGTGGTGGATCCGTCAGGCGATCACCCGGGCGATCGCCGATCAGGCCCGCACCATCCGCATCCCGGTGCACATGGTGGAGACCATGAATCGGGTGCTGAAGGTGCAGCGCCGGTTGCAGCAGGAACTCGAACGCGAGCCGACCATCGCCGAGCTCGCCGAGCGCTGCGGCATGACGGTGGAACGGGTGACCGAGATCCTGCGCATCTCGATGGATCCGCGTTCGCTCGACGAGCGCATCGGTGAAGACGAAGACACCGTGCTCGGTGACCGTATTGCCGCCACCGATGTCGACGAACCCGATCACCTCGCCGAGACCGAAGAACTCCGCCACATGGTGCGTGCGGTCCTGAGCGAACTGCCCGAACGTGAGCAGGAGATCATGATCATGCGGTTCGGCCTGCGCAATGGCGGCGATCCCTGCACGCTCGAGGAGGTGGGGCGTGAGTTCGGCGTGACCCGCGAACGTGTGCGCCAGATCGAGGCAAAGACGCTCAACCGGCTCCGACAGGGCCATGGCAGCAACCGCTTGCGAGAGTTCCTCGAGGACCGCTGATCTGCGGTGGTTCCGGCCGCCGGCCGGGTCGTGGATCGCCGACGCGAGCCGCTACCCTCGTGCTGCCTTCCGGGGTAGCTCAATCGGCAGAGCGGCGGACTGTTAATCCGTAGGTTGTGGGTTCGACCCCCACCCCCGGAGCCAATCGGCTCCATCTGTGCCCGCTGGTGCGGGCACGTTGCCTTTTTCGGGGCACTTTGTGGTGCGGCGATAGGTTCGGGACCGGCTCCGTGGCGAGTCGACGGGGCGGTAGCTCAGTGGTTAGAGCAGGGGACTCATAATCCCTCGGTCGCAGGTTCGATACCTGCCCGCCCCACTACCGGCGATCGTTCAGGGCGCGGCCGAACCTGACAGCAGCGCCGTGGTTGCGACGGTGGTGGTGACCGTGGTCGGCGGCGGCGCAGGCGCCGGTACGTATGCGCCGAGCACACGCCTCACCCGGGCGAGCGAGCGTGCCAATTGCCAGCGGGCGGGTTTGGAAAGCGCGGGATTGTTGACGCTCGCGAGGGTGTTGAACACCTGGAACGAACCGGATCGCACCCACGTGGGGAACACCACGGGTCGGCCCACGTCGAAGCCGCCCCCGTCGCGTTCGGTGAAGGTCAACTGCACCACTACGCCGTCCTGTGTGCCGGTAGCGGTCCCGGTTCGGCGCTGGTCGGCGAGGATGTTGCCCATCCCGTACACCACCCATTTGCCGTTGACCTGTTCGATGGGCTGGAGCACATGTGCGTGGCTCCCCACGATGAGGTCCACTGCACCCGAGGCGGTCACGGTCTGAGCAATGCGTCGTTGTGACGGAGTGACACGGCTCACGTATTCGTTGCCCCAGTGCATCGAGACGATCACGACCTCGGCGCCGCGCGAGCGCGCATCGGTGGCATCGAGGATGATCTGCGCAGAGCGGATGAGATTCACCCGGGCAGTGGTGCGTGTGTGCAGTCGTCGCTCGCCGGTGAATCCGAAGGTGTAGGCGAGGTGAGCGACACGGACGCCGTTCACCTCGATGATCGGTGGCTGCTGTGCCTCTTCGGGAGTGCGACCCGTTCCGGAGAACCCAAGGCCGGCGGCCTCGAAGGCGTTGATGGTGGCGATTACTCCACCGCGGCCCCGGTCGCCGGAGTGATTCGTTGCCGTGCTGCAGCGGTCATAGCCGAGGCTCACCATCGAGGCGGCGATCGATGCCGGGGCACCCCACATTGGATCAGCGGTGATTCTCGTGCCCGGCGGAGCGATGGGTGGCTCGAGGTGGCAGATGGCAAGGTCGGCCTCGGCGAGGAGGGGCTTGATCCTCGAGAAGAACGGCGTGTAGTCGTGGGTGGTGCCCTTGCCGTGACGACGTGCAACTGCGTTGATACGCAGGTGCGGGAGGAAGTCGCCAGTGGTGGAGAGCACGAACGAACGCAGTGGGGCGGGTTCATCGTCGGCTCGTGCGGTGCCGGGCACCAGCGCAGCGATCGCGCTCGCGGCGGCGAGTGTCACCGCAAGCGTGCGTCGGTTCCGGCCGGCCATGGTGGTCAGTATTCCCGGGCGCACGCCGGGTTGCATGCATCGCTCGGCGGTCTGGGCGCGTCCGAACATGTCCTCCGGCGCCGATCGCAGGTACTTCGGCCCTCCTTGTGGGGCAATCGTCGGCCGAATCTGGGGGTATGCAACCATCTCATGGCGTTCACCGTCCCGATGCACTTGCGCGCTGGTTGTCGGGGTCTGCCCTGGCACTCGCTGCGTTCCTGCTGCTCATGTTCCTCACCGAGGCCACCGGAGCCACCCATCTCGTGCGCAGTTCGTCGGACACAACTCCGTCCACGCTCCCTGCAGCACCGTGTGTCGACGGCGCAACCGGCCCGGCGGGTGCAACCGGTGTGCCGGGATCCTCGGGTTCGGTGGGTGCCACTGGCGCGTCCGGAACGCCGGGTGCAGCCGGTGACACTGGGCCGTCGGGACCGCGCGGCGAGACCGGCAAGCCGGGTGTGACCGGCCCCTCGGGTGCAACGGGTCCGCGTGGTGCAACCGGGGCGTGCGGTGCAACCGGTCCGGTCGGTGCATCGGGCACCCGCGGCGCAACAGGAGTGGCGGGACCCACGGGTGCGACCGGGCCGGCGGGCGTCGATGCTGCGTTGTTGCACTACGGCGCGTTCCACGACACCTCGACACAGACCCTGTCGGGGGCCAACACTTCGGCGATCATGAGTTTCAACCAGAGCACGCCGTCGGGTTCCAACGGAGTGGTTGCCGACGGCGTGAGTGTGGTGAGCGGTACGCGCATCACGATGGCGACTGCGGGCGTCTACACCGTGCAGGTGTCGGTGCAGTTGACCGGCGGAACCGAAGCAGCTCGGGTGCTCACGTGGCTCACCCACAACGGCACCGCAGTAACCCGGAGCACGGGCAGCGAATCCGTGGGTGCATCTGCGCTCGCCATCATCACGCGGTCGTTCGTGGTGGAGGCAGCCGCTGGCGACTACTACGAGATCGTCTGGTCGGCCTCGAACGCCTCGGTCACGCTCGCACCGGCCGATGCGGCCGACAGTCCGTCCCGACCTGGAGCGGCATCGGCGGCGGTGAGCGTCACGCAGGTTCGCTGAGGCCGGACCACGACGTAGGAACGAGGGGTGCTGCAGCGGGCGTGACGTTCACCGGGATCCCGGTGAGATGCGACATGCCGGACAACGGATCCACCGCATCCACACCGCTCGCAGCAAGCAGATTCACGTTCACGCCCGTCGTGCGTGAGGCGACGCTCAGTCCGGTGGCCACCTGATGACCCCAACCGTGGGGGAGTGCACACACGCCGGGCATGAGATCGTCGAGGATCCGTACCGGAACACGCACGGTTGCCGTCGCCGAGGTCACATCGGCGAGGTCGTCGTCGGCCAGTCCCAGTCGCAGCGCGTCGTCGGGGTGCAGGTACACGTGGTTGGTGGTGAAGTCGTCGGTGATCACATCGGCGTGGTTGTGCGTCCACGAGTTGTGGGTCTTCACATGGCGCTTGGTGATCAACAGCATCGAGTTCGCCCGCGCCCGAGCGGCGTCGAAGTCGCGCTCGAGGGTTGCGGCTCGCTCGACCAGACGGTCCGGAGCGAGGTGCACTCGACGATCGTCGGTCACGATGCGCTTGTCGAGGAAACTCCCCGGACGAACGCTGGGTCGGGGCAAGCCGTGCGGGTTGCGCAGCAGTCGGCGGAAACCGGGTTGACGTGTGGCGCGCAGTATCAGGTTGAGCACCCGCTCCGCAGGGACGGTGGGCATCGACGCGCCGGTCTTGCGGGCATGACGTGTAGCCATCCGCTCGAGGAGTCGTTGAGCGATGCGCGAGCCGAAGATCGGTGCACCGGCGGCCCGACACAGCGCAAGATAGATCGATGCCTCGTCACGCTGCTGCTCGGTGGGCGCCAGCACGGCGCGGGTGGCCTGCAGATACGGTCGTGACTGCATCCCGAGGAACAACGGGAAGATGAACGGCAGGTCGGCACGCTGCAGTGGATCGGTGCAGGGAAGTGTGTAGTGAGCCACCGAGCCGGTCTCGTTGCGGTAGATGTCGAGCGTCACCAGCAGATCGAGCGATGTGAAGGCCTCGCGGAGTCGCCCGGCATCGGCCATCGTGATGAGTGGATTGCCTCCGGTCACGATCAGTCCACGGATCTGGCCCGGTCCCGGGGTGAGGATCTCGTCGGCGAGGATGCCGCCGGGAAACGCGTCGTTCACCTTGCGGAAGCCGCCGATGCGGGAGGTCTCGTCGCTCATCAGCGTGCCCGTTCGCTTCCCGAAGCGCGCGAAGTCGAAGATCCCTTCGCCCACGAGGGTGCCTCCGGCACGATCGAGGTTGCCGCTCACGGCGTTGATCGCTTCCTGGAGCCAGAACCCGAGCACGCCGTTCGTGCCCATGTTCACCCCGGTGGACGAATACAGCGCAGCGCCGTCGGCGGTGCGGTACGCCGCCACGATCTCGCGGAGTGCGGGTGCCGGGATGCCGGTGATGGCCTCAGTGCGCTCCGGTGTCCACGGTTCGGCGAGGCGGGCCAGATGCTCGAAACCTGTGGTGTGCTCGTCGACGAACCGCTGGTTCACCCCTCCTGATGCAATGAGTTCGCAGAGGAACGACAGGTAGAAGAACACGTCGGTGTCGGGACGGATGAAGTGGTGGTCGGTGGCCGCCTTCGCGGTTTCGGTACGGCGCGGGTCCACCACGATCACGCGGCCACCCCGATCGGCGATCTCCCGCAGTCGTCGCTTGGGGTCGGCCACCTGTAGGAACGACCACTTCGACACCACAGGGTTCGCTCCCACGATGATGAGGCACCGGGTGCGGTCCACGTCGGGGAATGGTTGCGTGAATGGGAACCCGTAGATCTCGCGTGCCGCTGCGAACTTGTTTGCACAGTCCTGGGTGGCGCTCGCGTACATCGATCCGGAGCCGATGCCGTCCATGAAGCCCTTGGCGAAGATCGGGTGCAGGATGCTGAAGCCCGCTGCGGTGCCGACATACATGGCTACCGAGTTCGGACCGTGCTCGTTCACGATGGAGCGCAGGCGTTCCCCGATCTCTCGTTCGGCGGTGTCCCACGTGATACGTGTCCAGATGTCGCCGTTGCGCCGCATCGGATGGGTGAGTCGGTCCGGTGAGGAGTAGAAGCGATGCTGTCGCACTCCCTTGATGCACGCGAATCCGGCGGTGCCCACATGGTCGTGATCCGGGCGGATCTGGGTGACGCGGCCGTCGTCGACGGTGACTTCGAGGCCGCAGAGCGACTCGCAGATCCTGCAGAACGTGTGGTGGGTCTCGGACATGGCGGTGCGGGGCAGGGGGATACTCGTGCGTACGGTAGCGGCGGGTCGGTCAGCAGGCTGCGATCGCCGCGGAAACCCGTTCGAGTACGGCATCGTCGGGCTCTTGCAGGTCGGGCACCGACTCGGTGCGCATGAGTTCGTCGGTTGCGCACCACGCCGTTTTCAGGTCGCCCGACCGGCCGATGAGTGCGTCGAGCAGGCTGGCGCGTACGTAGAAGTAGTCGATCGCGCTCTCGGCCACGAGTTCCTGGCGCACGCTCACGCCGGGATCGCACATCGTGATGTTGATCGGGTCATTGGTGGCCCCGACGCGCACGCTCGACTGTGTGGGGCGATCTTCAGCCCATGCGGTGAGCGCGCGCCGGAGTGCAGCCGCACCGTTCGCGTCGTCGGCGTAGATGTTCCAGCTCACGCATGCGGGGCCCGTCGGGGTGGGACGGTGCAGCACGTAGGTGTCGTTGCCCCAGCCGAGCGCGGCACTCCACGCCTCTGCGGGGTCGAGAACGCTGGCCAGTGTGAGATAGAGACGCACGATCCCCACGCTGCCGCGATCGAGCACCTCGCCGGCCACCTCGGGTTCGGTGGTGGCCTCCGGTCGATCGTCGGCGAAGTAAGCACGTGGATCCAGCACCTGGTCCTGAGCGATCGGTGGCTTGAGGTACAACTGCTCGATGCCGCCCGATGAGACCTGCGCCGCACGTACGAGCGCCGGTCCCACCACATAGGGCGCCTCGAGGTTCACCGACAACACGGGTGCAGTGTCGGCGGTTGCCTCATCGACATCGCCCATCACCTGCTCGGTGAAGTCGAAGTAGGCGTCCTGCTCGCTCTCGGGGAGGCTGTAGAGATACGCGGTCTCGATGTTCACGGCATGTCCCTCCACCAGCGCGGTGAATGCCGCTTGGGCCTCGGAGGTGTCCACCGTGGCCTGGAGATCACGGATGTCCAATCGTTGGTCCTGCAGGGCGTGCACGAGTTCGTGCGCGATGGTGACGCGCAGTTGCACCGGCAGGGTCTGAGGGTTCGGGTCCTTGCTCCGCACGATCACCTGCTGGCTCGCAAAGTTGTAGAGGGCGAGTACCCCGGCGCCGTAGACCTTGTTCTGCTCCTCCTGCACATCGGTGGTGCCGTCGTACCACCCGAAGGCCCGGCCCAGTGCTTCTTGTTGCTCGAGCGCATCGCGTTCGCTCTCGGTCAATGACTCGGGCGAATCGGTGATGAGTTCGTTGAACTCGGCATCGGCGAGGAAACGCACATAGATCGGGTGATCGAAGGTCTGGCCGGTTGCGCGCTCGACGAACGCCGCCATCGGCGCCACGCGTGGATCCCATGCGTTGGGGAACCGTTGATCCATGACGAAGCGATACGCGAGCACGCCACCTGCCAGTGCGATGGCGACGCACACAGCGGTGAGTGTGAGCAGCACGCGTGTGCGCCGAGCGGCGTCGCCCTGAGCCGGCGCAGGCGGTGTAACCACCGGTGGGTGGCGGTGAGGTCCGCCGAAACGCGGACCGTAGGGCGCGTCGAGCACCGGGTGGGGTGCCGGCCACGGTGACCCGGGAGTCGGCGCGCCCTCGGAAACGCCCGAGCGCGAAGGATCACTCACCGAGCGCGCCGTCGGCGCTCCGCCATACCGGCGAGCACTTCGAAGATGATGCGGTGAGCAGCGTTCACCGTGAGATCTGCGTGGTCATAGGCCGGGGCGACCTCGACCACATCCATTCCAGCGATGGGGCACTCGAGCGCAATGGCGCGCACTGCGCGCAGGAGATCGGCGGTGTGGAGTCCACCCGGTTCTGGCGTGCCGGTGCCGGGAGCGAACGCCGGATCCAGCACATCGATGTCCACGCTGATGTACACCGTGTCGGCGTGCTGAAGCACCTCGTCGATGGCTGTTCGGGTGACTGCAGCGAGCCCACGCTCGTGCACCTCGTTCATGAGGTGCCAGCGCATGCCCTGGGCCTGCATCCAGTCGAACACTTCGGCGGGCGGCCAGTAGCCGCGCAGGCCGATCTGCACGAAGTTCGGTCCGGGTATCGCTCCGGACTCGACGAGTCTGCGCATCGGCGTGCCGTGCGATGCGAGGTTCCCCTCGATGATGTTGGCGGTGTCTGCGTGCGCATCGAAGTGGATGAGGCCCACCCGGCCGTACCCGTGGTGCTGCGCTACTGCGGTTGCCGCCGGCCACGTGATGCTGTGGTCGCCGCCGATCACCACCGGAACGATGCCGCGTCGCGCCACTTCGGCAACCCGAGCACCGATGTTGTGGTGGCTCGCCTCGGTCTGCCCGTGCGGACAGTAGGCATCGCCGAAGTCCACCACTTCGAGCCAGTCGAAGATCTCGATGCCGAGGTCGAGGTGATACGTGCCCGGCTCGTAGGCGTTGGACCGCACCGCCCGCGGCCCGAAACGCGCGCCGGGTCGGTACGTGGTGGAGACATCGTGCGGTGCGCCGATCACGGCGACATCGGGCTCCCATTCGTCGAGTTGCTCGGGCTCGGTCAGCAGCGGACGGCGACCGAACGTGGCAAGGCCACCCGGTCCGTAGCCGATGTCGAGTTGCTCGCGCATTCCCGGCGGTAGTTCACGCTTGGGCATGGTGGACCCGCGCTGCCTAGTGCTCGCCCAGCCACGCGGGGGCGTGCTGGAGCAGGTACATGCTGACGTCCTTGCAGCGGTTGAAGATGTCGCACGATGGCGTGTCGACGTCGTCGACCATCACGTCGGCGAGGTTCACCGAGATCTTGGCAACCATGGTGAGGCTGCGTTGGGGTGCGTCGGTCACGAAGGGAATCGAGTCGATTGCGGTGACCTCGACGGGCAGATCGAGGCCGCCCACCGCGGCGAGTTCGGTGGCGAGCACGAGGAGGTCGGGGGCCTCGGGCAGTGGTGGAAGCGTCCAGGTGAAGTGCAGCGGGAACGTGAAGCCGTCGGGGGCAGTGTCTTCGTCCTCGTGCTTCAGGACCGCGTCCTCGAAGCCGAGCAGGGTGCGTGGGTCCACCTCGAGTGACAGGTGGAGGTCGATCGGGCCGTCGCACGCCTCCTCGGGGTGCAGGTCCACCTCCCACATCTGGCGCAGCGAGTACGTCTCGACGAAGTGCCGTTCGTCATGCACATGAAAACCGTGGTCGGCGGCGTGGCGCTTGAGTTCGGCGACGAAACCGGCGACGTCGATGACGGCCAACGGGACTCCTTCGGGCATCGCGGCGCGGGTGCGTCACGGCGGTTCGGACACTACCGTCCCTCCCGGCATGACCGACGACGACTTGATGCGCCTGCTGGATGACACCGCGGATGCGGTGAGCGCGGCGCTTGCCGGCGTCGACGACTGGGGTCCCTCGGGTCGGCGTCCGGGTCAGTACCGCGCTGATCTCGTGGCCAACGATGCCGCGCTCGCCGTGCTGCGCCGGGGCGGCGTCGGGGTGCTCTCCGAAGAGACCGGTCTCGAGGGCGCCAACCGCGAGTTCGTGGTGGTGGTGGATCCTCTCGACGGTTCCACGAATGCTGCTCAGGGCGTGCCGTGGTTCGCCACCGCGCTGTGTGTGCTGGATGCGTCGGGGCCGCGGGCTGCGCTCGTGGTGAACCAGGCCAATGGGCGCCGGTTCTCGGCAGTTCGAGGCGGAGGGGCGTGGAGTGGAGGTCAGCCGCTCGTCCCGTCGATGCGCTCGGCGATGGCCGAATCGATCGTGGGGCTGAACGGTCTGCCCCCGCGGCATCTGGGATGGGCCCAGTATCGAACCATGGGTGCTGCTGCGCTCGACCTGTGCAATGTGGCTGCCGGCGTGCTGGACGGCTACGTGGACTGCGTGCCCGACGCCCATGGTGTGTGGGACTACGCCGCAGCAATCCTGGTGTGCATGGAAGCCGGGGTCAGCTGTGGCGATGCGTTCGGTCGTGAGTTGTTCGTGCGTGACCCCGATGCGCGCCGTACGCCCGTTGCGGCGGGCAATGCCGCGCTGTTCGAAGCACTGCGAGCGGCTCGCACGACGTTCTGAGCGTCTGCGCAACCGGCGCGCATCACTCAGGCAGGCGCGGGTGTCTTCATGCGATCGGGCCACATGCGTCGCACACTGGGGTGGCGCAACTTGCCGAGCGCACGGGCCTCGATCTGTCGGATCCGTTCCCGAGTGAGATCGAACCGCTCACCGATCTCGGCGAGCGTGCACGGCTCTGCACTCAGTCCGAAGCGCAGCACGATCACATCTCGTTCCCGCTCGGACAGTCGGGAGAGCTGCACGTCGAGCACGCGGCGGTCGATGCGGCGGACCACTTCGTCGAAGGCCGCTTCGGAGTGCTCGTCGGCGATCAGGTCGCCGAGGTCCGAGTCGCCCTCGGTGCCCACTGGTGCCGACAGCGACACCAGTGCATTGCGGTGCTGGCGGGCCAGCTCCACATGCTCCTTGCTCAGCCCGGTGTGGGCCGCCACCTCGGCGGCGGTGGGCTGGCGATCCAGTTCCTCGGCGAGGCGCTCGGTGCTCTGGTCGATGAGCGAGTAGGTCTCGCGCACGTGACTCGGCACACGGATGGTGCGCGACGTGTCGGCGAGCGCCCGGCCGATGGCCTGACGGATCCACCACGTGGCATAGGTGGAGAACTTGAAGCCCTTGGTGTGATCGAACTTCTCGACGGCTCGCATCAGACCGAGGTTTCCCTCCTGGACGAGATCGAGCACCGACAATCCGGCCCCGTCGAAGCGGCGGGCGATCGATACCACCAGTCGCAGGTTCGAATTGATGAAGCGTGTGCGGGCGTCCTCGCCCTCGCGAACCGTTCGCTTCAGTTGAACCTTCTCGGCAGTGGCGAGCTTTTCGTTCTCGAGGCGCTCGGCCGCTGCGCGTCCGGCAAGGATGGCAGTGGCCAACACGGACTCGTCCTCGGCGGTCAGCAATGGATACGCGCCGACCTCCTCGAGGTAACGACGCAGCAAGTCGCTGTCGGATCCGCCGGACCGTGCTGCCACACAGCGAACGGTAGTTTGGGGCCCGCGTGCGATCGGGGATACCCAGCGTGCTCCACCGGTACGCTACGTGGTCCCCCATCCGGGGCGCATAGCTCAGTTGGTTAGAGCACTGCCCTTACAAGGCAGGTGTCGGGGGTTCGAGTCCCTCTGCGCCCACTCCCGTGGCACTGCGGCAATCAGTCCTGCACGAACTTGGCGGGCTTGGCCGCGAAGTATTCGCGGATCATCGGTTCGAAGTGCGCCAGTGGCTCGCTGCGGTAGTCCGGGTCGAACGCTGTCTGGTCGTACTTGGCACAGAACTCCGCGGTGTACTCGAAATACGGCGAGTCACGGAAGGCCTCGCGGGCGTGTTGATCCTGACCGATGTGGTGCCAGAAGTAGTACCCCTGAAAGATGCCGTGGTGTTCCACCATCCAGTGGTTCTCCGGGCGGGCCAACGGCTTCAGGATCGACGCAGCGATCGCCGGGTGGTTGTACGGGGCGAGCGTGTCGCCGATGTCGTGGATGAGCGCGCACATGACGTATTCGAGGTCGCGGCCGTCACGTTCGGCCCGTGTAGCCGTCTGCAGCGAGTGCTCGAGGCGGCTCACGGGGAAGCCCCCGTGGTCATCGGCGAGGTGACGCAGGTTCTCGATGATGCGCTCGGGAACCAGCGACTGCGTGACGGCGAGCGCCGGCATGATCTGGGCCCAATCCTCCCGGGTGGACTCCTGGAAACTCCGGAAAGCGGGACGGGTGCTGGAGGCGCTCACAGTGATCCTCTCGGTCGGGTTCCATTCACCGTACCCCGGCGGGCGATCAGGTGGTGTAGTCGGCGTTGATGCGCACGTACCCGTCGGACAGGTCGCATCCCCACACCGTTGCGCTGCCCTGTGCGATACCGAGCGAGACGTGGATCCGCACCTCGGCGCCGCGCATGTAGGCCGACAGGCGTTCGAGTCCTTCGGCATCCACCTGTATCGGGAAGACCTCTTGGTCGCCGAAGCGGATCACCACCCGCTGCTCGTCGATCCCGGCCTCGTCGGAGCACTTGCCCACCGCCATGGCGACTCGACCCCAGTTCGGGTCGGCGCCGTGCACGGCGGTCTTCACGAGGGGCGAGTTGACGATGGCCTTGGCCACGCGCTTGGCCTGGCGATCATCGGTCGCACCGTCCACGCAGACCTCGATGAGCTTGGTTGCGCCTTCGCCGTCGCGTGCCACCTGCTTGGTGAGCGACAGAGCCACCTCGTGGAGCGCGGCCTCGAGGGCGATGGGGTCGACCGGTCCGGCGGAGCCGCTGGCGAGCACAATCGCCGTATCGCTGGTGGAGGTGTCGGAGTCGATCGACACGGCGTTGAAGGTGCGGTCCACCACGCGCCGGAACATCGCATCGAGGTCGGCAGGATTCACGAGCGCATCGGTGAGGATGATCGAGATCATCGTCGCCATGTTCGGCTCGATCATGCCCACGCCCTTGGCGACGCCCACCACCATGGCCGCGCCCGCCTGAGCGCTCGCGATCTTGTGCACCGTGTCGGTGGTCATGATGGCCTTGGCCACGACATCGGCGTCGGTGCTCGGTAGGGGCGAGGGGAGTGCGGCGAGTCCCGAGCGGATCCGATCCATGGGAAGGAGTCGGCCGATGACGCCGGTTTGGGCGATCAGCACGTCGTCAGGTTGGGCGCCGAGCGAGGTTGCTACTCGGGCCACGATCTCGCGTGCATCGGCCAGGCCCTGTGTACCCGTGGCGACGTTCGCGTTTTTCGAAGTGACCACCACGGCTCGCGCCCGAAGATCTTTCACATGTTCACGTGACACGCGAACACTCGGCCCGGCGAAGTGCGACTGGGTGAACAACCCCGATGCAGCACACTCGTGGTCGGCGGCTACGACGACGAAGTCGAGACTCGAGTCCTTGATGCCCAAGTTCGTGGCATAGGCACGAAAGCCCTGCGGAAGCGGTGTGGTCACAGTGGTGCAGTCTGCCGTGAGCGAAGGTGGTGGGGCGGGAGGGTGGCTTCCCGCCCCACCGGGTCGCTCAGCGCCGGGTGGACAGCGCGATCGACAAATACAGTCTATCCCACTTTGCTTCGCGCGGAAGACTCTGTTCGGGGGACATCAGCGGGCGAGCAAGTGCCGGAGAGCGTCCTCGAGGTGTTCGTGAGCGAAGCGGTATCCGGTGCCCGACAAGGTTGTGGGCAGCACGCGTTGGCTGTGGAACAGCAGGTTCTCGGCGAGTTCTCGGCCTACGGCGATGCCCGGACCGAACGACGGCACCGGCAAGAAGGCCGGCCGCTTGAGCACCCGGGCGAGCGTGGAGCTGAAATCAGCGTTGGTGACGGGATGTGGGGCCGTGAGGTTGACGGGTCCCTGCACATCGGCGGTCAGCAGCGCAATGATCGCGGCGATCTCGTCGTCGATCGAGATCCAGCTCTGCCACTGCCGACCATTGCCGAACCGTCCGCCGAGTCCGAAACGGAACAGCGGGAGGAGCTTCTTGAGCGCGCCGCCCTGCGGTGTGAGCACGATGCCGGTTCGCAGATGCACGACGCGTGTGCCGGCCTGCTCTGCAGGTGCGGTTGCGGCTTCCCAGTCCTTGCAGACCTCGGCGAGAAAACCGGTGCCCAGCGTGGAGGACTCGTCGAGGGTCTCGTCACCGCGGTTGCCGTAGATGCCGATCGCCGATCCCGACAACAGCACTTTGGGGCCATGGGACATTCCGGCGATGGTGCGTGCGAGCAGTTCGGTGCTCGCCACTCGGCTCGACCGGATCAGGCTCTTGTACTCGGCGGTCCAGCGCCGGTCGCCGATCCCGGCCCCGGCCAGGTGCACCACGGCGTCCACGCCGTCGAGGGCGCTCGCATCGAGCACTCCTGCTGCGGGGTCCCAGAGTCGGTCTCCCGTGGCCGGCGATGACCGGACGAGACGCGTGACGGAGTGCCCGGACGCCCGGAGCGCGGACACCAGAGGACTCCCGATGAGGCCGGTGGCCCCGGTGATGGCGACATGCATGACTGCATTCAACCGTGTGGCTTGCACCGCGCAACGACGAACCTGCGTGCACTCCGCCCGTCGGAGGGCTGCCGTACCATCACATTGCTGCGGCCCGAGGCCGCCACGCGCTGCTCTCGCCGGACGCTCGACCTGATGTGCGCTCATTCGGCATGCGCAGCGGCACCGCACTGAGAAAGGCACACGGTTCATGGGGCGAAAGGAGCGTCGGGTTGACGGGACCGCAGAACGTCTGCGCATTCCGCCGCGCAACGTGCCCGGAACTGCGCCCAAGCGCCGCGCCGCGGCTTCGTCGACGCCGGTATCGCCTGCTGCGGTAGTGCCCCTGCCGCCCAAGCGGCGTTGGCCCAAGGTCCTTGCGGTGATGACGGTGCTTGCGGTTGCCGGGGTGGCAACAGTGCTCATCCTCGTCGCCGGATCCCGTGATCGTGGAGGAGCAGCAACTCCCGACGATGCCATCAACGGCTTCATCCGGGCTGCGGATCGCGGTGATGTGCTGGGAGCGCTCGACTTGTTGTTGCCAACCGAACGCGATGCGCTGCGCGAGTCGATTCGGAAGATCTTCGAAGAGGGACAGCGCAGCGGCGCGCTTCCGGCCGAGGCCGAGATCGCATCGCTCGACGGACTCGCTGTGGCACTCGAGGCGGCTCCCGATCTCGCCGAACCGCTCGCCGACGATCTCGCTGCGCTCGAGGTGTCCGGCAGTGTTGCGTCGGATGTGCAGGTGGCCGGACAGAATCCCATCGGGGTCGAACGGCGCGATGTCCGGTTCAGAATCGTGTCGCAGCAATTCGACGGACGGTGGTACGTGAGCCTGTGGGCGTCGGTGGCCGAGAACGTCCGTGTGCGTGCAACGCGCGCGCTCTCGTGGCCGCCGGCCGGCGCTCCGTTGGCGGTGGGCGCACCGACTGCCATCGAAGCGGCATCGACCATGCTCGGGGCCATCGAGCGGATGTCGCTCGGCGAGCTGCTGGCGGTTCTGGATCCCGAGGAGGCCGCAGTGCTGCACCGGGTGGCGCCGTGGTTCCTCGAGGACGCGCAGCGAGCGCTCGATACGTGGTTGGCCGATGAGGGGTTCTCGATCCGGATCAGTGATCCGAAGTTCACCGCGATCACCCGCGGGCCCGACGCGATCGTGACGCTCGAAGGCGTGCAGGCAGCGATACGCACCGATTCGCTCGACGTAGCGGTTCGCGAGAACTGCGGCATCTTCTCCTCGCCCGGCCGCGCCGATGTGCGCGAGTGCCTCTCGA
>JAFMJD010000047.1 GCA_017853685.1 Actinomycetota bacterium | reverse complement strand
CCTCATCGGCTCACCGCGGCGATCTCGGCGTGACTCTCGACGGGGTCGTGATCGCCGAATCGGCGCCCGTCGCTGCAATTCTCGGTGCACACACGATTGCAGCGTTCGACGACTGCGGTGGGCACTACAACCCGATCGCCGGCTATCACCTCCACGGGGTGATGGGGTGCGGCCATCTCGAGGACGAACAGGTGCCGGGTGAGACAGCGATGTTCGGCTTCGCCATGGATGGTTACCCGATCCACCTCCCACTCGACACCACTGCGCTTGCGACTGCGGGCCTCGATGCATGCAACGGCCACTCCACGCCAACGGTGGGGTACCACTACCACGCCAACAGCGCAGCGAAGAATGCAGTGCTGCCGTGCCTCACCGGGGAGTACGTCGCAACAGGTCGACCCGGCCCGCCGCCTCGCAGGTGATCCTGTCGACCATCCACTGCATTCGCGCGTTGCTCGCTGCTGGAGCGTCGCTCGGCGACTGATGCATTGACTGTTGCGCTGTGGTCGTCCATGCTGGCCCCATGTGCGAATCGGTCGACCCGGACGAACCGTGTGGACCTCCCGGCGAATCGCATGTCGCCGATTCCTGGAGCGCCCTCGGTCGGGGCTTCTCGAGGCGGTCCCTGCTCCTCGCCGCTCCCGTTGCTGCTGGAGTTGCCGTGTCGATGCCCGCCGGCACCGCTCACGCCCGTGCGGTTCCCCTCCGCATCTACCGCGGCAACAGATCGCGCCGAGAGGTCGCTCTCAGTTTTGACGCCGGGGCCGATCGCGGGAACGCAGAGGGGATTCTCGACCTGCTGGGAGAACACGGAATCACCGCCAGTTTCGGGATGACCGGGCCATGGGTGCGACGCAATCCCGATCTGGCTCAACGTGTGGCGAACGAGGGTCATCACCTCATCAATCATTCGATGACCCACCGTTCCTTCGTCCGTGGGGGCCCAGGCGGCCGAGCCCTCACCGGCAGAGAGCGCTTCTGGGAGTTGGACCAAGCCGATGCCGTCTACCAAGAGATCATGGGTGTGAGTTCGAAGCCGTGGTTCCGGCCGCCGTTCCTCGCACTCACCTGGCGCGGGGCGCAGGACTGCGCCGATCGCGGTTATGACCACATCGCCATGTGCACGCGTGACTCGCTCGGCTGGAAGCGCATCCCCAAGCAGTACGTCATCGAGCGTTGTGTGGGCGTGGCGGCCAACGGGGCGAGCATGATGTTCCACGTCGGCAAGGCGTCCACCGATTTCCGGGCGTTGCCCGGCGTCATCGCCGGCATTGCGGGTCGTGGCTTTCGGATGGTGTCGGTCAAGGACATCGTGAGAGTCGAATGACCGGGCACGAGGCGTTGTCCCGACGCAACCTGCTGCTCGGCGGTTTGCCTGCGCTCGGGTCGGCGGCAACGTTTGGTGCTCACGCCACGGGGTCCACGCCGCCCGTCGCCCGTCAGATCTACTGGGGCAATCGCACGCGTCGAGAAGTCGCGATCACCATCAATGCAGATACCGGCGCACGCGGCATGGGATTGGTGCTCGACACCCTCGGGGAGAACGGCATCACGGCCAGTTTCGGTCTCACCGGCCGTTGGGTGAAAGCACATCCACTGCTGTCACAGCGCATCGTCAATGAGGGCCATCACCTCATCAGCCATTCGATGACGCACCGTTCGTTCACGCGTGGCGGTCCGGGTGGCACTGCGTTGCCCCGGAAGCAGCGCTGGTGGGAACTCGACCAATCGGAGGCGACGTTCCAGGACATCGTCGGTGTCGGTGCCAAACCATGGTTCCGGCCGCCGTACACCTCGACGAACTGGAGCGTGGCGCGCGATTGCTACTTGCGCGGTTGGGACATGATCGCCATGCGGTCGATCGACGGACTCGGTTGGATGCGCTACCCGTGGCAGTTCGTGCGTACGCGCTGTCTGAACACTGCGCGCAACGGAACGATCTATCTCTTCCACGTCGGACTCGGGTCCACCGACCCGCAGGCCCTCGGCCCCATCATCAAGGGCCTCCAGTCGCGCGGGTACGGCATGGGGTCGGTCCCTTGGGTGATCCGCCCCTGACGGACGCCGGAACTGCGCCGCTCACGGCGGGTTGTTCAGCGGTACCCGTCCACGGTTTGGGCGAGGCCAACTTCCACGCCCGCATCCACGACGAGTTCTTGACCCGTGGTGCATGGCGACGCTGCGGGATCAGCGAGGAAGAGCACGGCGTTCACGACTGCGTCGGTGGGGATGGCCGAGCGTGTGAGCGGAACCCTCGGGGCGCGTGGCGTGGTGCCGCTCGGCGTGATCGGCTCGGTCCAACCGGGTGCCACGGCGTTCACCCGGATACCGCGTGGCGCGAGGTGCACCGCAAGGTCTCGCGTGAGCTTGCTCAGACCCGCCTTCGCTGCCGCGTAGTGGGGCCACGGTGACGCGGCTCGGCCGTTCACCGAGGTGATCATCACCACGCCCGCAGACTGCACGGCGCTCAGCGCCGGAGCGAGTGCGCTGGTGACGAGCGCCGGTGCGAGGAGATTGGTGGCAACGATGTGCTGCCAACTCTCGGCAGTGATGGACATCGGATCAGTGGGGTAGTCGTTGAAGCCCACGCAGTGCACGAGAGCGTCGAGCGCAGTGGTGCGCCGTGCAATCTCGGCGGCTGAGCGCTGCACGGCCTGTGCATCGGCGAGATCGGCCGTGTGAGTGATCACCCGGTCGCCGTGGCGTGAGGCGAGCTCGAGGAGCGCACCGTCCCGCACGTCCAGCGCATGAACCCGCGCGCCGCTGCGCACGAATGCGGCGACGATCTCGGAACCGAGCAGGCCGGCCGCTCCGGTCACCACCACGCTCCGGCCCGACCACGAGTGCTCCACGCCGGGCGAAAGCACCTGCCACGTCGTGGTGGGCGTGGTGTTGATGGCGAGTCGCTTGCGGAGGTATCGGCCCACGGCTCGGCGGATCCGACGGATCGGCATGTACGGAGTAGAGCAGATTCGGGCCTACTGCAGAGCCATCGGACGGCACGTCGGGCGTGCGATGGGATCCGTGACCTACGTTGTGCGCATGGGGTTCTACGCCGATCAGGTGCTGCCGAGGGTGATCGATGTTGCGCTCGGCTCCCGGACCGACCCCATCCGGGCGCGGGTTACCGCCGACCTGTCGGGCGACGTGCTCGAGGTGGGTTTCGGATCCGGTCGCAATGTGCAGCACCTGCCCTCGGCCGTGAACCGATTGATCGCCGTGGACCCGGCCACGGTGGGTAGACGGCTCGCCGCCCGTCGTATCGCTGCGCGAGGAGTGCCCGTGGAGTTCGTGGGTCTCGATGGTCAGTCACTGCCCCTCGACGATTCCTCGGTGGACCATGTGCTGGTGACGTGGACGCTGTGCACCATTCCCGATGTTGACCGGGCACTGCGTGAGATGCGTCGGGTCCTGCGTCCGGGGGGTGCGTTGCACTTCGTGGAGCACGGAAAGTCGCCGATTCCGGCGAGTGCCCGTCGTCAGGATCGCATCACGCCCGTGTGGCGCCGGGTGATGGGCGGATGCCACCTCAACCGAAACATCCCCGATCTCATCGAGTCGGCCGGCTTCGACATGCAGCGTCTGGACTCCTTCCGGGACAACGGCCCCGAGTTCGTGGCCCGTCTGTACGAGGGTGTGGCGATCAGTCGCTGAGATCCCGTGCCGCCGATGGTGTTCGGCTCGCGAAGCAGCACACTGTGGTCATGATCGACCCCGCCATGAAACGCTGCCTCGGCCAGATGATCAAAGGTGTTCAGGTGGTTGCTGCCTCGCACAACGGGGTCACACGCGCCTACACATCGCACTGGGTGACGCAGGTGTCGTTCGAGGAACCGGTGGTGATGGCGTCGGTGTCACCCAAACACGACACCTGGCCGCTCATCGAGCAGAGTCGACGGTTCACCGTGTCGCTGTTGGCTGCGGATCAGATCGCCGAGGGACAGTACTTCAGCTACCCGGGCCGCAAGTTCCGCTACATCGCGCCGGAGTTCGTGAACGATGTGGACGGACACCCCGTGGTGCCCAACTGCGTGGCCTGGTTCTCGTGCTCGGTGTTCGAGACCACGCCGATGATCGATCACATGCTGGTGTTCGCCCGGATCGATGCCTACGGCGAGGGCCGCCTGAAGGAACCGCCGTTGCTGTATTCGAGCCGACACGGCTGGAGGATCACCGGTGACAAAGCACGCGAGCCCGGTGTCTCGGTGCGTGACCAACTGCTGGCACGACTCGGGGACGCAGTGGGCGACGACGAGGCCGATGAGTGATGGCGACTCCCGCCGAACATCGGCCTCTCGTGGCACATGACGTGCACACTGCCGAACTTCCGCCATTGCCCCAGCGTGACTCGCGCATCGTTGCAGCGCGTTGGTTGGAGGCGCCTGTGGCCATCAGGAACCTCGGTGTCGATATCGGCGAGGAGGCGGGCTACGTCCGGCGAATCGGTCGATACCTGCTGTGGCGTGCCGGGCCCGCGGTGGATGCCGATGCTCGATACGGCGCCGTGGATGCGAACGACCTCGAGCGGGTGTTCACCTATCGGTTGTTTGCCGACGGAACCGGCGAGGGCGCCGGTCCCGATGGTGTGATCCATCGGCGATTCCGCACCTGGAAAGAGTCGCTGCGCGACGACTCGTGATGGGGTCAGCGACGGCTCATCGCTGTCGCGAGATTGTCACGCGCTCCACGGCTCGACGCGCAGGGCGGTAACCGAAGGCGAGCACGTGGTGCAGCGCCAGCATCGCTCGTCCGGCCGTGCGACGGTAACGACGTGCCGAGTGACGTTGCGCGATCCACATGTTGCGCCACATCTTCAGGCGTGCCACAGCAGGTGCATGCTTTCGCCACTTGCGGCAGAACTGCTGGTAGCCGACCGCACGGCTGTCGGAGGTACTGATTCGTGTCATCGAGTGCGACTGGTCCACGGTGACAAGTTCTTCGTGCAGCGCCGAAAAGGTTGATCCGGCGCGCAGCATGCGGAGTTGCAGGTCACGGTCCTGGAGTGCGCGCAGGTTCGGGTCGAAGCCCCCCACCGCCGAGACGGCGTCTGTGCGAAAGATGGCGTTCTGGCCGGTGAACCCAACATTTCGGTACAGCGCCTCGCGGTACTGTCCGAGGCGAACTCGGTGCGGTACGGCACCGTCGGCTCCGCGATCGATCCTTGTGTCGGTCACCACGGCATCGACACCGGACGTGCTCAGTTCTGCGGTGACTCGTTCGATGAACGTCGGAGCCCACAGGTCGTCGTCGTCCAGAAATGCGACCAGCGAGGTGTTGGTGCGCGTGAGTGCCTCGTTGCGTGCAGAAGCGGCCCCGTTGCCCTGCGAGGCGATGTGGGTGATGGCGAGGCCGGCGGCCCGGGCCTCGTGCACGACCCTCGAGGTGGCTTCGGTGATCCCGCCGTCCTCGGCCACCAGCACCGCGGTAGGGGCGAGGGTCTGGGCGCGCAGCGATTCGAGCGCGCGCCGCAACAGGGCCGAGCGATCCCTCGTCGGGATGATGACCGTGACATCGGCCGCGCTGACGTCGGCCGCGGTGACATCGGCGGCGTTCACATGAACCTCACAAGTGCGTCAGGGCGGATGCGACCGACGCAGAACCCGGCGAAGCGCAGCACCCAGAGTGCACTTCCGAGTACCCACGCCGTCACGAGTCCGAGCGGGCCGAGGCCACAGATCGTGCGTCGTTGCCAGACCGTCAGCATCGTGTTGCGCCAACCCGCGCCGGTCCAGCGAACGGCTCGACGCCAATGCCCACGGCCGAACTCTTCCGCCCGCCGCAGGGCCCAGCTGTGACCGCTGAGGAGCCCCGACGAGACGAAGTCACGCATGCCGGCGAGTGGCGGATGCATGGTCACTGCATCTCCTGCGAGCCACACGGTGATGCCATCACGTTGCAGTTCGGCAGCGAGCCGCGCGCAGGCGCCCCGGTACTCGTCGGGTCGCTCGGGGAAGTGGCGTTCCAGAAAGGTCGAGCGGCGGAACGCCACGCTGTTTGCGTGGAACGTGGATCTGGGGGAAACACCCGGCTGGGGTGTCGGGTCGAATATCCAACAGGCCGACATCGCTCGGGCGTAGGTGCCAACGGGCGGACCCACAACGGTGTGACCGCATGTGACTGATACGTGCTCATCGCGAAGTGGCGCGAGCAGCGCATCGAGCCAACCGGACTGTGCGATGACGTCGGCGTCGGTGAACACCAAGATGTCACCTGCTGCACGATCGGCGAGTTGGTTCTTGACGGCGTAGTAACGCCGACTTCCGGTCGGCACGACGCGCACTGGTCTGGGCCCCGTTGTGTCCAGTGTGCTCTGCCGGAGCAGATGGTGGAACCAAGCATCCGCTGTGTCTCCGGGGCAACCGACGAGCACTTCGACGTCCCGATCGGTGGCCGAAACCTCAGCTGCGAGCGCGGTGAGCGACTGCAACGCGAGTGCGGTTCCCTTCCGGCGCACGTTGTCTACCTCGAGAAGTATCGAGACCTCAGGTCCCGACGCGCCGTCGCCCATCCGCGCAGGCTAGTTCGCAGTGAGCACTCGGATCGTGAGCCGCCGCGGCGTGAGTCGGCTCCGCGCTTGCGTGAGTGGAATCAGTGGGCGCCGAAGTCTGCACGTTCGAGTGCGGCCGACAGGTTGTACCTCGTCTGGTCGATCACGGGATCATCGGGTTCCAGGATGCGCAAACGGTCCTCGAGCAACTGCTCGTACAGCTCAGCGGCTTCTACCGGACGTCCGGCGAGCAAGGTGAAATGCGCGATGTGGCCGCGACTGTCCAACGTGCTCGGATGGTCCGGGCCGAGCAGACGGAGCCGGTCGTGCAGCAGTCGGTGTGCCATCAGCAGTCCCTCGTCGACACGACCCCCGAGCGCAGTGGCGCGTGCCAGATTGCCCCGCGTGACGAGGGTGAGTTCGTGCGAGGGGCCCAGTTCGCGTTCGCGGTCGACGAGCAGGTCGCCGAGCGCCGCCTCGGCGTCGGCGTAGCAGCGCATCTCGGTGAGCGCCCTGCCGAGAAAGCCGCGCCACACCATGGTGGTCGGTGATGACGCCCCTTCGGTGTCGGTTGCGTACTCGGCCAGCACCCGGAAGCAGGCCACCGCCTGCTCGCCGCGGCCCTCGGCGAGCGCCTCTTGCCCCCAGATCGACAGCATGCGAGCCGCCGCCTCGCGTTCGTCGGACCGCTCGAGGCGCAGCAGCGCAGCACGTGCAGTTTCGATCAGGGTGCAGTCGTTGCGCTCGTCCATATGGGGTGAGACGCGCGAACTGGCCAGCGGTGTGACCCGATAGCCAACAACGCTCGGCGACGGGGCACCGCGAAGCCGTTACGGTGATCGGAGCAGGTCGACTCCGGCGGTGGAGTCATGCGGGTCGTGTGGTTCTGCGGGAGGGGGTGAGTCAGATGAGGAGAGTCCAACTCGTCGTACTCGCCTGGACGGTGATGGCCGGCGTCATTGCGGGTTCGCCCGAAACCTCTCCGGCGCTCGGGCCCAAGCGTTGCGAGGCCATCCTGCATGTCGGGGACTCCTTGACGCTCACGATGGTCCCCGAACTGCTCGCCACCTACCGCTCACAGGGCTTCCAGCGCGTGCAATGGAGCGCCGCCCGGGGGAGGAGCATGCACGCGCCGGGTCGCGCGCCGGACAAGACATCGGGGCTCGAGGCTGCGCGCAAGGCCCGCTCGTGGAGCAAGGCGCGCGGGTTGCGACCGTGTTGGGTGATCGCGCTCGGCACCAATGATGCTGCCGGTGGCTCGTCCCGACAGTTGACCCGCGGCATCCGAAAGATGCTCGAGATCATCGACGGCGACCCCGCGGTATGGGTCAACGTCTGGATGTTCGACACCGCACCCGACACCAAGTTCACTGCTGCGAACTCACTGCGTTTCAACCGTTTGCTTGCGAGCGAGGCGGCCAAGGTCGACAACCTCACCGTGTTGGACTGGGCGGGCTTTGCCCAGCCCTTCCAGCGCCGCTGGTACCGGCCCGATCATCTGCATCTCAACAAGCTCGGCTTGTTGAACCGTGCGCGATTCGTGGGTATCCGAGCGACGGCGTTGCTGCGCCGTGCGGCTTAGGAAGTGGCCCGACCCGCAGCAGTTGCCGCCGGTACCTCGATGAGTCGGCCGCTACGGACGTCGTAGACGTAGCCGTAGATGGGGATTCGGGCGGGCACCAGCGGATGCTCGCGGATGCGGCGCACGTCGTCCACCACGCTGCCCGTCTGATCGGCGATGGTGAGCCAGTTGATGTAGCGGCCCTCGGCCGAACCGGGGCCTGCTCCCACGTCGGTGAAGCCGCCTGCACCGAGCGCTGCGGTCTCCAGGCTGGACTCGAGGAGGCCACCCATCACGTCGTTGGTGAAGAACTCCATGCCGCAGTCGGTGTGGTGGATCACGAACCATTCCTGGGTGCCCAGCAGCTTGTAGGAGATCACGAGCGAGCGAATCGCATCGTCGCTGGCGCGGCCGCCGGCGTTGCGGATCACATGGGCGTCGCCCTCGGAGAGTCCGGCGTACTTCGCCGGGTCGAGGCGGGCATCCATGCACGTGAGGATGGCGAAACGTCGTGCCGGGGGCAGGGCCAACGTGGCACGGTCACCGAAGTTGGCGGCATACGCAGCGTTGGACTTGAGAACCTCATCGAGAACGCTCACGGCACTCCTAGGAAGTGGTGGTGGGAAGTGGTGGGACTGAATTCCCGACAAAGCTAATCAGAATTGTCGTCAATCGCAAACGGTCCGACGTCTCGCTGGGTTGCTCAAGGCGCTCACCGCCAGACGGGCCACCTCCTCGGGGTCGACCGTGCCGTGTTGGTGGCGCAATTGCAGCGCCCCGTAGACGAGGCCGCTCACCGCAGCGAGTGCGAGTGATGGATCGAGGGGGCGGAACTCACCGCAGTCGACCCCCTCGGCAACCAGGCGGGCCACGGCTCGACGCCACTGGGTTGCCTTGCGGCCCACGGCTGCGAACCGACGGCTCTCGGCCGACGACAGGCCCGCAACGAACCAGAGGTCGTAGGGGCCATTCGTGAGGCGCTCCACGTGTTGGCGCACGAGCGAGTGAAGACGGGCCGACGGGGTGCCAGGGGCAGTGGCCGCGGCGGTGGCGAACGCAGCGGATTCGTCGACCACGTAGTCGAGCAGTGCCGCCACGATTGCGTCGATGTTCTCGAACCAGTGGTAGATCGCCGGTGACGAGACGCCGATGGACGCAGCGATGTCCCCGAGTCGCGTGGCGCCGACTCCTTGCTCGGAGAAGAGCGAGGCAGCGTGCTGGAGGATCTCCTCGCGCGGCTCGAGATCAGTGGCGCGCGCCGTGGCGCGTGGGCGGCCGCGCCGCCGCGCCACTGGCTCGCCGGTCGTGCCCGTCACCTCGTTGCGCGCCGATGGTTCGCGGCGTCGACGATGGGGATCAGTTCGAGCAGTTCGCGCACCTGCCAGTCGGGTTCGTCGGCACGCAGGCCGCTCGACAGCGGCGCAACCAAGCCCGGTTCGCCGATCAGCACCGAACGCATCCCGACCCGACGTGCACCGGCAACGTCGTGGGCGGGGGAGTCGCCGACGAAGAGCGCCTCGGCTGCTGAGCGCCCCGCCTTCGCGAGGGAGTACGCGTAGATCCGCTCGTCGGGTTTGCAGGAGTCCGCTTCCTCGGAACTCGTCCAGTGATCGAGCAACGGAGTGAGGCCATGCCGCGCGAGCGCCGGCTCGAGGTAGTCGTCGTCAGCATTCGACACCACAGCAACGTAGATCCGTCGTTCACGCAGGAGGCGCAGCGTCTCGTGGACACCCGGCATCGGGGCGAGGTGTTCCACCACGGCCGTGCGCTGTTCGTCGTCGAAGCGGTCGAGAACCTCTGCAGGTACGCCGACTCCCATGAGGGCGGCCGTGCGCGACACGCGGTCGCGGAACAGGTCGCGGTGGATGAAGGAACGACGCGCGGCGTACTCGCGCTCCACCTCCTCGCCAGCCCTGTGTCGCGCCTCGATGACCGCCGGGTCGGCGGGGTCGAGACCGAGGCGGCGCAGCGCGGTAACAAAGGCACTGCCCATCTGCTGACGGTTCTCGTAGCTGAGCAAGGTGCCCCCCATGTCGAAGAGCACTGCCGTGATCTCCATCGCTGCCCCCTCGAGTCGGTCGGCGTGGTTGCGGCCCTGTCGGTTGACCGAACCGAGGTCATTATCTACAGTGACGTAAATATTGTCCAGCGATGGTGGGGGCCATGCCGGAACGTCTGATCTGCACGCTCGACGAGGTGAACGCCGGGAGCCTCGGGCTCGTCGGCGGCAAGGGCGCGAACCTTGGCGAGCTCGTCTCGGCCGGGGTGCCCGTCCCGCCGGCGTTCGTGGTGACCACTGAGGCCTACCGCAACTTCCTCGTCGAGGGCGGACTGCGCGGCCCGGTGGACGAACTGCTCGCCCGAATCGACTACGACGATCCTGTCAGTGTCGAGACGAATGCTGCGTCGATCCGGGATCTGCTTCTCGCAGCGGAGGTGCCGGTCGGCACCGCGCGGGCCGTCGTCGGGGCCTATGAGCGCCTCTGCACAGCGGTGGGGAGCGGCGATGCCGTGCCGGTGTCGGTGAGGTCGTCGGCGACGGCTGAGGATCTTCCCGGTGCGTCGTTCGCCGGACAGCAGGACACCTACCTCTACATCCAGGGTGCCGACGAGGTCGTCGATGCAGTTCGTCGCTGCTGGGCGTCGCTGTGGACGGGTCGGGCTGTGTCGTACCGGCGCGCGCAGGGCTTCTCCCACGATGCTGTGCTGCTCGCGGTGGTGGTGCAGCAGATGTTCCCGAGTGAAGTGGCCGGTGTGCTCTTCACAGCCAACCCGGTGACCTCGAACCCGTGGGAATTCTTCCTGAACAGCAGTTGGGGTCTGGGTGAGGCGGTGGTGTCGGGCCATGTGAACCCCGACCAAATCGTCGTCGCCAAGGAGCCGTTCGCCGTGGTGGACCGTCAGATCGGCGACAAGTCGGTGATGACCGTCGCCCACCCGAGCGGACAGGGATCCCACAACGTCGCGGTTCCCGATCGCCTGCGCGCACAGCAGTCGCTCGGCGACGATCGGGTCGCGGAGTTGTGCGCGATCGCCCAACGGATCGAGGACCACTACGGGTTCCCCCAAGACATCGAGTGGGGATACGCAGACGGACGTTTCGCCATCCTGCAGGCACGCGAGATCACCGGAGCGAACCTCGACTTCGGCCACGAGCTCGAGCGCTACAAGACCCCCCGCGCACGCGCAGAGATGTACGACGAGCGATGGGTGTGGTCACGCGCCTACTCCGACGAGGTGCAAACAGGTCCGTCGACGCCGTCGTTCTACACCTACCTGCAGGGCGGCATGACCTTCCTCAAGGCCAACGCGCTGCGGATGACCTTCACCGAGGAGTGGATGGGATACACGCCCGAGACGTTCCTCGACTTCCCGTACTTCCGTTGGTACGGGGCGCGTGCGTACTACAACCTCACCTTCGAACGTGAACGGATTCGCCGCTTCATCCCGCCGCAGGCGCGCGACGAGGCGGCGCTGTGGCCGTTCCCGCAGTCGGAACGTGAGGAAATCCGCGACATGCCGTTCGACTGGGACGAGTTCCTGTCGTTGCTGTGGCGCCTGCACACCGAGACGCCCGATGTGTCGCTGCTCGGCACCACCCGCATCGTGTACGAGAACCTCGAGCGCTGGACCGACAACGAGGACGAGTTCTGGCGCCGTTACGACTTCACCGACCGCAGCGTGGAGGAGATCTTTGCCGCACAGCTGGAGTCCCGGAAGGGCTCACGGTTCGGCGAGAACGTCGTACTCCCGTTCACCATCTACATCTACGCCCTCCCGCCGGCATTGCAGTGGCTCTGCGCAACGTGGCTCGGCGATACCGGCGGAACGCTCTACAACCGGCTCGTCGCAGGTCTTCAGACCAAGACCGGCGAGGAGAACATCGCCGTGTGGCAGCTCTCCCGCTCGGTTCGGGCCTGCGCTCGGGTTCGGCAGCTCGCCGAGTCCGTGACGGGTGACGAGGTGCTCGCAGCGCTCGACGACGACGCCGACGGCAGACGAATCGCCGCAGAACTGGAGCAGTTCCTCGCGCAGTACGGCCACCGTGGTGGCGCCGAGCGCGACGCCTACCACCCGCGTTGGCGACACCGACCCGGCCTCGTGTTCGAGGCGATGCGTCCGATGCTCGCCCTCGAGGATCACGAGTCACCGGCGGCCCATGAACACCGACTCCGCGAGCAGATGCTCGCTGCGCGGGAGGAGTGCCGACAGCGACTGTCCACCGGTCCACTCGCCAAGCTCCAGGTGCCGTTCTTCGACTGGTTCGTCGATCTCGTGCAGGACTACTTCTACTACCGCGACTTCGAGCGGTTCTACAACGACAAGACCATGTCGCGCTCGCGTGACCTCTACGGCCACATCGCACAACGGTTCATCGACAAGCACCTCCTCGCCGACGCCGACGACATCTTCTTCCTCGGACGGCAGGAGATGTTGCTCGCCGACCGCGGTGAGATCTCGGCACGCCAGATCGGCATCCGTGTGCGAGCACGCCGCCGGGTCTACGAGAAGTACTCGCAGCAGGAGCCGCCGAAGTACCTCCGTGGATGGCAGACCTTCGACGACGACGCCGTCGATGCCGAAGGAGCGCTGCGTGGCATTGCAGCCAGCTCAGGTGTGGTTACCGGGCGCGCCCGCGTGTGCCGGCGACTGTCGGATATCTCCAAGGTGCGGCGCGGCGACATCCTCGTCACGGTGGCAACGGATCCCGGGTGGACCACGGTGTTCTCGATCATCGGTGGGGTCGTCGTGGAGACCGGCGGTGTGGTGGCGCATGCGGTGATGATCTCGCGCGAGTACGGCCTTCCCTGCGTGGCCAACCTCGGACGGGCGTGCGACCTCATTCCCGATGGCGCGCTGATCACCGTGGACGGCACCTCGGGCCGTGTCGTGGTGCACGCCGAGGACGGCGTCGGCGCTGCGGACTAGATGCGCTCGATGATGACGGCCGGGGCCATGCCGCCGGCTGCGCACATGGTGACGAGGCCGAAGCGTGCGTCTCGACGCTCGAGTTCGTCGAGCACGGTGCCGATGAGAATCGCGCCGGTTGCGGCAATCGGGTGACCGAGCGCCATGGCGCCACCGTTGACGTTGATCTTGTCGCGATCCACGCCGGTGTCACGGATGAACTTCTCGGCAACCACGGCGAACGCCTCGTTCACCTCGAACAGGTCGATGTCGTCGAACGTGAGGCCCGCCTTGGCCAACACCTTCTTGGCTGCCGGTACCGGTGCGTTCAGCATGAGCGTCGGGTCGTCGCCGATGTTCGCCATCGCCACCACGCGAGCACGCGGCTTCCATCCCTGGGCCTTGGCGTAGTCGGGGTTCGCAATCAGGATTGCTGCAGCGCCATCGACCACGCCCGAGGAGTTGCCGGCGTGGTGAACGTGCTCGATCTCGAGCCCGGGATAACGCTCGAGCACGAGGGAACGCAGCGTGGTGCCCTGTGCGTCGAGGGGTACGTCGGCCATTGCAGCAAACGACGGCCCGAGCTTCGTGAGCCCTTCGAGGGTGGTGCCCGGGCGGGGGAACTCTTCTTTGTCGAGCGCGAGGGTGCCGTCGTTCTTGTACACGGGCACGAGGCTGCGGTCGAAGCGTCCCTCGGCGATGGCGGCTGCAGCGCGTCGCTGCGACTCCACGGCGAGTTCGTCGAGTGCCTGACGGGGGATGCGCTCGAGCGAGGCGATCGCATCGGCGGCTACGCCCTGATGGGTCTGGGGGTGCAGGGCGCGCAGGTGCTCGTTGCCGGCATCCATGAACGGCCCACGAACGTCCATCTGGATCTCGCCCAGTTTCGGGTGCCACGACATCATCTCGGCCCCGCCGGCGATCACGACGTTCTCCATACCCGACATCACCTGTGCGGCGGCGAAGTTCGTGGTGGTGATGCCTGATCCGCAGAACCGGTCGAGGGTCACGCCGCTGGCCTTGGTGTCGTAGCCGGCATCGAGGGCAGCCATGCGTGCGAGGTCGCCACCCTGGGGCCCCACCTGCATGCTCGTGCCGAAGATGATGTCGTCCACCTCGGCGGTGTTCAGGTTGTTGCGGTCACGGATAGCGGCCAGCACGGTGGCACCGAGACGTTGGGGGTGGATGTCGGCGAGGGCGCCCTTGCCGACCTTGCCCACACCGCGGGGTGTGCGAACGGCGTCGATGATCCAGGCTTCGGGCATGGTGTCCTCCAAGTGCTGTACTGCAGGTGTCGGGGACCGACCGTAGCGTCCCGACCGAGGGGGACAGACATGGAGATCGCAGGACGCGTGGCGGTGAT
Organism: Actinomycetota bacterium; assembly: GCA_017853685.1. Lineage (GTDB taxonomy): Bacteria > Actinomycetota > Acidimicrobiia > Acidimicrobiales > Ilumatobacteraceae > WLJO01. The sequence goes on along the minus strand of JAFMJD010000047.1, from coordinate 4,171 downwards.
TACCGGGGGCGGCGGCGGCATCGGTGCCGCCGTGGGCCGGCACTGGATGGGACTGGGCGCTCGCGCCGTGGTGCTCGCGGACCGCGATGCCGCTGCCGCCGAGCGCGCCGCAGCATCGATGGGTGCGGTGGGGGTGGGACTCGACGTCACCGACGAGTCCGCCATCGTCGCCCTCGTGGAGCGGGTGGAACGCGAGCACGGGCCCATCGACATCTTCTTCTCGAATGCGGGAGCCGGGGTGGAGGGCGGCATCGATGCACCGAACTCGGGCTGGCAGTCGCAGTGGGAACTGCACGTGATGGCTCATGTGTACGCAGCGCGTGCGGTGCTGCCGTCCATGCGGGCCCGGGGCGAGGGCTATCTGGTGCAGACGGCGAGTGCTGCAGGGTTGTTGTGTGCGGTGGGGTCGGCGCCCTACAGCGTCACGAAGGCCGCGTGCATCAAGTTGGCCGAGACCATCGCTATCGAGCACGGCGACGCGGGCATCGGCGTGTCGGTGCTCTGCCCGCAGGGTGTGAACACCGCCATGGCGCCGCGACAACTTGGTGACGGTGGTACTGACGGAATCGTCGAGCCCGAGTACGTGGCCGAAGTGGTCACTGCCGCAATCCGTGATGGTCGGTTCCTGATCCTGCCGCATCCCGAGGTGCAGACCTATGTCGAACGCAAGGCGCAGGATCCCGACCGTTGGCTCGCCGGGATGCGCAGGCTCCGCCGCCGTTCGCTGGATCTGCTCGGCGGTCAGTGACCGCAGCGGCGCAACGAGTCGTTACGGCGTTTCTGCCCGCAACATCTCGCGCAGTTCGCGCTTGACCACCTTGCCGTAGTTGTTGGTGGGCAGCGAGTCCACGAAGCGGTATTCCTTGGGTCGCTTGTAGCGGGCGATGCGCTCGAGGCAGGTGTGATCGAGTGCTTCGGTGGAGGGCGCGTGGTCTGCATCGTCGGCAACGATGAATGCCACGACCGACTCGCCCCACTCGGGATCGGGACGCCCCACCACCGAGACAGCGCGAACCCCCGGGTGCATCAAGAGCACCTCTTCCACCTCGCGTGGATAGATGTTCATGCCGCCGCTGATGATGAGGTCCTTCGAGCGATCTCGCAACGTGAGGTAACCCTCGGCATCGAAACTCCCCACATCGCCGGTGTGCAACCAGCCGCCGCGCAGTGTCTCGGCCGAGGCTTCGGGCTGTTCCCAATAGCCGGTCATCACCACGTCGCCACGAACCACCACCTCGCCGATCTCGCCGACGGGGAGTGGTTGATCGTTGTCGTCGACCACTCGAACCTCCACGTCGGTACGCGCCACACCCACGCTCTGCATGCGATCGCGCCAGTTCGGGTGCGCGGTGTCGGCATGGTCTGCCTTCGAGAGACCCGTGATGGTCATCGGGGTCTCACCCTGTCCGTAGATCTGGGCAAGACGCGGACCGAAGACGGCAAGCGCGTCCTCGAGGTCGGCGAGGTACATCGGCGCGCCGCCATAGATGATGGTCTTCAGGTTCGACAGGTCCGATCCGGTGATGGCCGGGTCGCCGGCGAGACGCTTCACCATCGTGGGCGCAGCAAAGAACGACACCCCCGTCCAGCGACGCAGGAGCGACGCGATCTCTGCTGCATCCACGCCACCCGAGTGCGGGATCACGCTCAGTGCGCCGCGCGCAATGTGTGGGAGTCCGTAGAGGCCCGATCCGTGCGACAACGGTGCAGCATGCAAGATGCTGTCCTCGGGACCGACCTGGTCGATGTCGGCGAAGTAACTCAGCGACATCATGAGGAGGTTGCGATTCGTGAGCGTGGCCCCCTTGGGGCGGCCGGTGGTGCCACTCGTGTAGAACAGCCATGCCGGGTGATCGCCCGAGCGTTCCACCAGCGCCATCGGCGGCGATCCGATCATCGCCTGCCATTCGTCGCCCGGGGCGATGGGTGCCGCTTGCAGGGCGCCGGTGGAGCCGACGAGTGATTGCACGTCGCCGGCGTGGTCGAGGTCGGTGATGGCCACCTTCGAGCCGCTGTGCTCGATGATGTACGCGATCTCGTCACGGTGCAGGCGAGCATTCACCGGCACCACCACGAGGCCTGCGTGCCAGATGGCGAACATCGCCTCGAGGTACTCGGGCGAGTTGGTCATCACGATGGCCACGCGGTCGCCCTCGACGAGACCGAAGCGATTGCGCAGACCGGTTGCCGCACGTGCCACGGTGTCGGCGAACTGTCGCCAAGTGGCGTGCACCGTCTCGCCGTCGGCGATCGCCGGGCGATTGGGGATACGGGCACCGTGCCGCTGCACCCAGACAGCCGGGTTCATCGCATCACCGCCGTGATGAAGACAACGACGAGTCGGGGGGACACTGGAGCCGCACGCACGAGCCCGAGACTAACGACGCGCCCGCGGGTTTCGCCGGGTGGCTGCTGTGTCGCCCGGGCCGCATGCGGGTTGTGGGCGTAGCCTGCGAGGCGTGAGCGCGCCTTCGGGGTTCGGATTGGTCTTCGACAACTCGTTCGTGCGCGCGCTGCCCGAACTCTGTGAGTCGTGGCAGGCCGCCGAGGCGTCGACACCCGTGTTGCTCACGTTGAACGACGCGGTTGCTCTCGAGCTCGGACTCGACCCCGATGCGCTCCGCAGTGAGGCGGGTGTGCGCGCTCTGCTCGCGAATCCCGCACCCCACGGCGCTGCGCCGGTGGCTCAGGCCTATGCCGGGCACCAGTTCGGCAGTTTCAACCCCCGTCTCGGTGATGGTCGGGCGCTGCTGATCGGTGAGGTGATTGACACCCGTGGCCGTCGCCGTGACCTGCACCTGAAGGGGTCGGGTCGCACGCCGTTTGCTCGCGGTGGCGACGGCAAGGCGGCGGTCGGTCCGATGCTGCGCGAGTACGTGATGAGCGAAGCCATGCACGCACTCGGCATCGCCACCACGCGTTCGCTCGCGGTGCTGTCCACCGGTGAGCCCGTGGCGCGCGAGACCATGCTGCCGGGAGCGGTACTCCACCGCGTGGCGGCGAGCCATCTGCGTGTCGGATCATTCGAGTACGCCATGCGTCACCCCGACACTGCGCTTATCCGCCGTCTGGCCGATTACGCCATCGAGCGTCACTACCCAGACACGCTCCAGCACCCGCAGCGGTACCTCGCGTTCTTCGAACGGGTAGTGGATGCCCAGGCGTCGCTCATCGCCCAGTGGATGCTGGTGGGCTTCATCCACGGCGTGATGAACACCGACAACATGCTGGTGAGCGCCGAGACCATCGATTACGGCCCGTGCGCGTTCATGGACGCATACCACCCCGGCACGGTGTTCAGCTCGATCGACCATGGGGGCCGGTACGCGTACGGCAACCAGCCGATCATCGCCCAGTGGAATCTCGCCCGACTCGGGGAGTCGCTCATCGGACTGATGGACGACGACTGGGAGGCTGCGGTGGAGCCGGCCACCGAGGTGCTCCGTTCGTTCTCCGTGCGGTATCAGCGTTATTTCGACATCGGCCTGCAGCACAAGATCGGCCTCGCTGCCCCCAGCGACGAGGGAGCGTTGCTGGCACGTGAACTGCTCGCCGTGATGGAAGCGCACGGGGTGGACTACACCTCGACGTTCCGGGCGCTCGCCCGCTCGTTGCGCGGCGATCGGCAGTCGCTCGACGCGTTGATCGTTGGATCCGATGTGTTCGCAGGCTGGCACCAACGGTGGTTGGAAGCCGTTGCGGCACAGGGTGTGTCCCCGCACGAGGCTGCCGACTCGATGGATGCCATCAACCCGATCTACATCCCGCGGAACCATCTGGTGGACGAGGCGCTCAACGCTGCAACGAACGGCGACCTCGCACCCTTCGACGCGTTGGTGGCCGTGCTGGCCTCGCCGTTCACCGAACGCACCGGACTGGAGCGCTACGCACAACCCGCGCCGCCCGAGTTTGCCGCAGGGTTCCGCACGTTCTGCGGAACCTGATCGCTCCGACTAGTCCTCGCTGGCCGGAGCGGTGTCGCCGCCGATCTGGCCCAGTCCGTCGAGATAGCCGTCGAATCCGGCGGGCGCCTCACTTGCCGTGGTGTCGATGTAGCGCACGAGTGCCGCAGACGATGGCGTCGACTCGCCCGTGATTCGCTGCGCCACGCGTTCGGCGAGTCCGGTCTCGTTCGCGATCGTGCGGGCGACGTAGCGGCCGATCTGCACCT
>JAFMJD010000183.1 GCA_017853685.1 Actinomycetota bacterium | reverse complement strand
ACATCGAGCGGGTGTTGGGGTAGGCGATCATGACGTCGTTCATGATCTCCTCGAGGGTCATCTTCTTGGTGTACGCAGCAAGCGGGTTCAGCGTCGAGTGCGCGTGGTTCTTCTCGGCGATCTGGGCGAACAACTCGAACGTGGTGCCGCCGTACTTGTGGCCGTACTCCATGCCCACCTGTGCGAAGACGCCGGGCATCGACTCGGTACCGATGCGGCCGTCCACCGGACCCACGGCGCCGTAGCGACCCGACGGTGCGTACACGTTCTTGTCACTCTTCGAGCGTCCGCCGGCACCGAGCAATCCGGCGCCCGCAAGCTTCTCGACGCCTACTGCAAGACCCATGTCCACCTCGCCGGCCTTCACCGCCATGATGGCGGTACGCAGCGCGGTGGCGCCGGTGGCACAGGCGTTCGACACGTTGTACACGGGGATGCCGGTCTGGCCGACCTGCTTCTGGATCTGCTGACCGATACCGCCACCACCCATGAGGTTGCCCGCTGCCAGCACGCCGACATCGCGCATGGTCACTCCGCCATCGGCGAGTGCGCCCATTGCTGCCTCAGCAGCGAGGTCCACCACGTCTTTGTCCGGGTGCTTGCCGAACTTCGTCATGGTGATTCCGAGGATCCAGATGTCGTCGCTGGCCATGTTCGTTGCTCCTGTGGTGGCTGTGTAGTGGGCGTTGCGTTCGAGTGTTCAGTTGGCCGGTTCGAAGCCGTAGTTGATCGCTTCGGTGCCTTCGTCGTCGGTCCCTGCGACGAAGGTGGTGAGGCGCACCTTCATGCCGAGCCGCACGTGATCGGGGTCGGGTGGGGTGTTCACGATGTTGCCGCGCACGCTCGTGCCACCGCAGTCGATGATGGCCGACACGAAGGGCACCTGTACCCCGGGTGCTGCGAACGTGACGATGCTGAATGCGCGCAACACGCCGTCGGTCGGTACCTCGACCTTGCGGAACGACGTGCCGAAGCATCCGGCGCACGCGTTGCGACGATCGAAGAAGCGAGCCCCGCACGCAGTGCATTCGTTGGCCTCGAGGTGTGGGTTGCTCCCCAACACGAGGTAGTTGACGTACGGAATCTGCTTCGCCATGGACGCTCCCTCGACTGTGGACGCACAACCCCCTGCGCCCGTGGGGTGGAGGCTAGTCCGGGTCGTCGAGCGTCGGGTAATGCCGATGGGCACCCGATGGCCACGCTGCGACTCGTGTTCCCAGCCGATTCGGGCAGACTCGGTGGGTGCTCATCTTGCGATACGACCTGCGGGTCCCCCCACTGCTCGACACCGTGGCCGCAGCGCAGTACGCCGCATGCCTCGAGCAGGTCCGCTGGGGCGACGGGCGCTTCGACATGGTGGTGCTGTCCGAGCACCACGGTGTGGACGATGGGTTCATGCCGGCCCCGGTCACCGTGGCCGCCGCCGTTGCGGGTGCGACTTCACGCATCGGGATCAGCCTGTCGGCCCTGTTGGTCACCATGCATGACCCGGTGCGTCTCGCCGAGCAACTGGCCACGGTGGACCTACTGAGCGGTGGGCGAACCAACGTCATCTTGGGTACGGGGTACCGCCAGGAGGAGTTCGACATGGTCGGACTCTCGTTCGCCGACCGCAATCGGGTGCTCGAGGAATACCTCGGCGTCCTGCGAGCGGCCTGGACCGGTGAGTACTTCGAATGGCAAGGACGCCGGGTGCGCGTGCGCCCACTTCCGGCCACACCCGGTGGACCCCTGTTGATGCTCGGCGGGTCGTCGCCCGCCGCCGCACGGCGCGCCGCCCGACTGCGGTGCATCTTTTCGGCAGCCGACTCCGATGACTCGCTCGCCGCCGCCTACTACGACGAGTGCGAACAGATCGGGTTCACCGGCTTTGCAGTGCTGCCACCCAAGGGACTCGCCGGATTCGTGCACGTCACCCACGATCCCGAACGTGACTGGGCGCGTATCGCTCCGTATGCACTGCACGAGGCGCGTACCTACGGCTCGTGGCAACGAACCGGACAGACCTCGGCCGTGCAGGTGCACGGGGCCGAGACCGCCGATGATGTCCGTGCATCTGGTGTGTACCGAGTGGTGACCCCACAGGAATGCATCGAGATGTACCGGTCGGTGGGCGCACTCGTGCTGCATCCGCTCATGGGTGGCCTCCCACCGGAGATCGCATCCGAGAGCCTCGACCTGTTCGCGAACGAGGTGCTGCCGCACGTCCGTCCGGATGCCTGAGCGTTACGGCGGGAGCGCTGGTCACTCGCGCATGGATGTGCCCGACGTTGCTGTGGAAGACCGCAGGTGGCATGCCAGACTCGTGCGGATCATGCGGCGGGCAAGGTGGATTCGGGGAGTACTGGCGGCGCTCGCAGTCGCAGTGCTCGCGTCGTGTCGTGTCGACACCGAGGTTGCGCTGCTCATGAATTCTGACGGCACCGGCTCGGTCACCGTCACGGTGGTGGCCGATGCAGAAGCCGTGCGCGCCGAGCCGAACCTCGCCAAGCAGTTGCGTCTCGAGGATCTCACCCAGACCGGATGGCTCGTCGAGGGGCCCGACGCAACGCCCGAGGGCGGTCTGTCGATCCTGCTCACGCGGCCGTTCACGAATCTCACCGAGGCGAATGCGGTGCTCGCATCGCTCTCGGGGCCCGATGGGCCGCTGCGCGAGCCCACGGTGACGGCCACGGGTTCTCGCGGCGATGTGTCGTGGGTGTTCGATGGCACGCTCGACTTCTCCAAGGGTCTTGATGCCATCTCCGACCCCGAGCTCACGAGCGCGCTCGGCGGAACTCCGTGGCTCGCCGAACTGCAGCGACGTGGCCTCGCTCCCCGCGATGCTGCGAGCATCACCGTTCGGGTGTCGATGCCCGGTGTTCCCGCAGCGTCCGGCGACTCCGATGCGGTCACCACTGCTCGGGAATGGACCGCACGACCCGGCGATCCGGCAGTTCCGATGAACGCCGAAACCGCCGTCGTGAGCAAGTCGGTGACCCGTGCGCGCAATGTGGAGCGCCAGTTCACGCTGCTCGTCGTGGCGTACGTGATCATCCTCATGGCGTTGACGGGTCTGTGGTTCTACCTGCGTTCACGGCGCAAGGCGCTCCGCGCACGGGGCAACACCAACCGACCCACCATGAAGATGGCCGAGTTGATCGATCTGCCGCCTGAACAACGTCTCGTCATGCGTTACCTCCTGCGCGCCGACACCCCGCCCACTCCCGCCGAGTGCGCTGCAGCACTCGGAACCACCACCAAAGAGATCAACGCGCTCGTGCGTCAACTGAGCCGCGCCGGACTCGTACGGGTGGACGGCGGTCGCCTGCGACCGGTGACGGGTCGTCGCACGAGCCGACTCTCGGGCGCCGATCCGCTGGTCAAAAACACGAATCGCTGACCGACCAGTTCGTGATCGATCAGCGATTCAGTTCCCTGCCGATTGCTCGGCGGGTGCGTGTTGTTCGGACTACTCGCTGCTCGTCGGCTCGGTGGTCGTGTCGGCGGCACCTGCACCTGCGAGTTCCACGCTGCTCGGCGGGCGGAAGCCCTCGATCGCCCGGAACGTGATGCGCTGCTCGCCGGGCTTGTCGGGGTCGTCCTCGACATCCACCACGATGAGTTCGCCGGCGTTGTAGGTCTTGTAGAGGATCTTCTCCGAGAGGGGATCCTCCACCAGACGCTGGATGGCGCGACGCAGGGGTCGTGCACCGAGCTGCGGGTCGTATCCCTTGAGCGCCAAGAAGTCCTTGGCTCCCTGGGTGAGCTCGATACCGAGACCCTGACCCTCGAGCTGACCCGTGAGGCGCTTCATCATCATGTCCACCATCTGGGTGACCTCGGCTCGGGTGAGCTCGTGGAACACGATGGTCTCGTCGATGCGGTTCAAGAACTCCGGACGGAAGTGCGTCTTGAGCGCATCCATCACCTTTTCGCGCATACGCTCGTACGACACGGCCTCATCGGACTTGGTGAAGCCCACATTGGCCTTGCGCAGATCCTGCGTTCCGAGGTTCGACGTCATGATGAGCACGGTGTTGCGGAAGTCCACCGAACGGCCCTGCGAGTCAGTGAGACGACCCTCTTCGAGAATCTGCAGCAACGTGTTGAACACGTCGGGGTGTGCCTTTTCGATCTCGTCGAACAGCACCACGCTGAACGGACGACGACGCACTGCCTCGGTGAGCTGGCCGCCCTCCTCGTAGCCGACGTATCCGGGAGGCGATCCGACGAGGCGGCTCACCGTGTGCTTCTCCATGTACTCCGACATGTCGAGGGTGATGAGGGCGTCATCGTCGCCGAACAGGAATTCGGCGAGCGTCTTGGCCAACTCGGTCTTGCCCACACCGGTGGGTCCGAGGAAGATGAACGA
>JAFMJD010000182.1 GCA_017853685.1 Actinomycetota bacterium | reverse complement strand
ACGCGTTCGTGGCAGGGTCGAGACCGCTCGTCGGAGCAAGAAGTTGCCGAGCGTCCCACCCGGCCGGTACCACGTCGGGCCGATGGAACCCTCGGTCGACCGATCGGTCGTCCGCAGCGTCGACCAGTGGAACGACGCCCAGGTGGAATGGAGCCGGGAGCCGAGGAACTGGGTGCGCCCAGAGAACCTGAGGACCGTCGGGGCGAGCGCGAGATCTGGATCGATGAGGGACCGGTGCGCCGTGCCGCCGCTGGCGCAACCCGTCGGGGTCGGCAGTCGCCCGAACCGACCGAGCCCGTTCGGCGTTCGACGCCGGCTGCACAACCCAAGCCGGGTGTGCCCGCCGCGCGTGCGCGCACGCTGTTCGAACGCGTCGAAGCGGCTCAGGGAGCCTTGGATCGGGAGCGGTTCGGCGATGCACGTCGCATGGTGACCTCGGTGATCAAAGAGGCACCCGACATGGCGAGCGCCCATGAGGTGCTCGGTCTTGCGCAGTACCGACTCGGCAATTGGCGACAGGCAGCGGTGGCGCTCGAGGCGTTTCGTTCACTCGGCGGGGGCGTGGAGCACCACCCGGTGCTGGCCGACTGCTACCGGGCGATGCGCAAGTACGACCCCATCGAAGCGCTGTGGCTCGAGTTGCGCGAGGCATCGCCCTCGGCTGCGCTCGTGGCGGAGGGTCGCATCGTGATGGCGGGCGCGCTCGCCGACCAAGGCGACCTCGACGGCGCGATCGGGCTGCTGCGTCCGAGCGAACGCATGCCGTCGCGTGTGCGAGACCACCATCTGCGTCTTTGGTACGTGTTGGCCGATCTGTACGACCGCAACGGCGAGGTTCCCAAGGCGCGGGCGCTGTTCTCCCGGGTGCTCTCCAACGATCCCGAGTTCTCCGACGTACGCGATCGGCTCGCGCAACTCGGTGCGTAACGGGGTTCACCGAACGACACGCCGCACCCTGTAACACCCCGGTTCTACGGTGTGCACGTCGACTTCCCCGAACAGACGCCGTGCGCGGCGTTCGGAGGTGGTTTCGATGAATGTGGTGGTGCTTCGGGGAGTGCTGTCGAGCGATCCGCAGCAGCGGACTCTGGAGTCCGGCTCGACCTTGGTGCAGTTCCAGGTGACGACGCCGGTGGATCCTGGGCGCTCGTTTGCTGCTGCGAGGGCGACACAGTCGGCCCAAGTCAGCGTTCCGGTGGCGTGGTTCGATCCGCCTCGCCTCGCTGCCTTCGGTGCGGGCGATGAGGTCGTGATCGTGGGCACCGTCGCCCGGCGCTTCTTCCGTACGGGCGCCGGGACCCAATCCCGTACCGAGGTGGTGGCCACGACCGTGCTGCGAGCCTCCAATCGTCAGGGTGTGGCCCGCGCTCTCGGGGTTCTGGATCGGATCGAACGGTGAAGCGGGCCAGCGAGCCTCCGGGAGCACCACTGCTGGCAGTACGATCGTCGCCGGTCAATGGGCGAGAGACGGCCGCGTCGCCGTGTCGCCCTGTCGCACAGGAGCGTGTACGTGGACATCAAGTCGTTGCTCGGCCCGGATGCCGATTCGTTGCTCGGGCACACCTGTGCCGGGGTCGGCCGTGAGGCACTCACCCTGCCCGGGCCGGATTTCATCGACCGGGTGATGCTGCAGACGGATCGGAGTCCCGCCGTGCTCCGCGCACTCGGCTCGCTGTACGGAACCGGGCGGCTCGCGAACACGGGATACATCTCGATTCTTCCGGTCGACCAGGGCATCGAGCACTCGGCGGCGGCATCGTTCGCACCGAACCCCATCTACTTCGATCCCGAGAACATCGTCCGTCTGGCCATCGAGGGCGGATGCAACGCAGTGGCCACCACCTACGGCGTGCTCGGTGCGGTCAGTCGCAAGTACGCGCACAAGATTCCGTTCATCGTGAAGATCAACCACAACGAGTTGATGACGTACCCGAACAAGTTCGACCAAGTGATGTTCGGGTCCGTTCGACAGGCCTGGGATCTCGGGGCGGCGGGTGTGGGTGCCACGATCTATTTCGGTTCGCCCGAGGCGACGCGTCAGATCCAAGAGGTCGCAGCCGCCTTCAAAGAAGCCCACGACCTGGGCATGTTCACCGTGCTGTGGTGCTATCTGCGCAACAACGGCTTCAAGGTCGACGGTGTGGACCATCACGTGTCTGCAGATCTCACGGGTCAGGCCAACCACATCGGTGTCACCATCGAGGCCGACATCATCAAGCAGAAACTTCCTGAGGTGAACGGCGGTTACAACGCGCTCTCGGGTTATGGCAAGACCTCGAAGCTCGTGTACGACAAGCTCACCACCGACCATCCGATCGATCTCGCCCGCTGGCAGGTGGTGAACTGCTACATGGGTCGCATTGGCCTCATCAACAGCGGTGGCGAGTCCAAGGGGGCGGGCGACCTCGCGGCAGCGGTGAAGACCGCCGTCATCAACAAGCGCGCCGGCGGGCAAGGTCTGATCTCGGGCCGCAAGGCGTTCCAGCGCCCGATGGGCGAGGGCATCGAACTGCTCAACGCCATCCAGGACGTCTATCTCGATCCCGCGATCAGCATCGCGTGATTGTGCCTGCGCTCGCGGGCACAGACACGGGAGGTGTCAGGCCACCGAGCGGATCACGAGGCCCGTCTTCAGCTTCGGCGTGAAGAACGTGCTCTTGGGCGGCATCAGCAATCGCTCGTGTGCGGTGCGGCGGATCTCGCTCACCGGTACCGGTCGGATCAGGATGGCTGCTGCGGCGCCGCCCGAACCGAGCGCCGTGAGCACATGGTTCACGCCGTGCTGATAGGTCACCGTGTGGGCCGTGTTGGCGAGTGCATGTTCGAGTCGCGCTGAGTCGAGATCGCGCACGCCGGTGAATGCCGATGCCTTGGGGATGAGATACGTGCCTGTGCCCGTGCCGTCGACCAGACAGAGCGCACCGCGCTCGAGCATCGAGAGCGTGGTGGAAGGTGTGACTGCGCCCGCCGGAGCGAGCTCGAACGAACCCGAGAGTGCCTGACGCAACTCGTCGTGGGTGATGTCGGTGTAGAGGCGGTGAATCGCAGCAACCGAGAGCTGCTCTGCCACGAGCTCGTTCACGTAGGTGAGCGTGAGATCCCACGGACCGGGTGCGCTGTTCGTCGCTGCGCGTCGTTCATCGCGGTAGGTGCGGCTGATTGCGTAGCGGTGGTGGCCATCGGCGATGACCACGTCGGCGCTTCCCACCATGGCCGAGATTTCGCGCACGCGCACGGGGTCGTCGACCCGCTCCACAGTGTGTGTCACGCCGTCGCCGTCGGTGAAGCTCCCCATCGGCTCGCCGCGCGCGGCAAGCAGTTCGGTGAGACCGCCCGCTAGTGACAGGCCCCACACCGGCGACAGATTGGTTTCGGTCGCGCGGGTGAGGTCGAGTCGGTCGGTCTTGGCCTTGGGGGTGGTTCGTTCGTGGGGCAGTACGCCTCCTGCGCCCTCATCGACGACCTCGAGGCCGCCGAGCACCCCGGAGATCTCGCGTTGGCGGCCCGCCTCATCGGTGAACGACATGCGGTACACGGTGAACGATGGCCGAGGGTCGTACACCATGGTGCCGTCGTGCACCCACGACTGCAGGCGTTCTGCGGCCGCCCGATAGCGGCCTTCGCCGTCACGTTCGCGGGGAACGTCTACATGCACGATGTTCTGGGGATGCTGCTCGCTCAGTGCATCGAGATCGGCCTCGGACAGCACGTCGTAGGGCGGGGCGGTGACGGTCCCGAGCGGAAGGCTCGGGGCGTACCGCAGGGCGGGGAAGGGCTCGAATCTCGGCACCCATCCAGTGTGGCGTGTCGCGTGGCAGGATCGAAACCGCATGCGGTGCCCGGTGGTGTGTGATCTCGATGGAGTCGTCTGGCTCGGTGATGAACCGATTGCCGGCTCGGCCGCTGCGGTGGCTGCGCTGCGCTCGGCTGGTCATCGGGTGCTGTTCGCCACGAACTTCAGCTTCGCCCCGGTGGCCGACACGGAGCGCAAGCTCGAGCGCTGCGGAATCCCGGCGGTCGGTGACGTGGTGACCTCCGCCCAGGCGGCGGCCCACGTAGTGCTTCCCGGTGAGCGAGTGCTCGTGTGCGGCGGTCCGGGGATCGTCGAGGCAGTGCAGCAACGGGGAGCCGAGGTGGTGACCGACGGTCGGATCGATGCAGTGATTGTGGGCTTCCATCGTTCGTTCGACTTCGACGCGATGACTCGCGCCTCGTCGGCCGTACGAGCCGGGGCGCGTCTGATCGGCACCAACGACGATGCGACCTACCCGACGCCGAACGGGGAGATTCCGGGCGGGGGAGCGATTCTTGCGTCGGTGGAGGTCGCCAGTGGCGTGTCGGCGCTCGTGGCGGGCAAACCGCACCAGCCCATGGCGGACCTCGTGCATGCGCGCCTCGGCGCACTG
>JAFMJD010000181.1 GCA_017853685.1 Actinomycetota bacterium | reverse complement strand
CACCCATGGTCTGACCATCAGACCATGCACCGACCGTTTGCTAGGGTCGCCCGCATGACGTACCCGAACACGCTGATCTTCGTCGACCTGCCCTCGGACAACCCCGAGGCGTCCGCCAAGTTCTATGCAGAGGTGTTCGGCTGGGAAGTGGAACCCCGCCCCGCCGGTGTGTTCCACCGCATCGTGCCCGGCCAGAACTTCCAGATCGACGATGACGGAACCCAAGGCCCTACCGGGAACCTGCACATGGGCATCTTCAACGTGAAGAACGCCCGCCCGCACCCGGATCCCGCCGGTGTGGAGCCGCGCACGCTGAGCCGCGCGGGCCACACCGCCCGCATCTGGATCCTGGTGAGCGAGGACGACACGCAGGACCGCATCCTCGACACCGCCGAGCGACTGGGCGCCAAGATCCTCTGGCGCAACCACTTCTGGAAGGAATTCAACGGCTACAACGGCGCATTCCTCGACCCGTGGGGTAACACGCTCGTGCTGTGGTCCAAGGGCGGCAACGACCCCCAGATCCCGGAGAACTTCACCCGTGAATAAGCCCGCTGACACCCCTGCCGATCACTACGTGGTGCACCCGCCCACCTGGCGCTGGACCCACATTGCGCTGCCCAGCAGCGACATCGACGCCTCCATCGCCTGGTACGAACGGCACACCCCGCTGCGCCTGCTGGATCGCCGTGAGGACGCCGATGGCTACGGCGCCTGGCTCGGGCACCCCGACAACGGCGACAAGCCCTTCATCTTGGTGCTCGTGAGCTTCTTCAAGGATCAGGGCAAAGGACCCCAGCCGATCATGGCTCCGTTCGCCCACATCGGCGTCGAGGTCACGAGCCGGGCCGAGATCGAGCGCATTGCGGCTGGCGCCGAACAAGAGGGATGCCTCATGTGGCCGCCCACCCAGATGCCGCCACCGATCGGCTACATCTGCGCGCTCAAGGATCCCGACGGCAACGTGATCGAGTTCTCCTACGACCAGGGCGTCTACGCCAAGGCCCAAGAGGTCTGGGGCGCCTCGGCGTGACCCCGGCCGAGATCGCCCGCGGGTATCTCGGCGCTTTCTCGAGCGCAGACCCCGAGGCCGTGGCCGCTTGGGTCACCGACGACTTCGTGAATGAGCACACGGCCGCCCTCGGGAGTGGGTGTGCCGGACGGGACGAGTACCTCCGGCGCCTGCCCGGATTTCTCGCATCGATGCCGGGACTGGTCTATGAGGTAGAGGACGTGATCTGCGAGGGCCAGAAGGTGGCGGCGGCCTACACCCTGCGGGCCACCGTCAACGATCGGCCGATCGCGGTGCGCGGGTTGATGCGTTTCGAGATCCGGGGCCAGCAGATTGCCCGGCGGGTGGACTACTGGGACTCCCTCGTGTTCCAGCGTCAGGCCGGACTGGCGAACTGATCCGACCCCAGCAGTTCACGTTCCGGGGTGCCCCACCGTGGCGCCCGAACGGGTAGTTTTCCCGAAGCGGAATGGTCTGACCATCAGACCGACCCAACACACGGGGAGAACAACACACTCATGACCAGGACCACCAAACACCGTGCCGCGCGGATCCTTGCGGGTCTTGCTGCGGTGTCGTTGATCGCGGCAGCCTGCAGCGACGACGAAAAGGCAGCGGACACCACTGAGGCACCGGCCAGCACCGAGGCACCGGCCAGCACCGAAGCACCGGCCAGCACCGAGGCTCCCGCCACCAGCGCAGCGCCCGCCGTGAACCTCGACTCCAACGGCGACGGCAAGGTGCAGTTCGGCATCGCAGCCGCCGGCCCCGCCGATGACGGCGCCTACTACCAGGCCGTGATCGATGCAGCGAAGGAACTCTCTGCAGCAAACGGCTTCGCCGATCCGATCGTGGTGGACAAGATCGAAGCAGCTGATGCCGCAACTGCCATCGGCGACCTCGCCGAGCAGGGTGTCGACGTGATCATCGTCGGCGCATCGGAAATCGCCGAGCCGCTCCCGGCTCTCATCGAGAAGTACCCGAACATCTTCTGGTACTGCAACTGCGGCGCAGGCTTCCCGGCCAACCCGGGTCTGTCGCAGAGCACCGATGACGGCGGCGAAGTGGGCCTCAGCGCCGGCTACGCAACGGGCCTGAAGTTGAAGGAAAAGGGCGGCGAGTCGGTCGTGTTCATCGGCTGCTGCGACCTCGGCTTCGAGAAGCAGCACTACCTGGCCTTCGAGCTGGGCCTCAAGTTGGTTGACCCGGCATTCACGATGACCTACGTGCCCAGCGGTGCGTTCCCGTACGACTTCGACAACACCGCGAATGCCACCGCTGCTCTGCAGACGGCGATCGACAACGGTGCCGATGCGGTGTACCCGTACCTCGGTGGCGCACACCGCCCGGTGGTGCAGTTCGCCAACGAAAAGGGCATCATCGTGATGAGCGCCGGTGCGTCGAACGTTTGCGAGGCCACCGAGACGTTGAAGTACGACATCGCGGTCCGCTTCGACGGTGGTGACTACGTGAAGGCAGTGATGGGCGCCATCATCGCCGGCACCTTCAAGGAAGGCGACACCAAGCAGTTCAAGGTGGGCGTCGATCCCGAGCCGGGCGCGAAGATCTGCAACGCCACGGCTGATGAGCAGACCGCTATGGACGACATCTACAAGCGCATCGCTGCAGGTGAGTTCGGCGCTCAGCTCGGCGAGATCGCCGGCAAGGCCTTCGCCTCCTGATCGTCCTCAGTGACACAGACTCCAAACACCGACGCGGGCGGGGGGCTTGGCCCCCCGCCCGCTGTCGAACTGATCAACATCACCAAGCGCTTCGGCCGGGTGGTCGCCTGCGACCATGTGAACCTTGCGCTGCACCGCCGCCGTATTCATGGCGTGCTCGGCGAGAACGGTGCCGGTAAGTCCACGCTGATGAAAGTGCTCATCGGCCTCGTGATCCCCGACGGTGGCGAGGTGCGCATCGACGGCACTGCCGTACAGATCGCCGATCCGGTGCAGGCCGCCGAACGCGGGATCGCCATGGTCCACCAGCACTTCAGCCTCGTCGAAGCACTCACCGTCTGGGAGAACGTCGCACTCGGCGATGTCGGCCGCCTGGACCCGAAGAAGATTCGTCAACGAGTCGCCGAGATCAGCGAGCAGTACGGCCTCGAGATCAATCCGAACGACCGGATCGCCGATCTCCCCGCAGGCATGCGCCAACGGGTCGAGATCATCAAGTGTCTGCGTCGTGACCCTGATGTGCTGGTGTTCGACGAACCCACATCGGTGCTCACTCCAGCAGAATCAGAATTCCTCTTCGCCGCCCTACGTCGAGTGGTGGACGTGGAGGGCAAGGCCGTCGCCCTCGTGAGCCACAAACTCCCCGAGATCCTCTCGGCCACCGACGACATCACCATCATGCGTGACGGTCGAGTGGTGGAGTCACGCACCACCGCAGGCAGCGCGGCGAACGAACTCGCCCGCGCCATGGTGGGCCGGGATGTGGCACTGCGCGGCGAGCATGCGGCCTTCGGCGTGCCCGAGACCGCCGATGTACACGCGCACGGACCGGCACACGATCACACGGTTCGCCCCAACGCAGTGCTGACCATCACCGATGCATGTGTCACTGCACGTGACGGCCGCGTCCTGCTCGACCACCTCACACTCGATGTTCACCCCGGCGAGATCGTCGGCATCGCCGGCGTCGAGGGCAACGGTCAGCGAACGCTCGGCGACGTGCTCTCCAGTCTCATCGCACTCGACTCGGGCACCATCGAGGTGGCCGGGCGCCCCATCAGCACCGGTACCGCCGGGGCCATGTCACGCGCCGGCGTGGCGGTCATTCCCGAAGACCGCCACGACTCGGGTTGTGTTCTCGGTTTCACGGTTGCAGAGAACCTGTTCCTTGCCGACCCGAACCGCGTGGCGACGCGCGGGTTCATGAGCAAAGGAGAGATGCGCCGTCAGGCCACTGCGCTCATCGAGCGTTTCTCCATCAGCTGCACCGGCCCCGACGCACCCATGTGGTCGCTGTCCGGGGGTAATCAGCAGCGTGTCGTGCTGGCCCGCGAACTGTCTCACACACCACAGGTGCTCGTTGCGGCACAACCCACCCGCGGTCTCGACGTGGGTGCCATCGAGTACATGTCCGATCAGTTGCGCAGCATCGCCGAGGAAGGCGTTGGAGTATTGCTGATCTCCACCGAACTCGAAGAGATCCTCGACCTCTCGGATCGCATCCTCGTGATCTCGAACGGCAGGATCGTCGGCGAGATGGCGCGCGGCAACGTGGACATCGATCGACTCGGCCTGCTCATGGGAGGGGCCAGTGTCTGACGACCACGCCACTGCTGACTCCTCGCTGACTCCCCCGCCTGCCGACGCCGACACCGCCGGACGTTCGCGGCGCACCGAGGTCGCAGAGATCGTTGGGCTCTACGCCCTCTGTCTCTT
>JAFMJD010000046.1 GCA_017853685.1 Actinomycetota bacterium | reverse complement strand
ATCCGGCACGCTTCTTCACTCCAAAGGGTGCATCGTCAATACGTCAGGTTGTAGCGGCGAGGAGGCTCGTCAGGTCCCGCAGGCGCTCGTCGTTCGAGAAGATCTCGATCGGGGGCGTGATCGGCAGGCGCAGTGCACGCTGGATCATGCGGGTGTGCAGATGCTGGTTGTACTCCACCAGCGTCACTGCCCAACCGTCGTTGCCGGCCCGAGCAGTACGACCCGAACGGTGCAAGTAGGCCTTGGCGTCGGAGGCGGGCTCGTGATGGATCACCACGTCGATACCGTCCACGTCGATACCGCGCGCCGCCACATCGGTGGCCACGAGCACCTTCAGTTCACCGTTGCTGAAACGCCGCAACGCCTTCTCCCGAGCTGGCTGCGGGAGATCGCCGTGGATGGCCGACGCGCTCACACCCAGATCGCGCAGATTGTCCGTAACCCGATCGCACATGCGCTTGGTGCCGCAGAACACCACGACTCGCTGGGCGTTGGCACAGATCGAGGCGATCACACGGTCTTTGTCCATGTGGTGCACGCCGAGGAACACGTGATGCATCGTTCCGACCGTGTCGGTGGCCGAGTCGATGGCCACCTCCACCGGGTCCACGAGATAGCGACGCACGAGGTGGCCCACCTGGCCATCGAGCGTGGCCGAAAAGAGCATGGTCTGGTGCGGGCCCGTGACGTGGCGCAGGATCCACTCGACCTGCGGGGTGAACCCATCGTCGGCCATGCGATCGGCTTCGTCCACCACCACGACCTGCACGCGGGAGAGATTCACCTCGCCGCCCTTGATGAGGTCGACGAGCCGCAACGGCGTGGCGACCACCATGTCGATGCCACCCTCGAGCAGTGTGACCTGATCCTGACGGGATGATCCGCCGTAGGCGGCGAGTACCGACTTTCCGCATGCCTTGGCGATCGGCGAGAGCACGTCGGCAACCTGCAGCGCGAGCTCACGCGTGGGCACCAGCACCAAGCCGTGCGGATGATGCGGTGCGGCATGGTGGGTGACCCGGCTGATCATCGGCACACCGAACGCCAGGGTCTTGCCCGAACCGGTTCGGGCGCGGCCGCAGACGTCCTTGCCTGTCAGCGCGACGGGCACTGCCTCGATCTGGATGGCGAAGGGTTGGGAGAATCCCGCCTGCGCGAGGCCTCGATCCACATCATCGGGCACGCCGAGTGCAGCGAATCCGGTGGGGGCCACGGGGGTGGTGGCTTCAGTCATGTTCGCGTGAACGCTACCCGGCTCACGCGCGAAAGAACCGTATAGGTTCGGCGCCATGAAGGTTGCCCTCACGATCAACGACCACCTCCATCGGGCCGAGGACCTGTTCGCGCACCGCATCGCCGTGGTGGACGAGCCCGATCAGCCCGCGCCGAACTGGGGCACGTTCACCTACGGCGAGATGGCCGACCGAGCACGCGCGATGGCTGCCGGTCTCGATGCACTGGGCCTGGCGCCCGGTGAGCGCATCGCGATGGTGAGCCACAACTCGGCACGGCTGCTCACTGCGTTCTTCGGCGTGTCGGGCAGTGGGCGCATCTTGGTGCCGGTGAACTTCCGGCTCGTTGCCGAGGAGGTCCAGTACATCGTGGAGCACTCCGGTGCGCGGGTGTTGCTCGTGGATCCCGAACTCGCCGATGCGATGGCGGGTGTTCGGTGCGAACGCAAACTCATCATCGGCACCGAGGCCGACAACGAGATGATGCGCTTCGGTGTGGAGCCGCGGCCGTGGACGGCCGACGAGGACGCCACCGCCACCATCAACTACACGTCGGGCACCACGGCACGCCCCAAGGGCGTGCAGCTGACGCACCGCAACCTCTGGCTCAACAGCGCGGTGTTCGGCTGGCAGTTGGGCGTGAATGACCGAGATGTGTACCTGCACACCCTGCCGCAGTTCCACTGCAACGGGTGGGGCGTGCTCTACGCAGTGACCGGCATGGGCGCCAAGCACGTCATTCTCCGCAAGGTGGACGGTGCAGAGATCCTGCGCCGCGTGGAGCGCGAAGGCGTCACGCTGCTGTGCGGCGCGCCTGCGGTGGCCAACATGATCCTCGACGCGGCCCAGACGTGGAACGGACCGATCCCCGGCCGTGATCGCGTTCGCATGGTGGTGGCGGGTGCCCCTCCGCCCACCAAGACCATCGAACGCATCGAGACCGAACTGGGCTGGGAGTTCATCCAGATCTACGGGCTCACCGAGACCACCCCACTGCTCACGATGAACCGGCGCACCGCTGAGACCGATGCGCTCACGCCCGCAGCGCGCGCGGCGAAACTGTCGCGTGCCGGCGGCGCAGCACTCGGCGTGCGCATGCGCATCTCCTCCCAGGGCGAAGTGCTCGCACGGGGCAACCACATCATGGGCGGCTACTGGAGCCAGCCCGACGCCACGGCCGATGCCATCAAGCCGGCAGGTGACGACACCGGCGGGCCCGAATGGTTCCACACCGGTGACGGCGGCACGATCGACGACGAGCACTACGTCACGATCTCGGACCGCAAGAAGGACGTCATCATCTCGGGCGGCGAGAATGTGTCGTCCATCGAGGTGGAGGACGCACTCTTCAGCCATCCCGAGGTCACCGAAGTGGCGGTCATCGGGGTTCCCGACGAGAAGTGGGGCGAACTCGTGCTCGGCCTGGTGGTACGTGCACCGGGGTCCACCCTCACCGAGGATGAGCTCATTGCCTACTGCAAGACCAAGCTCGCCGGCTACAAGTGCCCGAAGCGCATCGAGTTCCGGGAGGCTCTGGCCCGCACCGCAACGGGCAAGCTGCAGAAGTTCAAACTGCGCGAGCCGTACTGGCAGGGCCTCACCCGACAGGTGAACTGAGCGCGCCGCAGTAGACACCCCGGCGCGCCGTCGCTAGCGTGCGTGCTTCGTCCCGACCGCACCCGGAGGTGTACAGCGATGCAGGGTTCAACCGTGAACCGAACGACCGGCCAGCGTGGCGCTGACACCCTCCCGGACGGCCGGAATTGAGCAAGCGCAACGAGCGACTGCTCGTTCTCGGGTGCGGCTCGGTCGCACAGTGCGCACTTCCCATCCTCGTCCATGACCTGGGCTTCGACCCCACCCGCATCCGCGTCGTGGACTTCGAGGACAACCGTGATCGTGTGAGCGATCTACTCCGACTCGGACTCACGTACGAGATCGGCCGCCTCACACCGGACAACTACGACGAGTTCCTCGCTGCTCGCTGCACGAGTGGCGACATCTTGTTGGACCTTGCCTGGAACATCGATTCACCCACGATCATCGAATGGTGCCATCACCACGGCGTCCGCTATCTGAACACCTCGGTCGAGGTGTGGGACCCGTACGTGGATCTCGAGACCGTGCACCCCACGGACCGCACCCTGTACGTCCGGCACATGGAGCTGCGTCGACGCAGAGATGCATGGCAGCACCGAGGACCCACTGCGGTGGTGGAGCACGGAGCGAACCCCGGCTTGGTGTCGCACTTCGCCAAGCAGGCGCTCACCGAGATCGCCGCCCGGCTGCTGAGCGACGGGCGGGCCGGTGATCGAACCCGCGGTCTCGAACAAGCACTCGCCGATCGCTCGTACCCCCTCCTCGCAGAACTCACCGGCACCAAGGTCATCCACATCTCCGAACGCGACACCCAGTTGCCGTCGTTGCCGAAACGGCCCAACGAGTTCGTGAACACGTGGTCGGTCGAGGGCCTCTACGAAGAAGGCGTTGCGCCCGCCGAACTCGGTTGGGGTACCCACGAACGCACGCTCCCGGTGGGTGCACACCAGCACAGCGACGGCCCGCGCAACCAGATCTGCATCGCACGCCCCGGCATGGAGACGTGGGTGCGGTCGTGGGTGCCGAGCGGACCGATCCACGGCATGGTGATCCGCCATGGCGAGGCCTTCACGATCTCTGACCACCTGACGGTCTGGGACCCTGCCACCGGTGATGCCCGATACCGACCCACCGTGCACTACGCCTATCACCCGTCGGACTCCGCTATCGCCAGCGTGCTCGAACTGCGCATGCGCAATCTCGAGATGCAGTCGTCACGACGCATCCTCAACAACGAGATCGTGTCGGGCACCGACGAACTCGGCGTGCTGCTGATGGGTCACGACTACACCTCGTGGTGGACGGGTTCCATCCTCGGTATCGACGAGGCCCGCACCAAGGTTCCCGGACAGAGCGCCACCACGGTGCAGGTCGCTGCGTCGGTGTGTGCGGCGCTGTTGTGGATGTGCGACGTTCCCGAGGCCGGCCTGTGCGTACCCGACGACCTCCCGTGGGAATCGGTGCTTGCCGCAGCACGCCCGTATCTCGGCACCGTTCACTCGGGGCCCTCGTCGTGGAGCCCACTCAGCGATCGGCGACAGATCTTCGGCCGTTGGAGTGCCGAGGTCTCGGACTCCACCGACCCCTGGCAGTTCGCCAACTTCTTGGTGCAGTAGCCCCCCAGACTCGGGACAAGACTCGGGACACGGCTCGGGACAGCACTCGCGCCGGGAACGGGCCGCCCTTGCGCCACCCCAACATGAGCCGTATCCTGACGAGCGTTATGCGTCACTCGCTGGGCCTCCTCCTTCTTACGTAGGGCGAGCGCACCGTCACGCGCCCGCCCGCCCCTGCCGAAGCCGGCAGGGGTTCTTGATTTTTCGGCCCGTCCCCACCGCACACACAGGAGCCAACACCGTGCCCCCGAAGCCAGTCACCCCGAAGAAGATGCCGTTCGAGAAGTACCAGCCATGGCTGCCCCTCGTGCTGCACGACCGCACCTGGCCGAACGTCACCATCGACAAGGCGCCCCAGTGGTGCTCGGTAGACCTGCGTGACGGCAACCAAGCGCTCATCGACCCGATGGATCCCGAGCGCAAGCGCCGCATGTTCGACGCCCTCGTGAAGATGGGGTTCAAGGAGATCGAGGTGGGGTTCCCGTCGGCGAGCCAGCCCGACTTCGACTTCGTCCGCCAACTGATCGAGGAGGACTTGATCCCCGACGACGTGACCATTCAGGTGCTCGTCCAGTCGCGCCAAGAGCTCATCGAGCGCACCTATGAGTGTCTGCAGGGAGCGCGTCGCGCCATCGTGCACTTCTACAACTCCACCAATCCCCTCCAGCGTGAGGTGGTGTTCAATCTCGACAAGCAGGGAATCGTGGACATCGCGGTGAACGCCGCGCGCCTCGCTCGCAAGCTGGAGCAGACGATGGGCGACACCGAGATCCTCTACGAGTACTCCCCCGAGTCGTTCACGCTCACCGAGCCGGACTTCGCACTCGAGATCTGTCACGCGGTGATGGACGTCATCGAGCCCACACCCGAGCGCAAGCTGATCCTCAACCTGCCCGCCACGGTGGAGTGCTACACGCCCAACGTCTATGGCGACGTCATCGAATGGTTCTGCCGGAACATCCGCAACCGATCCAGCGTGGTCGTGTCGCTGCACCCGCACAACGACCGGGGCTGCGGTGTGGCTGCTGCAGAGTTCGGCGTGATGGCGGGAGCAGACCGAGTGGAAGGAACCCTGTTCGGCAACGGCGAGCGCACCGGCAACGTCGACATCGTGAATCTGGCGCTGAACCTGTTCGCCATGGGTGTGGACCCGATGCTCGACATCACCGACATCGACGCGCTCCGTCGTGTTGCCGAGTACTGCAACCGACTCCCCGTTCCGCCCCGACATCCCTACGTGGGCGACCTCGTGTACACCTCGTTCTCGGGCAGTCACCAAGACGCCATCAAGAAGGGTTTCGAGGTGCTCGAGCGCAAGGCACTCGCCGCCGGTCGCCGCAAGGACGACTACGAGGTCTGGGGCGTGCCCTATCTGCCCATCGACCCCAAGCATGTCGGACGCAGTTATGAAGCCGTGATCCGCGTGAACAGCCAGAGCGGCAAGGGCGGAGTGGCGTACATCATGAAAGCCGAGCACGGCTTCGACCTGCCCCGGCGCCTCCAGATCGAGTTCTCCAAGACCATCCAGCACATCACGGAGGATTCGGGGACCGAGATCACGCCGTTGTCGATGTGGACCGCGTTCGAGGCCGAGTACCTGCCGACCACTCCCCGGTACGTGCTCGAGACCCACGAACTGCGCGGCGACGGCAAGGTGACGTCGGTGACGGCACAGGTGATCGTCGATGGCGAGCACCACACCTTGGTCGGCCAGGGCAACGGCCCGATCAGCGCGTTCGTGCATGCGATCCAGCAGGGACTCGGCGTCGAGCTCGACGTACTCGACTACGCCGAGCACGCGCTCAGTTCGGGGTCCGAGGCCACCGCAGTGGCCTACGTCGAGACCTCGGGCAACAACGGCACCGTGAAATGGGGCCTCGGACAGGACCCCAACATCATCACCGCCTCGTTCAAGGCCGTACTCTCGGCCCTCGACCGACAGCACCGATGAGCGCCTCCGGCGACTAGGGTGACCTCGTCAGCCGTCGTCGCTCCCCCGGTTCGGAGAGCGGCGCAACCCAGACAGGGGATTTTCGATGAAGGTGAGTGTCGACTTCGACGTGTGTGCCTCCACCGGCGCATGCATGCAGGTGTGCCCCGAGGTCTTCGAGGTGCGCAGCGACGGATACCTCTACATCCTCCAGGAGAACCCGCCGGAGTCGCTCCGCGACAAGGTGATGCAGGCACAGGATCTGTGCCCCACCGCAGCAATCACCGTCGAGGGCTGAACACCCGAGCGCAGCGCGCTCGCACAGCCCAGCGCACTCGGACAGCACAGTGCTCTCGCACAGTGGAGTGCAACGTCAGCCGCGCAGCGCGTGTACTGACGTAACGCCGGCGGCGGTACGCAGCGCCGCCAACACGTTGTCGGGAATCGGCGAGGTGGGGGCGATGAGCATCAGCGCCGATCCGCCGTGGCGTGACTTGCCCACGTCCATGTCGGCAATGTTGATGTTGGCGTTGCCCAGAATCGTTCCCACGGTGCCGATCACGCCCGGGCGGTCGTCGTTGCGAACCACCAGCATGTGATCGGCGGGCGGAACGTCGGTGTTGTGATCGTCCACCAGGACGATCCGGGGTTCCGAGCGGCGACCCGTGAGGGTGCCGGCGATCGAATGACCGTCGCCGCGCAGGGTCACGAGGTTCACGTAGTCGGGCGACTCCGCGCTCTTCACCTCGCGGATCTCCACACCGTGGTCCTTGGCGAGTTGCGGCGCATTCACATACGTCACCTGCTCGTCGGACACGGCACCGAAGAAACCCTTGAGCACCGAGAGCGACAGGATGCGACTGTCGTACGCGGCGAGTTCTCCCTCGGTCACGATCTCGAGCACCTTGGGTGCCTGTTCCACGAGCGAGGCGAACAGGCGACCGAGACGCTCGGCGAGCGGCAGGAACGGGCGGAGTGTTTCGTTCGCCTCTGCGGCCGAGACGTTCACCGCGAACGGCACGAAGTCGCCGGCGAGGGCCAGCATCACCATGTCGGCGATCGTGTCGCCCGCTTTGTCCTGTGCCTCACGGGTGGAGGCGCCGAGGTGCGGTGTGACGACCACGCTGTCCAGTTCGAACAGCGGCGACTGCGTGGTGGGCTCTACGTCGAACACGTCGAGGGCCGCGCCCGCAATGATGCCATCTCGTACTGCGTCGGCCAGCGCTGCTTCGTCCACGATGCCACCGCGTGCCACGTTGATGACCCGGAGATCCGGCTTGGCCTTCAACAGCAGATCACGACCGATGAGCCCCACGGTCTCTTTGGTCTTGGGCAGGTGCACGGTGAGGAAATCGGCCTGCGCCACGAGCTGGTCGAGCGGGAGCAGTTCGACTCCCATCTGGCGGGCCCGCTCAGCGGACACGTACGGATCGAATGCCACGAGACGCATGCCGAAGGCCAGCGCGCGCTGCGCCACGAGCTTTCCGATACGGCCCAGACCCACGATGCCCAGGGTCTTGTCGGCGAGCTCCACGCCTTCCCAGCGACTGCGCTCCCACCGCCCGGCCTTGAGGGCTGCGTGCGCCTGGGGCACATTGCGCGCCTGGGACAGCAACAGCGCCATGGTGTGCTCGGCCGCCGACACGATGTTGCTCTGCGGAGCGTTCACCACCATCACACCGCGTCGGGTGGCGGCGGCGACGTCCACGTTGTCGAGACCGATACCCGCCCGACCCACCACCATCAAGTCGCCGGCCGACTCGAGTACCTCGGCGGTGACCTGAGTGGCCGATCGGATGATGAGCGCATGAGCGCCCACCAGCGCAGCGGGCAGGGTGTCGGCGGTCAGATCAAGTCGAACATCGACGGTGTGACCGGCCGCCCGGAGACGATCGAGGCCGCCCTGGGCGATCTCTTCGGTGACGAGGACGCGAGCCATGGCCGACCATCATGCCGCTTCCGAACGATTTCGCCCCGTGGACTTGACGGAAAGTCAGGCCTCAACGGCACCGGACTGCCGTGACGCCGGACCCCTGTGACGCCGGGCACGACGGCACCAGTAGCCTCACCGTGGCCGTCCGACGAGCGGGTCGGGCCTACGAACCGGGCACATGAACCCGAGGAGCGTTTCGATGAGCGAGAAGCACGTATTCCTGTCGGATGGGTGGATCGAGGCTGCCAAGGCCGCGTACGACCGTCATGGCGTGACGGTGAAGTACCGCATGAAGATGAATCAGGTCGTGACGGGCTGCCCGTTCGAGCCGAGCGAGGTGCGCACCTTCATCGACACGTCGGACGGAACGATGCGCACCGGCAAGGGCGAGCTGGAGGGCGCCGAGGTGACCCTCACCACCGATTGGGAGACCTCGCGCAAGATCATGATCGAGCAGGATCAGGCCGCAGCGATGCAGGCCTTCATGAGCGGCAAGATCAAGGTCACCGGCGACATGACCAAGCTCATGACCATGAACGCGAACCCGCCGAGCGACAACGAGCGCGCTGCGGCCGACGAGATCAAGAACCTGACGGCCTAGTCCAGTTTCGGCGGCACCACCGGGTTCTTGGGTGCCAGTGCCGTGATGGCCTTGCTGAGTTCGGCGACGGACCAGCGGTCGTTCTGCTCGACGGCCTCGGCCATCGTCCATGTCTGCACCCGTCGCACCTCGCCACCCTGCACGAAGAACGTCTCACCGTTGAAGATGCACGCGTCCGACGCGAGGTAGCACACCAGTGGTGAGATGTTCGCCGGATCCCACTTGTCGAACTGTCCGGCCTTGGGCTGCAAGATGTCAGCGAGTCCGGGCGTGGCGAGCGTGAGTCGAGTACGCGCTCCGGGTGCGATGCAGTTGCTCTTCACGTTGTAGCGCTGCAGTTCCTTCGCGCAGATCTGACTGAATGTCGCGATACCCGACTTGGCAGCGCCGTAGTTCGTCTGACCGGGATTGCTGAACAGACCCGAGGTGGACGACGTGTGCACGATGTGGCGCGGGCGGTTGCTGCCGGCCTTGACCTGCTCTCGCCAGTATGCGGCCGCCCAACGGGTGGGCGCGAAGTGACCCTTCATGTGCACCTCCACCACTGCATCCCACTCGGCCTCGGTCATGTTGACGAGCACTCGGTCACGCAGGATGCCTGCGTTGTTCACGAGGATGTCGAGGTCACCGAAGGTCTCGACCGCCTGGTTCACCATGCGCTGAGCGCCTTCCCAGTCGGCGACGCTGTCGTAGTTCGCCACCGCCTGACCACCCATCGCGATGATCTCGTTGCACACCTGCTGTGCCGGCGTGGCATCGGCCCCGGTGCCGTCGTTCGCGCCACCCACATCGTTCACCACGATCTTGGCGCCCTCCGCAGCAAACAGCAGCGCGTGCTCGCGCCCAATGCCACGTCCTGCCCCGGTGATGATCGCTACGCGACCGTCGAGTGCCCCCATCGTTCGTCCTCCCCCTTCGGCGGTGGACGAACGCTACCCGTGGACCCTGTGCCGGGCCAGTTCGAAGCGGCCGCTCACGCGGTTCCGAAGATCACCGAGATCTGGGTACCTCGTCGAACCTGGGTACCCGCCGGGATGTCCGCACCCGCCACCACACCCGTCTTGGAACCGGTGGTGGAACCCAGTTGCAGTCCGTTCTTGGTGAGCAACTCCTTGGCCTCCGCGAACGTCTTGCCGATCAGGTCGGGCACGAGCACCAGATCGGGACCCTTCGAGATGGTGAGGTTCACTGCGGTGCCCGATTCGGCACGTGTCTCGGCCTCGGGGTCGGTGGCAAGGATCTCCCCCGCCGCGCCGGCCTCGCTGAAGACCTCGGTGATGGTGCCCACCACGAAGCCGAGCGGTTCCAACTGGGTGCGGGCTTCCTCGAGCGTGCGACCGATCAGGATGGGCACCGAGCGCGCCGACGGACCCGCTGATACCACCACTTCCACGGTGGTGCCCTTGGGCACCTGGCTGCCGACAGCGAGGCCTTCTTGTGCGGGCACCGACCACGAGATCACCTGACCGGCGGGCACCGTGTCGCTATCCACGCGTGCGGACTCACGCATCAGCAATCCCACCGCAGTGAGCGCACTGCGTGCTGCGTCCACACTCAGTCCCTCGAGTTTGGGCAGTTTCGACAGCGTCGGCCCGTCGGACACCACCACCACCAGCGTGCCGCCCTTGCGGAGGCGGTCACCGGCAGCCGGGTCGGTACGCGTGACCGAACCCTGCGGTTGGGTGTCGTCACGTTCGCGACGTACCTCGATCTGCCAGCCATTGTCCGCAACGATGTTGGCCGCCTGCGCCTCGGGAGTGCCGATGAGGTTCGGGACCTCGCGACTCGGCGTGCTGAGTGCGCGGTACCCGATGACGCCGACCACTGCGGCGGCCACGAGTGCGAGCGCAACGAGGAGGTACGAGACAAAACTCCGTCGATCGATGTTCAGCACATCGTCGTCGCCCTCGACGGTCTCGATCGTGGCCGTACGTCGACCTGCTCCGGGTTCGGGCTGCCAATCGGTGGCGACCTCACCGATCACGCCCGAGGCATCCAGTGCAACGCCGCTCGGCGGCGTGACCGCAGGATCATCGAACGCACCGGATGGGGCGCCGACCTCGCGGTCGTCCACCGCGTCCCACGACGATGGATCCACCGACTGTGCGGGGGCGGCCGGTTCGAGCAGAGCCGGGTGCGGCATCGACTGGATGGCGGGCAGTGGGTCGGCAATCAGGTGATCGGTCGAGTCCGGTAGCGCCGCCAGCAGCGACAGTGCGTCCACGTCGGCCTCACCGGGCGAGGTGACGTTGTCGGGTACGCCCTCGACGACATCATCGGGTCCGACGCTCGACGGATCGAGCACCGGCAGTGCTGCCGTGGTCTCGCCGAAGCGACCGAGTCCCACCACCGGGATGGGCTCGGGACGCGGCATCTTTTCGGCCGCAGCCACCAACGCCTTGCCGAGTTCGACGGCAGTGAACCGATCCTCGGCCTGCGGGCGGCCCGCGCGCTCGAGCACCGACGCAAGGGCTCCGAGATCTGCCGACACCGGCATCAGTCGATCCACTCGCGCCGAGAGCGTGGCGACCGCGGTGTCGGCGGCAAACGGCACCTGACCGGTGACCGACTCGGCCAGCGTGAGGCACAGCGAGTAGATGTCGCTGCGCGGGTCGGTCGGCAGTCCGAGCGCATGTTCGGGCGACGCGTAGCGCGCCGTGTCGATATCGGCGCGGCTGGGATCCGACCACGCAATGTCGCCGAGGAGTTTCGCGATACCGAAGTCAGCGATGTGCACACGACGATCGAGGCCAAAGAGGAGGTTGCTCGGCGTGATGGAACCGTGCACCAGACCACGGGCGTGGGCGTAGGCAAGTCCCCTGCACACATCGAGGCCCACGAGCAGAACCTGCGATGCGGTCAGCGTGCGGCCACGGTCGAGGATGCCCCGGAGACTGCCGCCGGCGAACTGCTCGGTGACGACGAAGGGATAGGTCCGGCCGTTCGCGCGCTCCACGCCGAAGTCCTTGATGCGCGCGATGTTCGGGTGGTCGAGCGATGCCGCAAGCGTGAGGTTCTCGTTGAACCGCTGCATGAACGACGCTGAGGCACCGAACTGCGAGGGCAGCATCTTGACCACCACGGGCGTGCCGTCGGTGAGGTCGGTGGCGTCGAAACTCTTGGCATTTGCGCCGGTCCCGAGCGTGGGGCCGAGGCGGTACCTGCCGGCGAGCACTCGCGCTGAGGCATCAGCATCCTGCGTGGCCATGACGACGAGACGCTATCGCTCGCAGCAGCAGGGGTGGCGGCGGGACCGCCGACATGCCCGGAACGCAGAGTGGAACACGGCCGTACGGCCGTGAGAATGCTCCCGATGGATCTGCCCTCACATCCGGGTGCTGACACCGACACGGCCGTCGACAGCAACACCGATCCCGATGAACGGGAACACGACGCAGGTGATCCGTCGGGAGCAGTCCCGGCGGTAACCGAGCCGACCGCCGGTGGTCGCTCCGTGCGCGTGTGGCGGGGCCAGCCTCGTTCCAAGGTGATCTCGAGCATCGTGGTGAGCGCAGCGTTCGCGCTCGGCATTGCGCTCGTCCTCGTCGGCGTGGGTAACTCGGTGACCGGTCGAGATCAGTCGAACCTTCCCGCCGAGATCGAGCGCGTGCAACCTGCCCTCGGCGACAAGGTGTTGAATCAGGCGAACATCGTGGTGGACCTCGCGCCGGGCTACACGGGGCGACTCGTCATCGACGACCTCGAACTCGTCACCGAGAGCACCGCGCAGGCCGAACCGGCCGGTGGATCGGGTGCACCGCCCACCACGGCGGTCTTCAACCCCGATGTCGTGCGCTTCGATGCGGGAACGAACACGCTCAGTTTCCAGCCCGGACCACAGTCCGTCATCGAACGTTTCGGCGTCGGACGCCACCTCGTGCGCGTGATCTACTGGAAACAGACCGAGTCCGAGGTCAGTTCGTTCTCGTACACCTGGTACTTCGACGTCACCGTGTAGTGACGGCACTGCGCAGGAACTGCGCAGCACTCGGCCCAACTCACGGCAGTTCGCCGTGCTCCAGCAGATGGATGAATCCGGCCTCGTCGAGTACCGGAATGCCGACCTCCTGCGCCTTGGTCACCTTGCCTGCGCTCGGCGCCTCGCCTACCACCAGGGCGAAAGTCTTCGCGCTCACACTGCCGGGACTCTTTCCGCCGCGCGCCTTGATGGCCGCTTCGGCTTCGTCACGCGAATACCGCTCGAGCGTTCCGGTCACCACGACGGCGCGCCCGGTCAACACCTGCGGGAGTCGACTCACCTCGACGCGTCCGAAGTCGACCCCGGAGCTGCGCAACTTCTCGATGATGGCCCGATGGTCTGCATCGGAGAACCAGCGATGAATCGACGCTGCGATCACCTCACCCACACCCTCGGTGGTCGCAAGGTCGGCCTCGCTCGCCGCCATGATGGCGTCGAGTGTGCCGAACGCTTGCGCCAGTGCCTCGGCCGCAGCGGGACCGAGATGTTTGATGCCGAGCGCAGTGAGCAGGCGCGGCAGCGGCCGTGAGCGACTGGCGTCGATCGAGGCCACCAACTTCTCGGCCGACACGCGCGCAAAGCCCTCGAGGTCGAGCAACTGCTCCACGGTGATGCCGAACAGGTCACCGGGGTCCGCCACGAGGCCGGCATCGGAGAGCTGCTGCACCGTGCGCTCGCCGAGCCCCTCGATGTCCATCGCGCCGCGGCTGGCGAAATAGATGATGCGCTGGTCACGCTGGAACGGACACGACGGCTCCACACATCTCGTGTCGGCCTCACCCTCGGCTCGCACGAGCGTGCTGCCAATGGGGCACGGGCAGGTGGAGGGAAACACCCACGGCTCGGAATCCTTCGGGCGCAGACCGAGTACCGGACCGACCACTTCGGGGATGACGTCGCCGGCCTTGCGCACCACCACCGTGTCGCCGGGGCGAACGTCTTTCAGGCGAACCTGATCCTCGTTGTGGAGCGTCGCCATCGCCACCGTCGAACCGCCGACGAAAACCGGCTCGAGAACGGCGAACGGTGTGGCGCGTCCGGTGCGACCGATCGAGACCTGGATGTCGCGCAGCACCGTGTTGCGTTCCTCGGGCGGGAACTTGTACGCGATCGCCCAACGCGGCGCCTTCGCCGTGAAGCCCAGCAACTCGCGCTGGGCAAGGTCATCCACCTTCACTACCGCGCCGTCGATGTCGTAGCCGAGGTCGTGTCGATGCTCCTGCCAGTGCCTGCAGAACGCCTCGGCCTCGTCGAGGCCCACCACCACACGCATCTCGGGATTCACCGGAAAACCGAGCGAACCGATGAATTCGAGCGTCTCGGAGTGACGGGAGAACTGTGGCCCACCCACCACCTCGCCGAGTTGGTAGCTCCAGAAACTGAGTTCCCGCCGCGCCGTGATACGTGAATCCTTCTGGCGCAGTGAGCCTGCTGCCGCATTGCGGGGATTGACGAACAGTTCCTTGCGGGGCTTGCGGTCCTCGATCTCGGTTCCGGCAGCAACCCGGGCGTTGAGCGCCTCGAAACTGGCGAGCGACATGTAGACCTCGCCGCGCACCTCGAGCACCTCGGGCACCGACGGCCCGGTGAGTCGAGCGGGGATCACCGCAATGGTGGACACATTCGCAGTGACGTCCTCACCGACCTTGCCGTCGCCACGTGTTGCGGCCTGCACCAGTTCGCCGCGCTCGTAACGAAGACTGATGGCGAGCCCATCGATCTTCAACTCGCACACGAAGGCCGCGCCCGCACCGGCGAGGCCACGTTCCACGCGTTCGCTCCATGCGTGGAGTTCCTCGCCGCTCATCGCATTGTCGAGGCTCATCATCGGCACGCGGTGCGTGACCGGCGAGAACGCTGCGGCCGCAGCACCACCTACCCGCTGGAGCGGGGACGCCTCGGCGAGTTCCGGATACTCGGCCTCGAGGTGTTGCAGGGAACGAACCAGTTGGTCGTAGTCGGCGTCGCTGATCTCGGGGCTGTCGAGTTCGTAGTACCGGGTGTTGTGATGAACGATCTGTGCGCGCAACTCCTCGGCGCGCTTCACGACATCGGGGGGAACGGCCACACCCGCAGGCTAATCAGCCCGCATCAGGTGCACGCGTGGTCAGGCGCCGATCGTTGCGGGGGTCGAGCCACCCAGACCTGCGAGCCGGTCCGAGAGTTCGCGCACGATCCTGAACACACGAGAGGCGACCACCTCTGCGTGCGTCGCCAGTCCGCATGCCGGGGTGAGCAGCGCTTGGTGCCGGAGTCGATCGAGATCGCATCCGCCCCGGGCGAGCCCGGACCACAACGAGTTCAGGTTTCGCCAGGGGCGCTGGGCCGATGTCGGCACGGGGCCGTCGGTGTGCACTGCGCCCCAAGCGATCCAGCCGCCGCCTTCGAGGAAACGCGCGATGAAGCCGGCCACATCGACGAGGTCGGCAGACACGGGGAGCGAGAGCACTCCGGGGCCGGCGGCGAGGATGCTCGCCCAGTCGCCCTGACCACAGCAATGCACACCCGAGATGCCGAACTGTTCGATGGCGGCGAGCGTTCCCGAGACGAAGTCGATCGCCACATCGGGTGACACCGGGAAGGTGGGGTCCTGCAGATCGGTGAGCATCGGCTCGTCGAGGAACACCACATGGCGCACCCCGGGGAGTGCTCGGTCGATCTGCTCACGTATCACGGCGATGTGCGAGCGCACCGCACGCACGGCGACATCGAACGCGAGATTCACCGGCACGCCGGCCCGCACGAGTGTGCGCCCGAGCGTGACCGGGCCGACCATCTGCCACTTGACGCGCTTCACCACGGTCGGATCGGCGGCTTCGAGGAACGCGAGCAGACCGTCGAACGCACCTTGGTCCAGCGGAGTCTGCACCGGCGCGTGTCGGTCGATCTTGGTGAGGTCGACAGCAAGGCTGCCGTACTGACCCACTGTGACACCGGGGATTCCCACCACTGCTTGGGCGATCATCGCCTCGGCGGGCGACCGCTTCGGCAGGGTCGGGATCGACGGCAGC
Source organism: Actinomycetota bacterium (assembly GCA_017853685.1). GTDB lineage: Bacteria > Actinomycetota > Acidimicrobiia > Acidimicrobiales > Ilumatobacteraceae > WLJO01. Next base: position 2,825 of record JAFMJD010000046.1, on the reverse strand, counting down.
TCGGGGCACGTGCGCAAGGTGAACGCCGCCGCACGTTGCGGATCACGGAACGGGAGACTGCCGATTCCGGTGGGCGCGCCCGAGGGGAGCCAGTCCATGCCCCACCTCCTTGCCTCGACCGATGTGTACCGATCCGCTCGTTCGTCGCCGCCCTGACGGATTCCTCGGCCCCTACGTTGGTCAGGGGAATACGCCCGCTACAAATTGGCGCAATGAAATCTGCGCTGGTCTGGGTCGTTCGCCTGTTCTGGGCGGTGCAGGTCCTCACACTCGGGCCCGCCATCGGGCAGGCACTCGAAGGCCGCAGTCGGCCCGTGCAGGTGGTGGGCACCTGGGGACCTTGGGTGGTGTGGGCGGCGGTGCTGCTGGCAACACTGGTTCCCACCACGGTGTCGCTCACGGTGCTGCGCAGTGGCGTTCCGGCAGCAACGGTGGCGGCCGTACTGGCCTGGTGCGCCGGGGCATCGACCACCTCGGCACTCGTGGGTCTCGGTGGATCACTCGCCGTGCTGCTCGTGGCATTCAGCGGCGATCTCGGCGAAGTGTTCGTGCAGGGATCGGCGTACGGCCACGAGCGCAGGCTTCCACTGCGCCCTCCCGCGGCGTTGCTCATCGCCGTGCCCACGGCATGGATGTTGCTCGTCGCTTCGCTCACCGCAGGCGCGCTCGGACTCGCCGCTCGCTCATGGTGGTGGGCGGCGCCTGTGGCCGCACTGGGGCTCGCACTCGCACCGCTCCTCGGACGACGGTTCCACCGACTGAGCCGACGCTGGCTCGTACTCGTACCTGCGGGCGTGGTGGTGCACGATCATCTGGTGCTGGCAGAGACCGCGATGTTCCTCGCCGCCGATGTGATGCATGCCGCACTCGCACTCGAGGGCACCGAGGCTGCCAACCTCACGGGCACTGCGCTCGGCCCCGTGGTGGAGGTTCGACTGCGCAACATGGCAACGGTGGTACTGGCCGCACCGCCACGGGGTACCACTCGGGCACTGCACGTGCAGTCGGTGCTCGTGAGCCCCACGCGTCCGGGTCGTGCTCTGGCCGCAATCGGCACCGCCTCGTCGGCGACCCGCTAGCGCAACACGGCAATCAGGCCGAAGCGGCTACTCGCCCACCACCGAGCACATGGTTGTCGTCGAGGGAGTACACCACTGCACTCTGCCCCGGCGCGATGCGTCGCTGTGGCGTGGCCCACTCCAGCGTGACGCCCTCACCGGTGCCGTCGCAGCGAAGCACCGCAGGATTGGCCGGTCCGTGTGCGCTGCACTGCACGAGTACCTCGCCCTCGACCGGACCCGTCGCCCAGGTGATGTCGTCGAGTCGCTCGGTGCGACGCAGCAGGTCGTCGGCAGACCCCACGACCACGTCGCCGCGCTCCACATCGACTTCGAGCACGAAGCGACGCGACGGAGCACCCGACAGGGTGAGACCGCGCCGCTGTCCCACGGTCACGAGTTCCACAGCATCCACCGAACCCACCACCTCACCCGTGGTCGTTCGCACCACCCCGGGTCGCAGCGGGATGCGATCGCCCAGAAAGGTTCGACGTCCGCCGTCGGCGGTGATGAAGCACACGTCTTGGCTGTCGGGTTTCGACGCCGTGCGCAGACCGAGTCGCTGCGCGATTCCACGTACATCGCTCTTGGTGAGATCGCCCACCGGGAACAGCGTGCGTGACATCGCCGACTGGTCCAGCATGTGCACCACGTAACTCTGGTCCTTGGCCCGATCAGCACCGCGGGCGACAGCCCAGGATTCGCCGCGCTGGACGATTCGGGCGTGATGACCCGTCGCAACAGCCTCGAAGCCCAACACATCGGCGCGCACCAACAGGTGATGGAACTTGAGATGCCGATTGCACTCGATGCACGGGTTCGGCGTGATGCCCGTTGCGTGCGCCTGCACGTAGGGGTTCACGACCTGCTCGGCGAACTCGGTGCCGAAGTTGAACACGTGGTGATCGATACCGAGCTGTTGCGCCACTCTCCGTGCGTCGTCCACATCGGAGACCGAGCAGCAACCCGAGTCGCTCTCGCCGCCCCACAGGCGCATCGTGACCCCGACGACCTCGTGGCCCTGTTCGAGCAGCAGGGCGCCGGCCACCGAGGAGTCGACCCCGCCGCTCATCGCCAGCATCACGCGCACGGGTTCACCGACCCCGCTCGCGGATCCGCGCCACGGCGGCGGGCACCACGGCGAGTGCGTGGTCCACGTCGGCATCGGTGGAGCAGTATCCGAGGGTCATGCGGAGCGCTCCCGTGGCGAATCGCCGGTCGACACCCATGGCGGCAAGCACGTGCGACGGCTCCATGGCACCACTTGCGCACGCCGACGCTGCCGACGCGCACACGCCTTCTTGATCGAGCAGGAACAACAGGGACTCGCTGTCCACACCGGCGAAGCACATGTGTGCCGAACCCTCCACCTTGTGCGACCTCGGCACGGTCTCGATGCATTCCGGCACGACGGCAAGCAATCCGTCCACCAACCGGTTGCGCAGCGCGGCGATGCGGGCAGTGTCGTGGGGACGCCGTTGGTCCGTGAGCGCGAGCGCAGTGGCCATGCCGACGATTCCGGCGACGTTGTGCGTGCCGCTCCTGCGATCACGCTCCTGACCGCCACCCTCGAGCAGCGGTTCGATGGAGACGCCATCGCGGATGACGAGCACGCCGACACCCTTGGGGCCGCCGAACTTGTGTGCCGACAACGACAACAAGTCCACCTGCCGCGTGACCTCGCGCAGGTCGCACCACGTTGCCGCCTGCACGGCATCGGTGTGCAGCAGGGCTCGGGGACTGCGCGCCCGGACCAGTGCAGCCACC
>JAFMJD010000045.1 GCA_017853685.1 Actinomycetota bacterium | reverse complement strand
TCACGATCGTCCCAGCACGGCCGATGCTCGTCGAAGACGGTCTCGAGGAGTTGCCGGTGAGCGTGTTGCCCGGCCGTCATCGCCACGGGAGTCTGCGACTCCATCACCGACTGCAAATCATGTTCGACGTCGCCCGTCGGCTGCGTTCGGCCCACTCAACAGTGGCGCACCTGCACTCCGGCACGATCTGGATGGGGTTCTTCATTCCACTGGTTGCTCGCCGCCGCCGCTGGTGGTGTCACCGATGTCGTGGTCGATGGCGAGACGGGAGTTCTCGTGCCCGTGAACGATGGCGAGCGCCTGACATCCGAGCTCGCTGCATTGGTTGCCGATGAGCCTCGTCGCACGGCACTGGGCAAAGCCGGTCGGAGTCGCGCAGTGGAACAGGTCTCACCGACGGCACTCGTTCGTGCGTTCGGCGAGTTGTACCGAAGCCAGAACTCGTGACGGTCATCCGACCGGTTCGTGCGGGTAGTGCGAGCAGCACGAGAAGCACCAGTGCTCCACTTCGTCCAGCACGCGCTCCGAACCGGGGTTCTCCCAACTCTCGGGGGTGACGTAGCGACGCCGAACCGGAGCCAATGTCGATGCCTCGCTCCCGCAACTGTCGCACGACCGGCTCACGTGTCCGACGCTACCGTGGCGGGATGCGTGCGTTGCGAGTGCTCGCGCTTGCGGTGACCGTGGGCGCTCTGGGCGTCGCTGCAGTGTCGTGCGCCGACTCGGGCTCACCGGCACGATCCACCGCGCCGACGCCGGTGGCGCCCGAGGGTTTCGATACGGCCGCAGTCACCATCCGTCGGGCTGATGGATCGCTCTGTGAGTTGTGTACCTACGTGGCGCGCAACGAAGCGGAGCGCAGTCGGGGTCTGATGTTTGCCACCGATCTCGCCGGGTACGACGGCATGTTGTTCGCCTTCGGTCTCGCATCGCCACAGTCCTTCTGGATGCGCAACACCGGGCTGCCCCTGAGTGCCGCATGGTTCGCCGCCGATGGGTTGCTGGTGTCGGCCCTCGACATGGATCCATGCCCCGCCGGCGAGCAGTCCTGCCCGCTCTATGGGCCCCAGGAGCCGGTGCTGCACGTGCTGGAGGTGCTGCGGGGCGACCTCGAGCGTTTCGGCATCACGGCGGGTGCTCGCCTCGAGACGGTCGGGGCGCCGTGCAGACCGAACCCCGATGGGATCGGGCTGCAAACAACCGGCACCGCCGCTTGACTACAGGCGGTTCGTCGGCGTCAACGATGAGCCGGTTGCGATGCGGGGTTCCCCAGTGGGGGCGAGCAAAGGGGTTGCGATGCGACAGACATGGATCACCGACCGTCCGCCGTCGGCGAGGTTTCCGTTGTACACACGGGCGAATGCCGCTGACGTCCTCGCGGACCCGTGCAGCCCGCTCGGCTGGTCGATGGTGTGGGAGCCGGGCGTGTGCATGGGTTGTCGTGACGCGTTCCTCCGCTTCGGCATCGTGAACGAGGACGAGGTGGTGCACGGAACGCCCGAGCCGTTCGGCCACTTCGGTGGGTACATGTATAACCCGATGTCGATGTCTCGCCTCATGGGCGTACGCATGCCCGGTGCATCGCCCGAGGCGATCGACAAGGCGTACTTCGGTGAGGACCCGTCGATTCCTCCCTACGAACCCGAACCGTGGCACGAGAGCCCGTCGAACTCCGAGCGTCTCGCGGTGAAGATGGGTCAGATCATGACCTCGACGGAGTATCCCGACGCCGAGATCGACAAGGTGTCAGCCGACCGCATTCGTGCGGACCGACCGAACTACGCAGCGATGGGCCCCACCGAACTGGTGGCGTACTGCCGCAACCTCGTACCGCAGTTCCGCCGCAACTTCGACACGCACGCCGACGTCACCATCGCAGCGTCGTTGCCCATCGGCGCGATGCAGGCGTTGTGCGATGCCGTGGGTCATCCCGAGTGGGCGATGCCCCTCATCTCCGGTTACGGCGGCGTGGACTCGGCGCTGCCCAGCTTCGCCATGTGGGACATGTCACGCATGGTGGTGTCGTCGCCCGCACTCACCGCGGCGTTCGATGCTGGCGTCAACGGGCTGATGCAGCGACTCGACGGTCTGCAGGGATCTGATGTCGTTGCCTTCCGCAGCGCACTCGCCGCCTTCATGGCCGAGTTCGGTTCGCGCGGACCGAACGAGTGGGAGATCATCGCCGACGTCTGGGAGACCAAGCCCGAGCTCGTGCTGCAGGCCATCGACCTCATGCGTCGTACCGACGAGTCCGAGTCGCCCTATGTGCGCGCCCAGCGACTCGAGGCCGAACGCAAGCGTCTCGAGCCGATGATTGCCGAGATGCTGGCCGGTAACGACGAGGCCGCAGGCACCCTCGCCCTCGCCCGCACATCGTGCGCCGTGTATGCGCGCTCGCGCGAGCGGTCGAAGGCAAACAACATCAAGGCGATCCACGAGGTTCGCATGGCCACCCGCGAACTCGGCAGGCAACTGCACACAGCCGGCGCCATCGACGACCCGATGCACGTGTACATGGTGCTGGATCGTGAACTCGACGACTTCATCAAGAACCCGGCGGCGATGCGGGCCGAACTTGCCGCACGGGCGGGCGAGTGGCGTCAGCTGTTCGACCTCGAGCCGCCGTTCATCGTCGATGGCCGCAAGGGTGTGCCGCCGCTCGATGACTGGCCCAAGAAGACCGAGATCGCGGCACCGGTGATGACGGTGGGCGAGTCGCTCCCCGGAGTTGTGGGGTGCGCAGGGGTGGCGCGCGGACGCGCTCGGGTGATCCTGTCGCTCGACGACGCCGATCGACTCGAACCGGGCGACATCTTGGTGACGGTCTCCACCGATCCGTCGTGGACACCGCTGTTCATCCCGGCGGGTGGTGTCATCACCAACACTGGGGCACCCGGGAGTCACTCGGTGATCGTGAGCCGCGAACTGGGCATCCCGTGCGTGGTGTCCATCCCGAACGCAACTCGTCGGATCCCCGATGGTGCGCTCATCGAGATCGACGGCAACACCGGCACGGTCACGATGATCGAGCGCTGATTCTCGTCAGTGCGTGCGGCTACGCTCGCCGGAGTCGATCGAGGGAGTGCTGTCATGAGGAAGTTGTTCAGCCGGGGTGCGGGAGCAGTTGCTGTTGCGGTAGCAGTTGCTCTCGGCGCGGCAGCGTGCAGCGCCGATCGTTCGGGCACCATCGTGCCGGTCAGCGTGAGTATCGATGATTGCTCACCGGCAACGGGCAAGACCACCGTCACGTGGTCGGGGCATTCCACTGCGTCGGTACGGGTGACTTACCGGAACTCGGGCGGGGATGCGGTGCAGAGCACCTGGACCAACGTCACCGCCAACTCGGCCGGCAGCGTGCAGATCGCCGCACCGGCAGCGGCGCTCACCGGATTCTGGACGGTGGACACGGTGTCGCTCGCGCCGCGCAAGAACGGTGGTGGCGCGTTGTTCGAGCGGCAGTTCGAGGACTGTGGCATCGTCACCGTGCAGACCCTGCCGCCAACCAGCGACACGGTCCTCACCCAAATGAACTGATCCCAAGCGTCTACAGACCCGGGCCCATCCGGTGCGAACCGACCGGGAACCGGTGAGTCGATCTAGAACGGGCTGAGGCCCATGCGGTTGCGTACCGCCACCATCTCACCGAGATGGTTGAGCACATGTCCGCTGCACTCCCATTGGACGAACCAGGCGATGGGCTTGTCGGTCCACATCGCGTGCAACCACGGGACGGCCTCGATCGACACACCGCCCACATCACGCAACCGGTGCGAGGCGTCGGGGACGACATCGAGTTGGGCGAGATCGGCGCTGGCGATCCAGGCGGCCGTGGCGCCATGAACTGCGGCTGCGTAGTCCAGCAGGGCATCCACCTGCACGCTGGCCACCACCTCGGGGTCCTCGGCCTCGGGCAACCCCTGATGGGGGCCGAGGTGGGTGAGGCCCAGACGATCCCGCCAGATCTGGATGAGGGGCGCTTGTTCCAGCACCACGGCGTGGAGCGCAGTGTCGGCATGCAGGCTCACGTGGAAGAGCAGTTGGGCGAGGCACGACCCGCCGTGGTCGGGGTGCTCGGTCCACCGTGGTGTCGGTACCCGGGCGATCACGCTGTCGTGGAGGCGCCCCCACAGCGAGGAGTGTTCGTCGGCGATCCAGGTCCGCAGGTCCACCGCCCCATCTTGGTACCCGGCGGGGCGCCGGATGGGCCTCGGAACCGGCCCCGAACCGAACCCCGTCACACCCCCGGCACAGACTGAGGATGTGCCCGCTAGAGTTCACCAATCCATAGTTGGCCCTGCCCCTGCGGGGGCCCCGGTACCGAGCCGGGTCCGAAGGGAGGTTTTTCATGGCCGTTCGCGCCTATGAACTCGGAATCATTATTGACGGTGACCTCGAAGAGCCCGTCGCCCAGCAGCGCCAGAAGGCGCTCGCCCAGGCAGTTGGTGCTGCCGGAGGCAAGATCGTCGGCAATGCCGACTGGTGGGGCCGTCGCCGCTTCGCCTACCCCATTCAGAAGAAGTGGGATGGCTATTACGTCTTCTACAACGTCCTCGCCGAGGGCGGTGCACTCGACGACTTCGAGCGCCAGCTCCGTATCTCGGACGACATCGTCCGACACATCCTGCTCCGTCTGCCCGATGCCGAGGCCAAGCGCCGCGGGATGACGGACGCGGCCTGATCCGCAGCCGCCTACCAAAGGAGACACCTCCATGGCCGACAACAACGTCACCCTCGTCGGGAACATCACCCGTGACCCCGAACTCCGTTTCACCCAGGGCGGGCGCGCCGTCGCCTCGTTCGGTATCGCCGTCAACCGCCGCTATCAGGTGAACGGCGAATGGCAGGAGCAGACCTCGTTCTTCAACGTGGTGGCCTGGGGCCAACTCGGCGAGAACGCCGCCGCTTCGCTCACCAAGGGTGCTCGCGTCGTGGTGAACGGTCGGCTCGAGCAGCGTGAGTATCAGACCCAGCAGGGCGAGAAGCGCACGGTGGTCGAGGTCAACGCCGATGAGGTGGCTCCCAGCCTGCGCTACGCAACAGCACAGGTCGAGCGCACGAGCCGCGGCACCGACGAAGGTGGCGGCAACCGCGGCGGTGGCTCCGGCGGCAACCGTGGTGGCTCGGGTGCCAACCGCGGCGGTGGCTCCGGCGGCACCGGCGGCGATGACTACTACGGCGGCGACGAAGAGCCGTTCTGATCGAGATGACCCTCGGGCTCCCATGACGGGCCCGATCCACAAGGAGTGCAATCTGTAATGAGCAACAAGAAGCAGCGCCCCACCCGGGTGAAAGACGCAAACAAGAAGATCCGCAAGAAGCCGAGCGTGCTGTCGACCGAGAAGGTCGAGTACGTGGACTACAAAGACGTGAACCTGCTCACCCGGTTCGTGTCCGATCGTTCCAAGATCAAGGCTCGTCGGGTCACCGGCAACGATGTGCAGCAGCAGAACGAGATCGCCCGCGCCATCAAGAACGCGCGTGAGATGGCGCTCCTGCCGTACACCAAGCGGGTGTCGAGCCAGCGCACGTCACGCGGCGACCGTGAGGGCCGCAACACCGAGGCTGCGGTCGATCAGGTCGAGGCCGTCGAGACCGATCTCGATGTCGATGTGGACGTCGAGGGCACCGACGAAGCAGGTGAGGAGTGACCATGAAGGTGATCTTGCGTTCCGATGTCCCCACCGTGGGCAAGCGCGGCGATATCTGCGACGTGAAGGACGGCTACGCCCGCAACTTCTTGTTCCCGAAGGGCCTCGCCATCGTGGCCACCGACGGGGCCGTGAGCCAGGCTGCAGCCATGCGCCGGGCCCGTGACCTGCGTGATGCAGCCGACCGTGAGTCCGCCCAGACCGTGGCGAGCGCTTTGGTGGCCACCACCATCGCCCTCACCGCCAAGGCCGGCGCCGAAGGCCGTCTCTACGGTTCGATCACCACGGCCGACCTGGCCAGCGCGATCGAGGCCCAGACCGGCATCGTCATCGACAAGCGCAAGCTCACGATCGACACGGTGAAGACCACGGGCACCTACAGCGCCACCGTGCGGCTGCACTCCGATGTGCAGTTCCCGGTGTCGTTCACCGTTTCGGCTCGCTGAGTCGGCTCGCTGAGTCGGCGTAGCCCTCCACTGGTTATCCCCAGCGGGACACCAGTCATCCACACCCTTGTCCACAGGATGAACCCGCTGGTTATCCACAGGTGATTCAGGGCAAGGTGGCAGACACATGAGCGACACGGCGAGAGAACTCCGACGCAGCGGCGAGCGCCCGCGCGGCCGTGCGGTCACGAGCCGGGTTCCTCCGCACAACCTCGATGCCGAGGAGTCCGTCCTCGGTGCCCTGCTGTTGTCACGCGATGCCGTGAATGCGGTGGCCGAGTTGGGCCTGAGCCCCGACGAGTTCTACAAGCCGGCACACCAACACGTGTACGAGGCCATGCGCGCCCTGTCGGCCGCCGGCCAGCCCATCGATGTGGTGACGGTGGCCGACGAATTGCGCCGGGCCGGTCTGCTCGACGAACTCGGTGGTCCGTCGATGCTGCTCGAACTGCAGTCACGCACACCGGCGATTTCGAACGCCGGTCGCTACGCCAAGATCGTGCAGGACACGGCGCTCGCCCGGCGACTCATCTCGGTGTCGTCAGAGATCGCCGAGATGGCCTACAGCGAAGGTGACGACGTCGCTCGGATCCTCGACCAGGCCGAGTCCAAGGTGTTCGAGGTGGCCGACCGTCGAGTCACCAACTCCACCATGCCCATCGGGTCGATCCTCACCGGGGTGATGGACAACCTCGAGACGCTCTACGAGCGCGGCAACACCATTACGGGAACACCCACGGGCTTCACCGATCTCGACGAACTGCTCAACGGCCTGCAACCCTCCACCCTCAACATCATCGGGGCGCGTCCCAGCATGGGCAAGACCGCGCTTGCGCTGTGCATCGCCACCAATGTCGCCAAGCACAGTCGGCTGCCGGTGCTGTTCTTCTCGTTGGAGATGGGTCACTACGAACTCGCGTCCCGCGTGCTGTCCATCGAGGCCAAGGTGGACTCCAAGAAGTTGCGCACGGGCCAACTCGACACGTCGGACTGGACCAAGATCTCCCAGGCCATCGGTCGACTCGAGGCGCCGTTGCTCATCGACGAGAACCCGAACGTGACGGTGATGGAGATCCGGGCCAAGGCACGGCGGGTGAAGGCGAGCCACAACGGACTGGGACTCGTGGTGGTGGACTACTTGCAGCTGATGAGTGGAACGGGCGCCGAGAACCGACAGCTCGAGATCAGCGAGATCAGTCGTGGGCTCAAGATCCTCGCCCGCGAGTTGGAGTGCCCCATCATTGCGCTCTCGCAGCTCTCTCGTGGTCTCGAGGCGCGTTCCGACAAGCGCCCGATGCTGGCCGACCTGCGTGAGTCCGGCTCGATCGAGCAGGACGCCGACGTGGTGATGTTCATCTACCGCGATGAGGTGTACAACAAGGAGACCTCGGACAAGGCGCTTGCCGAGATCATCGTGAGCAAGCACCGTTCGGGACCAACGGGTGATGTGCGCTTGGTGTTCTTGAAGGAGTACACCAAGTTCGAGAACGCCGAACGCTTCCGCTCCTGAGCTCGTGTGGGCGAGCGTGTTCGCTCACCAACTGCCGCCGCCGCCCCCACCGCTGCCGCCGCCGCTGAACCCACCGCCGCTGAACCCACCGCTGAAGCCGCCGCCGCCGCTGCTCGCGCTGCGCGAACGACTGATACTGCTCGCGTAGTTGTTGGATGCCGTGCGCCACGTGGTGTCGTGAGCGAGCGCGCCGAGCGCAACGATCGGTATGGCCCCGACGGACGATCCGGCAACCTGTTCGGGCATGGCACCGATCCAGGTGTCGACATGGTCGAACGCCACTGCGTATCCCATGTACTCGCGGTAGATACCGAGATCTCCCGCCGCCCGAGCGTGAATGGCTTCGCTGTCCCGGAAGAAGCGTTCGAAGCCGCCGATGCGGTGCACCGCACCGAGTCCGCGCGGACGATAGGCCCGTTGTCGGCGGCGATCACGAAGGATCGCACTCGCAACGATGAGCACCACCGCCGCGCCGGCGAAGAGCAGCGACATGGTGACCGGTTCGGCCACCGTGGTGAAGACGCCGATGAACACCAACGATGCAATGGCGCAGGACACCACTGTCATCACGGCGTTTGCCAGCGAACCGGCACGACGATTTGCCGAGAAAGAAACGGGTGCAGCGCTCAGTACGTCGAGCGAGCGCAGGTGTGCATCAACGGCCTGCACAAAACCCGGTATCGCTGCGCCGATGCTGCTGGAACGCTCGTGGAGCACACAGGAGTCGTCGTCACCGAGCAAGGCGGTGAGCAACAACTTCTCGTACTCGGTGACGCCGCGGGGTGCTTGGGCAATGCGACGTACCACCCACTGTTCACCGTCCTCGGCGCGCTCGAGACCGATCACACCGTCGGCAGCGAGATCGACGAGTGTGGCCGAGAGCATGGCGGGTACGTCGACCCGCTCGAGGTCCCGGAGGCGCAGCATCGACGCTGGATCCAGGTTCAGTGGGGGCAGGAACTCGACCGGTGCGCCGATGGCGGCGTCAGCGGCGAGCGGCGGCGGCAACGACGCCCCGCGTGTCATGCGATTGGGCAGATTGCTCTGGATCGGCCCCTCGAAGGTCAGCGTCACCGATGCCGCACAGTGAGCGAGCGATCGACGCTCACGCAGCACGGTGATGACGTAGCCGATCACTACCGCGGCGAAGAGCGCCCCGATCGCCAGCATCGCGGCAACCAGCGGGCCGCGAGTGGAGGTGACCACGGCGTCGCCGATGACGGCGGCAGCGGGGTAGCGCACCTCTGCGGTGAATCCCTCACCGCTGCGCAGCGTGCGGCCGGCCGCGAAGGTGGCGGTTCTCGATGCTTGCTCGGCAGACCCGCACGCCTCCGTGGAACCGAAGCGCCCGAGGTAGCACGCAACCGAACTGGGACTCGTCGGTCCGCTGATGCGGTACGTGAGCGACGTGATGTCGGAACCCCAGTTGTTGATGGCGTCGAGGCGAACCAGCGCCTCGGAGGCATTGGTGTCCACCACATTCTCGAGCACATAGGTGAGTCGGTAGGCGTGGGCACCCTCGATGTACTGATCGGGGTCGCCGATGCGGACCCGTACTCCGCCCTCCACGTCGCTGATGTCCACGAGCCCGGGTGTGTCTGTCGAGACAGCGACCACCAGCGATCGCATGACATTGGTTCCGCGATTCGTTCGCAGTGCGACGTAGCGCTCGATGCCGTGTCGAGGGGTGCGGAACACCTGCACGATGTTCTCGGTGATGGTGACGGACCGGTCGGCGTTGACCACCGCAGCGACGTCGAAAGAGCGGGTGAAGTCGACCCCGCGTCGGGCCGCAAGCGACGCTTCGATGAGCGCGTCGATCTCCTCGGGGGTCTTGTTCACGAGGTCGGCTTCGGTGATGGAGGGAACTTCGACCGCATCGACCTCGATGGCGGGTGTGGGCAGGCGGTCGCCGTAGGAGACATCGACGATCCGCGAGAGATTCGTGTCCAACAGCGCCGCCACGAGGACGACCGCTGCGCTCACGATGGCAATACCGACGAATCGGATGATGTCGGCTCTTCCCCATCGCTGCACCAACCCCACCACCTCCTTGCCGGTAATTCTCCCACTGTGCCCCCAGCGCTGTGCACCCGACCCGTACCATGAGCACGTGTTTCTCGGCGAAGACCTTCTTGCGTGGCTCATGCTTGCCATCGGTGGCGCCCTGGGTGTGGGCAACGTACTGGCCGTGGTTCGACCGCCGGCAGAGGCACGCGATGGCGAACTCGAGCGCGCGCCCGTGGGCCGCAGCCTCGGCATGGCGGCCGTCGGCTTCGTGGTAGCGATCTGGGGCCTCGCCTCGCTCATCGGGGGTTGAGGCGTGGGAGTTCGTCGTGCGCTCTCGAGTATCGGTGCAACCGTCGGTGGCGTTCTCGTGGTGCTGGGTCTGCTGTTGGTGCTTGCCAAGCAGTCGTTCTTCGACGACCAACGGGTGGGCGACACCATCGATCGCATCGTCGCTGATCCCGATGTGGCCAGACTGCTCACCCGTGAAGTGACGGCGCGTGTGGTGGCGGCCGGCGGCCTCGAAGCGGTAGAGGACCAGATCCGCGAGGGCGTGAGTGCCATCATCGACGACAGGTCGACACAGAATGCCATCCGCAAGGCGGCGCAGAACTCGTACGACGTCCTCGTGAACGGCGACGACGATGCGATTGTGTTCGACCTGCCCGATCAGGCCGAACGCATCCGCAGTGAACTCGTGCAGTTCGATCCGACACTCGACGACAAGTTGCCGCCCGCCAGCGAATTGGTGCGATTCACCATCGTGGAGCGCAACTCGCTCCCCTCCATCTACGACTGGGTGAACAGTGCCAAGTCGGCCGGATGGGCGCTGTTCATCGCAGGGCTGGCGCTCATCGTGATGGCACTCGCTGTTGGTCCTGGTCGATTCGGTGTGTTTGCGTGGTCGTCGATACTGGTGGCCGTGCTCATGTTCGTGGTGTGGTTGGTGGTTCGACTCGCCGTGAACGGCGCCACCGACAGCAGTGATCTCGTGAGCAAACGTGTGGCGCGTCTGGGAGCCGACGAGTTCCTCGGTTCGGTGTATCGGGTGTCCATCGGTGTGGCCATCTTCGGCACGGTGGCCTTCCTCGCCGGATTGGTAGCCACATGGGTGCGCAACACCTACTACCCGCCCAAGCCGCGCACACAGCGCGTGCCTCGCCCGCAACGGTCACGCCGCGGTACACCGCCGTCGGTTGCTCCGTGACCTCCGAGCACTTCGGTGCGGGTTACTACCGCCGCTTCTACGGACGGTCACCGGTACACACGGCCGACACCGTGGGGCATCTCGCTGCAGGGGTGTTGCACCTTGCGGCGTGGTGGGGTGTCCGTGTGCGATCGGTGCTCGATGTGGGTGCGGGTCCGGGCTATTGGCGTGACTGGTTCGCTGCACAGCACCCGGGCGTCCGGTATCGCTCGATCGACGTCAGTGCGTATGCGTGCGAGCGCTTCGGTCACGAACAGCGCGACATCACCCGATGGTCACCGCGTACACCGGCAGATCTCGTGGTGTGCCAAGGCGTGCTGCAGTACCTCGATCGTGAGGCCGTGGCTCGCGCGGTGACGAATCTGGCGGCAGCCACGCGGAGCCTGCTGTATCTGGAGGTACCCACCACGCACGATCGTGATCATGTGGTGGACACCGCAGCCACCGATCTCGATTGCTACTGGCGGTCGGGGTCGTGGTACCGCAAGCAGCTCGACCCACACTTCATGGCTGTGGGTGCCGGCATCTGGGCACGGCGCAGTGCCGGACTCCCGTTCTACGAGCTCGAACGATCCCGCTGAGCAACCCTCGGGTGGGTGATCACTCGCCCGGGTTGAGCATGCCCAGTTCGCTGCCCGCATCGAGCGTGCCAGCGGCGCGGTACTGGGAGATCTTCGACCGGGTGTCCTGAATGTCGAGGTTGCGCATCGTCAACTGGCCGATGCGATCGAGCGGACCGAACACGCTCTCGCTGCGCTCCATGCTGAGTCGCTCGGGTTCGTAGGTGAGGTTGGGGCTCGCCGTGTCCAGCACGGTGTAATCGTCGCCGCGCCGCAGGCGAATGGTGACCTCACCGGTCACCACCGAACCCACCCAGCGCTGCAGCGGCTCGCGCAACATCACCGACTGGGGATCGAACCAGCGTCCCTCGTACAGCAGTCGACCGAGGCGACGGCCCATCACCCGCAGGTTCTCGATGGTGCCCTCGTTGTGGATGCCGGTGACGAGTCGCTCATACGCGATGTACAGCAGCGCCATGCCGGGCGCCTCGTAGATGCCGCGGCTCTTGGCCTCGATGATGCGGTTCTCGATCTGATCGCTCATGCCGAGTCCGTGACGACCGCCGATGCGATTCGCCTCGTTCACGAGTGCCACATGATCAGCGAAGGTGGCGCCGTTGATGGTGACCGGGAAGCCGCCCTCGAATCCGATGGTGACGACCTCGGGATCGATGGCAACCGATGCGTCCCAGTGGCGCACACCCATGATGGGCTCCACCAACTCCATGGACTCGCTGAGGAACTCGAGTTTCTTCGCCTCGTGCGTGGCGCCCCAGATGTTGGCGTCGGTGGAGTACGCCTTTTCCTTGCTGTCCCGGTACGGATAGCCGTGATCGATGAGCCACTGGCTCATCTCGGCGCGGCCACCCAGTTCTTCCACGAACACCGGGTCGAGCCACGGCTTGTAGATACGCAGGTTGGGGTTCACGAGCAGCCCATAACGGTAGAAGCGCTCGATGTCGTTGCCCTTGTAGGTGGAGCCGTCGCCCCAGACGTCCACGCCGTCTTCTTGCATGGCACGCACGAGCATGGTGCCGGTGACGGCGCGGCCGAGCGGTGTGGTGTTGAAGTACGTCTTGCCGGCGGTGACGATGTGGAAGGCGCTGCACTGCAGTGCAACGAGGCCCTCGTGCACGAGGTCGGCGCGGCAGTCCACCAGTCGGGCGGCCTCGGCACCGTACTGGCGTGCACGATCGGGAACCCCGGCGAGGTCGGGCTCGTCGGGCTGACCGAGGTCGGCGGTGTATGCGTAGGGGATGGCGCCCCGGTGGCGCATCCAGGCCACGGCGCACGACGTGTCGAGACCCCCGGAGAATGCGATGCCGACTCGGTCGCCGATGGGGAGTTCGGTGAGGACTTTGCCCATAGGGGAAAGACGCTAGCGAGCCGGGATAAGGTCGCACGCCATGGGAAGCAACATCTCCATCACGTCCGAAGACGGTTTCCAGTTCGCTGCCTATCGCGCCGAGCCCGAGGGCACTGCGCGGGGTGCGGTGGTGGTGGTGCAGGAGATCTTCGGCGTGAACAGTCACATCCGTGAGGTGGCCGATCGCTATGCGGCCAACGGGTATCTCGCTGTGGCACCTGCGATCTTCGACCGGGCCGAGCGCGGCGTGGAACTGGGGTACACGCCCGAGGACATGCAGACCGGCTTCGGACTCGCCTTCAGCAAGATCGATTTCGCCACGGTGCTCGCCGATGTGCGTGCGGCAGGTCAGGCCGTGTCGTCGGCGGGCAAGGTGGGCATTGTCGGCTACTGCTTCGGCGGACTCATCACGGCGGCGTCGGCCATCAACTCGGCATCGGTGTTCGCCGCAGCGTCGTCGTACTACGGCGGGAACACCATCACGCTCATCGACAAGCAGCCCGCCATTCCGTTGATGGCCCACTACGGCGAGCTCGATGCGTACATCCCGATGACCGATGTGGACAAGATCAAGGGTGCGTGGTCATCGGCCGAGGTCTACACCTACGGATCCGATCACGGCTTCAACTGCGATCAGCGAGCCACGTTCCATGCGCAGTCGGCGGCACTCGCCCAGGCGCGCACGTTCCGGTTCTTCGCCAAGCACCTCGCCTAGGCGAGTAGCGCACGCCACGTGCGCGGGCCCACCACACCATCGACGCGGAGTCGCTTGGCCTTCTGGAACGCCTTCACGGCGCGCAGGGTGCCACGTCCGAACACACCGTCGACCCGCATCTTGACGCCCTTGGCGACGAGTGCGCGTTGCAACGCACGAACGTCTTCGCCGCGCGCCCAGAGGCGCAGCGTGGGCCGGGTGGGTGCCGGCACGGTGGTGGGTGCGGTCGTGGCGACCGTGGTGGGGGTAGTGGTGTCGATGCTCGGCGTGGACGACACGGGAACGGTGCTCTCGGGAACGCTCGGCTCCGGTGTCGAGGCACCCGGATCTGTTGTCGTCGGCCCCGTCGTGGTCGGGACGGTGGTGATCGGAGTGGTGGACACCGTGGCGGGCAGCAGTCCCTCGAAGCGCAACTCGTCCAGAGACGTGCGCACGAACAGCGCAAAGCGGCTGCGGCCGGTACGGGTGAGGCTGGCGAGATCGGGCTTGGCTGCAGTGCCGTTCAGGAACCATCGGCCTGCATCGCTGCTCGATGATGCAGCGTTCCAGTCGAGCACGGTGAGTTGCGGCCAGCGCGTTGCCGCTTCGGCGAGAGCGACGTTGGCGGGCCCGAACACGGGCAGGCCGTCGGGCAGTCGTCGACGCTCCGAGAGGTTCACCCACACCACGCGAGCGATACCGCGCTCGAGCATTGCGGCCATGATGCGATCGATCGATGCTGCGTACGACGTCGGGTCGTCATGATGACCAACGGCAACCACCGCGAATGCCGGTGTCTTTGCGTTGCGCAGGGACCGTTCTGCATTGTTGAGCGAGCAAGCGCCTTCGGCCTCGAGCAGGCACCGGGACAACTTGGTGTCCCAGGTCATCGTGTAGGCGCCCGACATGATGGTCTTCAGTTCGGCGAGTGCGCCGTGCGCCACCGAGTCACCGATGAACAGCGCCGGACCCACCGATTGCTTGTCCGGTGTGCGCAACAGGTTGAAGTTGAGGTAGCGACTCTTCAGGCCGAGCGCGCGACGGAACTGATCACCGGACACCGAGATGGTGGAATTGGTGCCCTCGAGCACCATGCGGTCGACCCAGCCGTTCCACACGCCACCGCCTGACCGTTTGGTCACCCGGATGTTGATGAGAGCGCCGAGAGCGGGCCACTTGCTGAGGATCTTGGAGGCGGGGACGGTGACGGACCACGCATGGTGTGGGTTCGATGCGATGGCATCGCCCGGGTCATCCACGGCCTGATAGATGCTGGAGATCGATCGACCACCGTTGCTCGACGAGAACGTGGTCCACGCAACGCCACCGTTGGTGTAGCGCAACACACGGTTGGCGGTGTCGGCTACGGCAGCGTTCGAGGCAGCGTTCTCGAGCGGTGTGAACTTGCCACCGACGCGCGAACGCAGCGCCGTGCCGCCGTACACCTGGCAACTCGAGGTGTCACAGATCTTGGCGCCCGAACTGCGACCACGGCCCGCCACTGCGTAGCTGCGAGCGGCAACGGCCTGGGCACGCAGTGCGTGCATGCCCTTGCCGCCACCCAACTTGGCCCACGATGCCGGCGATTCGCGCGGCACCACGCCGCGCACGTAGTCGTCGACGAGCACACTGTTGAACGTGTAGTTCGAACCGGTGGGCCCGTTGGTGGCCGACACCGTGCCGCGGTAGTAGCGCAGCGAGCGATTCTTTTGGCAGACGCCGATCACGTCACGCGGTGAGGCGGCGTCGGCGCGGTCCACCTTGTCGGTGGTGAAGGTGATCGGTCCAGTGGCGTTGGTGGCGATTCGCACCCAACCCGCGAGCACCGGCGGCGCCGTGGTGGTTGTCGGAACAGTGCTGTCTGGAGTGGTGCTACCCGGTGTGGTGCTGCTCGGGGCCGTGGTGTCTGGTGCAACAGTGGACGATGCGACGGTGGAGTCGGGAGCCGAGGTGGGCACGGTGGTGGAACCGTCGCCGTTGTCACCCGGGTTATCGGGATCCACCGGATCGACGGGGCCAAGAGGATCGTCACCTGCCGGGCAGGCGGGCGTGGTGCGTCCCCAGACGGTGTAGACGTTGTTGCGACCCGGCACCTCGCGTGCCACGAGCGAGGACCAACGTCGTCCCTGTGTGTCCACTGCGGTGGAGAGTGCGCCACTCTCGCTGATCACCGCAGTCTGGCGACCGTCGAGTGCAGTGAGTTGCACGGTGATGCGACCCACCGGCGTGTTGCGGAAATCGGCGTCCGACAGGGTGCCGAGCGAGGTGCCGCTGTAGTAGATCGCCAGGATCTCTTCCCAGGTCTTGTCGTACTTGGTGGCCCAGCCGAGCGCACCCCACTGGCTGAGTCCGGAGCCGTGCCCGTTACCGCGACCGTCGATCACGATCGACTGCACCGTCGAGGCTGCAGCACGAGCGGAGGTGGCGCCGCGGATCACGGGCACCGAAGCAGCAAGCACCGCTGCCAGCAGCAGGGCGGTGGTGCGACGGTTCCATCGCAACGAGGAGGGGAAGTGGGCGCGCATCGTCATAGGAATCTCACCGCCCGGCGTCGGAACGATACCGGGCGCGGTTGCCGATGGCCAGAGGTTTCACCGCATGCGGTTGTTCACCACACCGCGCACTTGCGCGCTGTTCGTGGTGCATCAACACCCTGCGTTAGGTTGCCGCCATGCGCGTACTCGTGATGGGTGGCAATCGGTACATCGGGTTGTGCCTCGTCGAGGAACTCGCCCGTCAGGGCCATCAGGTCACCGTGATGAACAGTCACCCGGTGCCGTACCCCGAGGGGGTGCGGCGGTTGCACGGCGACCGCACCAAACCGGGTGTGATCACCGAGGTGCTCGGACCGCATCGTGATGAGTTCGACGCCGTGTTCGACAACACGGCCTATGTACCTGCCGACCTCGATCCGATGCTCGAACTGTTTGCCGGTCGGGTCCGTCACTTCGTGTTCACGAGTTCGGTCGCCGTGTACCGGCGGAGTTTCGTGCAGCCGGTGGACGAAACCTTCCGACGACACGATCCGGCCGATCCCGATCCGCGCAAGGCCTACGGCGTGGGCAAGGTGCAGTGCGAAGACCTCCTCGACCACTTGCATCGCACGAACGGTCTGCCGCACACCACATTGCGCGTGGGTCATACCTTCGGTCCGCGCAGTCCACTGGTCACGCGTGACCCCATCTTCTTCCGACGGATCGAACTCGGACGACCCACGCTCGTTCCCGGTGACGGCTTTGCAGCACTCTGTCTGGTGCACGTAGCCGATGTGGCACGCGCCATGGTGGCGCTGCTGGGAAATCCGACTGCAGTAGGCCGCACCTACAACATCGTGGGGAGCGAGTTTGCGAGCCTGCTCGGTGTTCTCGAGATGATCGGCCGGGCAGTGGGCACCAAGCCCGACATCGTGCACGTCCCCATGGATCTCGCGCGTCGCCGGCATCCACCGCTCGTTCATTGGGGAGAGGCCATCACCGGCAGCACCGTGTACTCCATCGACCGAGCACTGGGCGATCTGGACTGGTCGCCGCAATTCGGTTTGGAATCCGGCTACGCCGACTCCTACCGATGGTATGCAGATGGTGGGCGCGAGCTCTACGAATACGACTTCAGCGCCGACGACGAGGTGTTGGCACTACTTCGCTGATCGCTTCTGGATGTTGGCCCATTCGTCACGCAGGCCCACCGTGCGGTGGAACAGCAACGGCGTGCGCGGGTCGTGTGCGAAGTATCCGAGGCGCTCGAACTGCACCACCGTGCCTGACGGTGTGTCGCCGATGATCGGCTCGGCCTTGCAGTCGGTGAGCAGTTCGAGACTCGCGGGATTCAGTTCGTCGAACGGGTCACCCGTGGCATCGCCCGGCGCCTTGGTGGTGAACAAGCGGTCGTAGAGCGCAGCACGGACGTCAACCGCGTGTGCCGCCGACACCCAATGCAGGGTGGTCTTCACCTTGCGGCCATCGGGAGCGTTGCCGCCGCGGGTCTCGGGGTCGTAGGTGCAGTGCACTTCGGTCACCGCGCCCGAGGAATCGGTGTGGTGGCTCGCGTACTTCACGAAGAACGCAGCACGCAGACGAACCTCCCGGCCGGGCGCCAGGCGGAAGAACTGGGGTGGCGGGTTCTCGGAGAAGTCCTCCTGCTCGATGAACAGCTCGCCGGTGAACGGCACGAGTCGAACACCGTCCGCAGGATTCTCGGGGTTGTTGGTGACCTCACACCACTCCACCACCGGTGTGCCGTCGGCGTTGGTGGGCCAGTTGTCGATCACGAGTCGGATCGGTCGCAGCACCACCATGCGTCGAAGAGCAGTGCGGTTCAACTCGGTGCGCACGAAGTACTCGAGCAGTTCGATGTCATGCCGTGAGTTGGTGCGACTCACGCCGATGTAGCTGCAGAAGTCGCGGATGGCCGATGCGGGATAGCCGCGGCGACGCAGTCCGCGCAGTGTGGGCAACCGTGGGTCGTCCCACCCGTCCACGGTGCCCTCGGCAACGAGCGCCGCAAGTTTGCGCTTCGACGTGACGGTATGGGTGAGTTCGAGGCGGGCGAACTCGGTCTGGCGCGGCTTGTCGCCCGGCAGTGGCAGTTGTTCGAGGTACCAGTCGTAGAGCGGTCGGTGGCTGTCGAACTCGAGCGTGCACAGCGAGTGCGTCACGCCCTCGATGGCATCGCTCTGACCGTGCGCCCAGTCGTACGTGGGGTAGATGGACCATTGGTCGCCGGTGCGGAAGTGGTGGCTGCGTCGGATGCGGTACATCACGGGATCCCGCAACTGCATGTTCTCGTGCTGCATGTCGATCTTGGCGCGCAGCACTCGCGAGCCGTCGGCGAACTCGCCCGCCCGCATGCGACGGAACAGGTCGAGGTTTTCCTCGGCGGATCGGTTTCGGTAGGGGCTCTCCACGCCCGGCTTGCCGTAGCCGCCGCGCTGGGCCGAGATGGTGTCGCCATCCTGATCGTCCACGTACGCAAGGCCGCGTTCGATCAGGTGCTCGGCCCACTGATAGATCTGCTCGAAGTAATCGGACGCATAGAGAATCGGTTCGGGTGGCGCGAAGCCGAGCCATGCAAGGTCTTCCACGATCCCGCGTACGAAGGCTTCACTCTCGGTCTCGGGGTTGGTGTCGTCGAGTCGGAGGTTGCAGCGCCCACCGAACTCGGCGGCGAGACCGAAGTCGATGCAGATGGCCTTGGCGTGCCCGATGTGGAGGTACCCGTTCGGCTCGGGTGGGAACCGGGTTTGCACACGGCCGCCGAAGGTGCCCTGCGCGCCATCGTGTCGCACGAGTTCACGAACGAAGTCGGTGGCGGGCGGGTTGGGGAGGTCGGACGTACTCATCGTGTGATCGTGGGTTGGGTCCCGGTGGACCAGTAGAAGGTACCGGCCGGGGGCCGATGGCGGCACCGCTGCTGTGTAAAGACGGTGTGAACCCGGCTATGGACGACCATCAATACGGCTGAGTTCGGAGATGAGGCGTTGCTCCGACAC
>JAFMJD010000180.1 GCA_017853685.1 Actinomycetota bacterium | reverse complement strand
CGCTGCGCTTGGCGCGTGGAACCCGAGCGACCCCGGACTCGCCGGACTCCACCATGACTGCGTGGGTTGGGTCTACGACAGGGAGATCTCGGTACTCGGAAGCGACGGGGTGTCCGATCCACTTCCCGGTTCGCGCAATGGTGGATGGCCCATGCCGTTGCACCAGTGCTGCCTCGTGGGCATGGGTGTCCATCTCCTGGACAACCTTGCTCTCGAACCACTGGCCGCACGATGTGCCGCCCTCGGCGTGTGGTCGTTCCTGTTCAACACCGGACCCCTGTACATGCCGGGAGCCACGGGTTCGGCCGTCAATCCGACGGCGATCCTCTGATCAGCGCTCGCGCAGACCGTCGATCAACAAGTCGGTGACGAGCGCCGCCGAGCGATCGGCATCCAGCGGTGTGCCCATGAAATACGAGTCCATCGCGAGTCCGAGACACATGCCGAAGACCAACTTGGTGGTGAACTCGGGGTCGAAGTCACGGTGTGACCATGTGCCGAGTCCCTGACGGACCTTCGTGGCGCCGAGTTGGAAGAGCGAACTGATGTGCTCCTCCCAGAAGTTCGAGCCGCCCTGACGATCCGCGAACAGCACCACGCCGAGCAGCGGAGCGGCAGCCGACAACGCCTTGAGCATCGTGGCGATGGCAACCACCGTGTGCTCACGCTTGGTGTTGGTCATCTCCTCTTTGGTCGACGGCATCGGGCTCGAGTCCATCGTGTCGGCCATGATCTGCTTGAGCGGTTCCACCACCGCAGCCCGGAAGATCTCTTCTTTGGACTCGAAGTGTCGGAAGACGAGCGCAGAATTCACTCCTGCAGCCGCAGCGATGTCCTGAGTGCGGGCACCGGCATATCCGGATCCGATGAACACCTCGCGAGCTGCATCGAGGATCTGCTCGCGGCGATGGGCCGCCGACATCCGCTTCTTGCTGGAGCCCGAGCCTTCCGCTGCCACCTCGCGAAGCCTAGAGGCTTTCTTCGGATCCTGATGACGAGAGATAGGACTCGCTCACCTCATCGAGTCGAGCGAGCAGTTCAGCACCCGTTCCGGTCATCACGATTCGACCTCGACGGAGCACGTACCCGCGGTCAGCGATACGGAGTGCGTCGACGGCGTGTTGCTCCACCAGCAGCACGCCGCAGCCCCGATCCGCAACCTCACGGATGGCACGCAACATGCGGCGCACAACGATCGGGGCAAGCCCCAGGGAAAGCTCGTCGGAGAGGAGCAGTTTCGGTGCCGCAGCGAGCGCGCGCGCAAGCACCAGCATCTGCTGCTCGCCCCCGGACAACAGGCCCCCACGACGACCCAGCTTGTCGGCAAGCTCTGGAACGAGTTCGAGCGCGGCCTCGCGCGTGCCGCGCCCGAGCCGGAGGTTCTCGTCGACGGTCAATTGACGGAACACGGCGCGCTGTTCGGGGACGAACGCAAGCCCGCGTCGTACCCGGTGATGCAGGCGACCGGTTGCGGGAGCTCCGAACAACTCCACCGACCCGGCAGAGATCGGTAGCTCGCCCGCGAGTGAGAGCAGTGTCGTGGTCTTTCCGGCACCGTTCGAGCCGAGCAAGGCCACCACCTCGCCGGGAGCCACATGCAGGTCGATGTCGCGCAGCACCGGAACTCCGCCGTAGCCCACAGAGAGCCCGCTCACCCGGACGAGCGGCTCGGTCATGACGTCACCTCATCGTCGGTGACACCGAGATATGCCTCACGCACGACGGGCATCGCGAGGACCTCACTCGGTGTGCCCGACGCGATCATCTTTCCGAAGTTGAGCGCAACCACCCGGTCGCACACGCTCGCCACCAGACCGACGTCGTGCTCCACCAACAGAATGCCGATACCCCACTCGTTGGCGATTCGTCGCAGCACATTGCCGAGTTCCACCGATTCATTCACGTCCAGGCCGGCCGCCGGTTCGTCCAGCATCAGCACTCTTGGGCGACCGGCGAGCGCACGGAGCACACCCACCAAACGCCGCTTGCCGTGGGGGAGTTCGTCCGGGAGTCGATCCAACGAATCGGTGAGACCGAAGTCCTCGACCACGGCCAGGATGTCGTCGGGTAGTTCCTCGAGACGTGACCACGCGACCGAGGTCACCCAGTGCGACCAGCGAAGTTGTTCGGCTGCGGTGAGCAGGTTCTCGCGTACGGTCATGTCGTTGAAGAGTTCGACCGCTTGGAAGCAGCGTTGCACTCCCGAACGTGCACGGCGGGCTGGACTCATTCGCTGGAGGTCGCTCCCGGCGAGCGTGAGTCGCTGCGCCGATGCCCGTGTGAACCCACTGACGGCGTCGATTGCCGAGGTCTTGCCGGCGCCGTTCGGACCGATGAGTCCGACGATCTGCCCCGGCGTCACTTCGAAAGAGAGCGAATCCACCGCAGTAGTGGGGCCGTCGTTCACCGTGAGCCCGTCGACTACCAACGTCTCGGGTGTTGCCTTCGACCACGCCACACGACGCGTACGCACCACCGCCGAGGTGCGCAACCGACTCAGTCGCTTCACCACATCGCCGGCCACGCCGTCGGGGTTGGCGATGAGCGTGAGAATGAGAAACACGCCACTCGCCACGAGCAACCAGTGCTCCAGATCGCCCACGCCGGAGATGAGGTAGTTGATGATGCCCGCCGGCACCATCGCTGCCCCGAGCACCGCACCACCGACGAAGCCGACACCACCGATGAGCGCAAGCGACACGAGGTTGATGGAGGAAAAGGGGCCGAACTGTCCGTATTGGATACTGGGATACCGGAAAGCCATCAGCACACCGCCGAGGCCGGCGATCGCTGCAGCAAGACCGAACGCGTAGAACTTGCTGCGCGCCACGTTGACGCCGAGTGCCATCGCGGCACGCTCATTGCTGCGCACGGCCAGCAGACGACGTCCCACTCCGCTAGCCCGCACCGATGACACCACCCATGCAGCGAGCGTCAGCGCCACGATGGCCACCACCCCGTAGCGAGACGGGTAGCTCAGCCCGTCCACCTCGAGACCGAACAATGAGGCCGAGTCCACCGGTGTGCCCGCCATGCCTCCGACGAACCGGGGATTCTTGAACACCACCTGTTCGATGGACAGCGCGAGTCCCAGTGTGACGACGGCGAGTGTGGCACCGCGCACCCGCAGCGCAGGAACGGCGAAAACGAGACCGACCAGCGCAGCACCGAGTGTTCCGAGCACGATGCCGACCGGAAAGGGCCAGCCGAACGAGAGATTCAGTCTGCCGGCGATGAATCCACCCATGCCGGCAAGTGCGAACTGCGCCAACGAGACCTGGCCGGCCACCCCGGTGAGTACCACCAGCGATAGTCCCACCAACGCAGCGAGCGAGGTGGTGATGAGCGTGTCTTTCAGTGCATTGCTGCCCACCTGCGAGAGGAACACCCCGACGGCAATGAACGCAAGAGCAGCCCACCAACGCGGACGGGTACGTGCCACGCGCGGAAGCCGTGCCTGCACCTCGTCACGGCGGGGAATGACCTGTCCGCTCACCGTCATCATCAGCACGATGATCAAGAACGGCAGTGCATCGGACCACCCCGGTGTCTTGACGTACTTCGAGAGCAGACTCTGGCCCACACCAATGACGATTGCGCCGAGTGCAGTAAGCGGAAGCGAACGAAAGCGGCCGATGAGCGCTGCGGCGAGCGCCGGCACGACGAGGAGCGAGAGGCGCGCTACGGAGAATCCAGAGATCGGGACGATGAGCACTCCGGCTACACCGGCGAACGTCGAGCCGAGCGCCCAGTTGACGCCCGCCACCACCTCGGGCGAGTGCCCGAGCGCCGTTGCGGCAAGACGGTTCTCGCCGACGGCTTGGGTTGCAAGTCCGAAGCGCAGCTTCGCGAGCAGCACGCCGACCAACACGGTGGCCGCGATGGCGACTCCGAAGATGATGAGGCGATCGGCGAACGCTTTGGCACCGAAGATGTTCACCGTGTTCTGCGGTAGGAACGCAGGGACCTTTCGAAGCTCGCCGCTCATGGCGAGTACCACTCCCTGCTGACAGATGGCCAAGAGGCCAAGTGTGGCGATGATGCGCACGAGGGGAGCGGAATTCCGCAGTGGGTACATCACCAACAGGTGTGCAAGCGCACCGACCACTGTGGATGTGAGCACAGCCAGAATGAACGCTGGGGCGAGCGGCCATTGCCACTCGCCCCAGAGTTCAGTGAATACCGCTGCTGAAACCAGCGCCTGTGCACCGAGTGCAAAGTTCAGTACACCCGACCCTCGGAAGATCACGGTGATGCCTTGACCGGCGAGCGTGTACACGCCGGCAGCACCGAGCCCGAGGAGAACGAACTGAAAGAACTCCTGCATTCGGCGGTCTGTTGCCGATTACTTGAGCAACTGGTGGAATTCCTTGTCCACCGCAACAACCTTGCCGCCACTGATCTTGGCGTAGGTCACGAACTGGTTGAACAGGCGGGGTGCCGCTCCACCGAGTGCTGCACTCGGCTTCGAGAAGTCGGTCTTGGGCATGA
>JAFMJD010000044.1 GCA_017853685.1 Actinomycetota bacterium | reverse complement strand
GTGATGGGCTCGTTCATGAGCCAGGACCTGTTCCTGTTCTTCGTGTTCTTCGAGATCGTGCTCGTGCCGATGTACTTCTTGATCGGGCGGTGGGGATACGAAGGGCGCGTCTACGCGGCCACCAAGTTCTTCCTCTACACCATGGTGGGCTCGGCTCTGATGCTGGTGGGACTCATCACCACCGTGCTGCTGGCAAAGCGTGAACTCGGGTACATCACCTTCGACGTGAACGAGATCGCCCAGGGCGCCGGATTCGCCACGAGTACGGGTCGGTGGTTGTTCCTCGCATTCGCCATCGCCTTCGCGGTGAAGGTTCCACTGTTCCCGCTGCACACGTGGCTGCCCGATGCCCACACGCAGGCACCCACGGCGGGTTCGGTGATCCTCGCCGGCGTGCTGTTGAAGCTGGGTACCTACGGTCTGCTCCGCTTCAACGTGTACCTCTTCCCGGAGGCGTCGCAGTGGTTCCGGCCCGTGTTGCTGACGCTGGCCGTCATCGGAATTCTCTACGGTGCCGTCGTAGCCACCATGCAGAAGGACCTGAAGCGTCTGGTGGCCTACTCGTCGGTGGCGCACCTCGGCTTCATCGTGCTCGGCACCTTTGCCTTCACCAGCAGCGCAGCAAGCGGCAGCGTGATGCAGATGGTGAACCACGGCGTCTCCACCGGAGCCTTGTTCCTCATGGTGGGCATGATCAGCGAGCGGCGTCACACCCGCGAGATCTCGCAGTTGCGTGGACTCCAGAAGGTCGCACCGATCTTTGCCGCCGCGTTCACCGTGATCATGCTGTCGTCGATCGGCGTGCCCGGCCTGAACGGATTCGTTGGCGAGTTCTTGATCCTGATCGGATCGTTCCTCACCGCCCGTTGGTGGGTGGTGGTTGCCGCCACCGGCGTGATCCTCGCAGCGCTCTACCTGCTGTGGGCGTATCAGCGTGTGTTCCACGGTGAACCCGACGAGGACAACAAGAACTTCCGCGAGTTGACGCTGAAAGAGGGTCTGGTGCTGCTGCCGATGATCGCAGCGATCTTCTTCTGCGGCATCTACCCCAAGCCCATGCTCGACCGCATCGAGCCCAGCGTGAAGGCACTGATTGCTCATGTCGAGGACGAGACCGACTACACCGAGCCGGTCCCGGTAGTGCCCGAGGTGGAGGAGCCATCGCACGGTGAGGACAAGGCGGGCGAGGCGTCGCACAGCGATGAGGCGCCGGCCGAGGCCGAGGCACACGGGGAGGGTGAGTGATGCATCTGATGCTTGCCCCCATGCAACAGGCCGCCGAACGTTTGGTGGGACCCAAGATCGACTGGTCGGGACTCTCGCCGCTGCTCGTACTGCTCGGTGCCGGCGTGGTGCTGCTGCTCGCCGGTGCGCTGGCACCACGTGGACTGCCGCGTGGTGTGTATGCCATCGTCACCGGGGCGGCGGCCATCGCTGCAGGTGTGCTCGAGTTCGTGCAGTGGTCCGACACGGTGCACGACGGCCCCCGCGCACTCGTACGTGACGTGCTGGTGGTGGATGGGCCGAGCGTGTTCATCGGCGTCTCGATCTGTGCGGCGCTGCTGCTCGCCGCATGCATCACCGACAGTTACCTGCGACGCGAAGATCTCGACGGTCCCGAGGTCTACGGCCTGTTCCTCCTCGCAGCCCTCGGCGGGCTCGTGATGGCGGGCGCCAACGACCTGATCGTGCTGTTCCTCGGTCTCGAGACGCTGTCGATTGCTCTCTATGTGCTCGCTGCTTCGCACCGCAAGCGCATCGAGTCGCAAGAAGCGGGTCTGAAGTACTTCATCCTCGGTGGCTTTTCGTCGGCGTTCTTCCTGTACGGAATTGCGCTCATCTACGGAGCCACGGGTACCACTCGTCTCCGTGGCGAGGTGTCGATCAAGACGGCGCTCGCCACCGTGGTGGAAACCGACAAGCACCGTGCCCTCTTGGTGATCGGTGTCGCCCTGTTGCTCGTGGGACTCGCGTTCAAGGTGGCCGCCGTGCCGTTCCACTCGTGGACGCCTGATGTGTACCAGGGTGCACCCACGCCGGTCACCGGGTTCATGGCGTCGGCGGCAAAGGCGGCGGCGTTCGGCGCACTCCTGCGTTCACTGGTGCTCGCCATGCCCGAGGCGCGTGACGACTGGCGCCCTGTGATCTGGGCACTCGCCCTATTGACCCTCGTGGTGGGCTCGATCCTCGCTGTGGTGCAGACCAACGTGAAGCGCATGCTCGCGTACTCGTCCATCAGCCACGCCGGCTTCATCCTCGTGGGCGTGGAAGCGGCTGCACATGCGAACGACACCACGAACCGCGGACTCGCCTCGGTGCTGTTCTACCTGTTGGCCTACGCAGTGCTGGTGAGTGGCACCTTCGCCGTAGCGAGCCTCGTGGGCCGCGCAGGCGACGGCTCGCACGATCTGGATTCCTATCGCGGACTCGGCAAGCAGCGCCCTGCGCTCGCGCTCGCCATGACGGTGTTCCTCCTCGCGCAGGCCGGTGTTCCGCTCACATCGGGGTTCGTGGCGAAGTTCAGCATCATCACGGCAGCCGCAGATGTGAACAGTTACGCAGTGGCCATCGTGGCCATGCTGTCGGCGGTCATCGCCGCATTCCTGTACCTGCGCATCATCGTGAGCATGTTCCTCGCCGATGGTGAGGCGACGGGCGATCGGGTGACGATTCCATTCGGTACGGGTCTGGCGATCGCCGTCTCGCTCGCGTTCACGCTGATCGTGGGTTTCTTCCCCGGGTGGTTGCTCGAACTCGCCCGCGACGCCGCATCACGCCTGTTCTGACGGATGGGCCGGGGCCGGAGCGGCATCGGACTCACCGAGCGAATCGGTACACATCGAGATCCGGCGGTATCGGGGCGCCTCCTGTGATGGCTGCAGCGGCGATGCGTGACAGTTCTGGTGCGGTCTTGATACCCGCACCGCCCTGACCGGCGAGCCAGAAGAAGGTGGGCTCTGCGGGGTCGGGCCCGATGGCGGGCAAACGGTCGGCGGCGAAGGTGCGCAGGCCGGCCCAGGCGCGTCGCACGCCGACGATGTCGATGTCGAATGCGTCGCGGATTCGCTCGACTGCTGCGTCGATGTCATGCGGATCTGCGTGAACGTCCATCGGATCGGAGGGGGTTTCGTCGGCCGACGACACCAAGGTTCCCTCGTGCGTCGGTGAGAGGTACCACCTGCCCTCTACGTCCATGACCATCGGCCAGTCGTCGGTGCGCGTTGTTGTCTCCACGACAACGGCAGTGCGGCGCAGCGCGGCCAATCCGATTGGGTGCACACCGGCGCGCCGGGCAACCACATCGGCCCATGCGCCAGCTGCGTTCACCACCGAACTGCAGGTGTAGTCGTTGTCACCGGCGTGCACGCGCCAGTCACCCGAGGCTCGCCGCAGCGTGATTGCTTCCGCCCCGGGAACGATACGCACGCCGCGAGTGAGTGTTGCGCTGCGCAGACCCGCCACCAGTCGTGCGACATCGATGGCCATGGCGCGTGCCTCGAACACCCCGCCTGCGTTCACCGCATGTCTGGCGAGCGCCGGCGCGAGTCGCTGTGCATCGTCTGCGCCGAGTCGTGAGCACGCCGCAGGTGCGCGGGCCACGAGAGCGTCGAGCGATGGTTCGGTTCCCGAGTGCCCCACCCACAGCAATCCCCGTGGTGACAGCAGGCTCGACTCGCTCAGGTCGGCGGGCGGGTACTCGAACAGACTGCGGCTCGCTGCAGCAAGGTCGCACACGGCGGTGGGCCCACTCGTGACGTTCAGCATGGCGGCCGATCGACCGGTGGAGTGCAGTGCGAGATCGGACTCGGACTCCACGAGGGTGACGGTGACGAACTCGGCGAGTCGCCAAGCAACACTGAGCCCTGCGATCCCGCCCCCGACCACCAGCACATCGCAGCGGTTCATGTGGCGGTCTCAGTCGTCGGTGCCGAGTTGTCGCACGAACCCGTCGAGTGCAGCGACGAAGCGATCGAGATAGTCGGCGAACTGTTCGCGCTCGGCCTGATCGAACGAGGCCAGCATCGCTTTGAGTGTGGCGCGACGCAGGTTGTTGATGGACTCCTGTCGGGCGCGTCCGGCGGCGGTGGCCGAGACCATCACCACGCGGGCATCGCTGGAGTTGGCAGTGCGCTGAGCCATTCCTGCCTTGACCAGACGCTGCACCGCACGTGTGGCAGTGGACGGATCCACACGCAGCGCTTCGGCCAGTTCGCTCATGCGCCATGCATCACGGGCCACGAGGAGTTCGAGGGTGTCCACCTGTCCGGGTTCGAGTGCATCGCCGCCCGCACCAAAGAGGTGATCACGCAGCACGCCCATGGCCGCACCGCGTCGCAGTTCTTTCCATGCCGAGCCGATACGTGCGTCGAGAGCGGCATCGGCCACTGCGCTGCGCTGCTCCTGACCCGTACGAGACATGATCGGAGTAAGTTACTCATATGTCGGCGGCGGACCCGGGTCGGATGTCCACCCCACTGGACGCCCTCGAGGTCATCGGCAACCTCGATGTGATGGTGACCCCCACGCTGCGTCACATCGAGATCTACACCCTGCGGGGCCTGCTGACGCTTATGTGGCACGAGCCGGCCGGCGCAGCCCCGATGGCGGGCGGCGCCCGGGGCGGCGTGGTGCTCTGCGGGGGAGCGATGGGCGGTCTGCTCGGCCCCGGATCGGGCCTGTATCACCGCCTCGGTGAGTATCTCAGCGCGCAGGGCGTTCCCGTGATCCGGGTGAGTTATCGGCGTCCGAACGACCTCGATGCCTGCACACTCGATGTGGCAGCCGGTGTGCAGTTGCTGGTGGGTTCCGGGGTGGAACGGGTGGTGGTGATGGGGCACAGCTTCGGCGGTGCCGTGGCGGTGCGGGCCGCCGTTGGGCTCCCTGCGTTCGTGAACGGTGTGGTCACCTTCGCCACACAGTCCGCCGGATGCGAAGTTGCCGCCGGGCTGGTGGGTCGACCCTTCCTGCTGTTCCACGGTGACCGCGATGAGATCCTTCCGATCGAGGCGAGCGAGATGGTGGTGGCCCTCGCTGGCCACGGTGACCTCGTGCGACTGCCGGGCGACGGTCATCTGCTCGCACGGAGCGAAGACATCATCTGGGAGCAGTTGATTCCCTGGCTGGATGGGGTCTGGGCAGGTCCGTCGAGCGGGTAGGTGGCTCCGGAGCCGATCGGTAGCATTGGCGCGCCGCCCAGATAGCTCAGTCGGCAGAGCATTTCACTCGTAATGAAAAGGTCGAGGGTTCGATTCCCTCTCTGGGCTCCAGATGTTCCGGGCTGTTGTCCGGGTGCGATGGCCGTGAGAATCAGGCCGATAACGTCGGCATGTGTCCTCGGACAAGACAGTCGGGCCGGAGTCTGTAGAGGCTCATCGGCAGTTCATCGAGGAGTCCTCCCGCCGCATCGCCCGTCCGGTGCGCGGACCCGGCAGCGACGGCCACGGCGGTCACGGAGCCACCACCGGAACCGTGGCACTCGCACTCGGGGCACTGGGCGTGGTCTACGGCGACATCGGCACCAGTCCGCTGTATGCGTTCAAGGAAGCCTTCACCGAGAAGTCGCACACCCTGCTCGTGGACCGGGCGAACATCTTCGGCGTGTGTTCCCTCGCCTTCTGGGCGCTCATCTTGATCATCTCGGTGAAGTACCTGATGTTCGTGATGCGTGCGGACAACCGTGGTGAGGGCGGCATCTTGGCGCTCACGGCACTCGTCATGCCCAAGCGCGGCCGTACCGTGGCCAAGGCGGGCATCTTGGTGTCGCTCGGTGTGTTCGGCACGGCGCTGCTCTACGGCGACGGCATCATCACCCCCGCGATCTCGGTGCTCAGCGCAGTCGAAGGCCTCGAAGAAGTGTCCACCTCGTTCACCAGTTGGGTGATCCCCATCGCCATCGTCATCATCGTGATGCTCTTCTTGGTGCAGAGTCGTGGCACCGGCGCGGTGGGCAAGGTGTTCGGGCCCGTGATGATGGTGTGGTTCGGCACGCTGGCGGCCATCGGCCTGTCCAAGGTGGTCGGCGTTCCCGAGATCATGCAGTCGGTGAACCCGCTCTACGCCGTGCGCTACTTCGGGCACGAACCGGCAAAAGCATTTCTCTCCCTCGGCTCCATCTTCCTCGTGGTCACCGGCGGTGAGGCCCTCTACGCCGACATGGGCCACTTCGGCCGCAAGCCCATCATGGTGGGCTGGTACGGCCTCGTGCTCCCGTCGCTCGTCCTGAACTATTGGGGACAGGGCGCGTTCTTGCTCAAGCACCCCGAGGACATCGAGAGTGTGTTCTTCCGCATGTCGCCGGACTCCCTGCGCCTGCCCGTGGTGATCCTTGCCACGCTGGCCACGATCATCGCCTCACAGGCACTCATCTCCGGTGTGTTCTCGCTCACCGCGCAGGCCGTGCAGCTCGACTATCTGCCGCGTATCGCGATCCGCCACACGTCGCGCGAGCACTCCGGCCAGATCTATGTGCCGCTCGTGAACTGGGCGCTGATGATTGCGTGCGTCGGCCTCGTACTCGGCTTCCGTAGTTCGTCCAACTTGGCTGCGGCCTACGGCATCGCAGTCACCATGACGATGGCTATCACCACGCTGATCTTCTTCCGGGTGCTCACCGATCGCTGGAAGTGGCGACGGAGCCTCGCCTTCGTGGTGTGCGTACCCATGCTCGGTATCGAACTCGGGTTCTTGGGCGCGAACATCGTGAAGATTCCGCATGGCGGATGGTTCGCCCTCGCCGTCGGAGTGCTGCTCATGGTGCAGATGCAGACGTGGCGCCGTGGACGCTCCCTCGTGGCCGAGCGCATCCGTCGTGGCGAGCGTCCCCTGGTGGACGTGCTCGACGAGTCGGAGTCCGAGCGCGTACCGGGCACAGCGGTGTTCATGTTCAAAGAACTCGGCAAGGCGCCGCCTGCACTGGTGAACAACCTGAAGCACAACAAGGTGCTGCACCGCACCACGTTGATCGTGTCGGTGGAGACCACCGAGGAACCGTTCATCTACTCGTGGGACCGCTCCGAGGTCACCAAGGTGGCCCCGGGCGTGTTCGAGGTGCAGTTGCGGTTCGGTTTCATGGAGGACCCCGATGTGCCGACCGCACTCTCGGCGATCGAGCACCGCGGTCTCGAGTACAACCCCGACGACGTCACCTACTTCCTCGGACGTGAGTCGATCGTGGCCGGTAAGGCACCCGGTATGAACCCCGCGCTGGAACATCTCTTCGTGCTGCTGAACCGCGGCGCCGACAGCGCAAGCCGGTTCTTCAACCTGCCGGCCGAGAAGGTGTTCGAGGTCGGGTCTCGCGTCGAGATCTAGGTGCTGCGACAGCCCCCCGGCATCGCTGCTCCTGCGGGCCCTAACCTGAGCGCATGATCCGCCATCGCCCCACGATCGCACTCGCACTGCTCACGTTCGGAGCGCTCGTCTTCACCGGCGCATGCTCGGCCGACGGCAACGATGCCGAAGGTGCAGCGTCGGACACCAGCGCACCGCCCGTGCTGGAGGACCCATCGGCAACTGGCCGCGAGTTGGCCACCGAGTTCCTCACCATCCTGCAGGAGGGTGACATCCCTGCACTCGATGCGTTCCTCGACGACTCGTTCCAACTCCAGCGCGCCGATGGCTCGGGCCAGGACAAGTCTGCGTATCTCCAGGAGCCAGCCAAGATCACGTCGTTCGAGTTGGGTCCCGATGTGGTGGCCACTCAGCAGGGCGGGGTGCTCAGTGTGCGCTGGCGACTGGTGGTGGATGGAACCATCAACGGAACCGAGGTCGAGCGGGGCGAGGCACCGCGGCTGAGCACGTTCGTGTGGCGCGGTGACCGCTGGCGCATGTCGTCGCACGCGAATTTCCTGCTTCCCACGGAGGCGGCACCGGTGCTCGAGGATCCGAGCGCCACAGGCCGCGAACTCGTGACGAGGTTCATCGAGATCCTGAAGAACAAGGACCGAGCCGCACTCGAGGGTTTCCTCGCAGATGCGTTCCAGATCCAGCGTGCCGACGGTTCGGCCGCGAATCGTGACGAGTACCTGAACGCCGAGATCAGCATCTCGAGTTTCGAACTCGGGCCCAACGTGACCGCAGCGCAGTCCGGCGGCACGCTCACCGTGCGCTGGTCCATCAAGTTGGTGGAGACCATCGAGGGACAACCCACCGGCACCGGCGTGGCGCCCAGGCTCAGTACGTTCATCTGGGCCGATGGGGCATGGAAACTCTTGTCACACGCCAACTTCAATCGCATCGAGCAGTGAACCATCATGGCTGATGATCGACTTGAGTCCGTACTGCAGCAGGTGATTGCGCGGAACCCGGCTGAGCCCGAGTTCCATCAGGCGGTCACCGAGGTGTTGCACACCCTGCAGCCGTTACTCGCCCGCCGACCCGAGTATCTCGATCAACGGATTCTCGAGCGCGTCTGCGAGCCGGAACGACAGGTGATCTTCCGTGTGGCTTGGCAAGACGACCGTGGTGTCACCCAGGTGAACCGTGGTATGCGCGTGCAGTTCAACAGCGCGCTCGGTCCGTACAAGGGGGGTTTGCGCTTCCACCCATCGGTGAACCTCGGGATCATCAAGTTCCTCGGGTTCGAGCAGATCTTCAAGAACGCGCTCACCGGTCTCGGCATGGGGGGCGCCAAGGGAGGCGCCGACTTCGACCCGAAGGGTCGATCGGATGCAGAGATCATGCGTTTCTGTCAGGCATTCATGACCGAACTCTTCCGCCACATCGGCGATCACACCGACGTGCCCGCCGGCGACATCGGTGTGGGTGGCCGCGAGGTGGGGTATCTGTTCGGACAGTACAAGCGACTCGTGAATGCCTTCGAGGCCGGCGTACTGACCGGCAAGGGCATCGGCTGGGGCGGCGCACTCGGGCGCACCGAAGCCACCGGATATGGCGTGGTGTTCTTTGTCTCGCACATGCTTGCCGCTCGCGGTCGCTCGCTCGATGGTCTGCGGGCCACGGTGTCCGGTTCGGGAAATGTCGCCACGTATGCCATCGCCAAACTGCAGGAGCTCGGGGCCACCGTGTTGTCCGCCTCGGACTCATCGGGGTCCGTGCACGACCCGGCGGGTATCGACCTGGCGTTGCTCCGGCAGGTGAAAGAGGTCGAGCGCGGTCGGATCTCGGACTACGTTGCGCGTCGGCCCGGCGCCACGTTCCTCCAAGGTGCGCGTCCGTGGTCCATCCCGTGTGATGTGGCCCTACCGTGCGCCACGCAGAACGAACTCGATGCAGCCGATGCACGACTGCTCGTGAGCAATGGCGTGCTGGCCGTTGCCGAGGGGGCAAACATGCCGTCGTCGCTCGAGGCGATCGAGGTGCTCCAGGCAGCGGGTGTGGCCTTCGGGCCTGCAAAGGCGGCCAATGCCGGAGGTGTAGCAACCTCGGGTCTCGAGATGCAGCAGAACGCAGCGAGGCAGCAATGGACCTTCGAGCAGACCGTGGGGCAGCTCGCGCGCATCATGGAGAACATTCACAGCACCTGTGCCGCAACGGCTGAACAGTTCGGCTCGCCCGGCAACTTGTTGTTGGGTGCGAACATCGCAGGATTCCAGCGTGTCGCCGACGCCATGCTGGCCCACGGTGTGATGTAGCGACTCCCGTCGGGTTACTCGTGCCCCGGTGGGAGGCGGAGTGAGTACCCCACGCCGCGCACGGTGTGGATCAGCGGGGGGTCCTCCACATCGATCTTGTGGCGCAGGTAGCTCACATAGGTATCGAGCACACTCGCGTTGCTCGTGAAGTTGATGTCCCACACGGCTTCGAGGATCTGCTCACGGGTGAGCACCCGTCGTGCATGCGACGCGAGGTAGTGCAGCAGCTTGTACTCGGTGGGGGTGAGTTCGATGAAGCGATCGCCGCGCCAGACATCTCGGGTGTCCTCATCGATCACCAGATCGCCCACCACAATGCGGCGGTCTCCCGGAGTGACTCCTCCGGTACGACGCAGCACTGCTTTCACGCGCTCGATGAGTTCTTCGATCGAGAACGGTTTGGTGACGTAGTCGTCAGCGCCGAGTCGCAGGCCCTCCACCTTGTCGGTGGTGGTGTCTTTTGCGGTGAGAAAGATGATGGGGATCCGATTTGCCTCGCGCTCGTTCTGGCGCACGCGCTTGGCAACGTCGAAGCCACCCAGATCCGGCATCATCACATCGAGGATGATGAGGTCGGGTCGGCGGGCCTCGATGGCGGCCAGAGCAGCGCGTCCGGTGCTGGCGCGCTCGACCTCGAAGCCGTTGAACCCGAGTCCCATCGCGAGCAGTTCGGTGATGTGTTCCTCGTCGTCGACGGCGAGCACGAGTGGCTTGGTGCGGGTGTTGCTCATGCAGATGCTCCGGTAGTGGGCTCGGCGGTTTCGATGGGAAGGCTGATGGTGAACTCGGCTCCGCCGCCCCACGCATTGGCAGCAGTAGCCGTGCCTCCGTGTTCGCGAGCGATGCTCTCCACGATGGCGAGACCCAGACCCGCACTCGTGCCGGTGCGCGATTGGTCGGCGCGCCAGAAACGCTCGAAGACGTGCTGGAGGGCTTCCTCGGTGAGGCCGGGGCCATGGTCCCGGACGGTGAGCACAGCCCGGTTCCCGCTGGTTGCCACTCGGAGATCGATTGCGGTGCCTGTGGGGGTGTGCTTCACCGCATTGGACACCAAATTGGTAACGGCTTGACGGAGGTGATCGGCGTTGCCGGGAACCACCACCGGTCCCACCGCATCGAGCGACACCGTTCGTGAGGGATCGAGTGCGACTGCATCGCTGCAGGCGTCGGCGGCGAGCACGGTGAGATCGACATCGGAGCGTTCTACGGTGCGTGTCTCGTCGAGGCGGGCGAGCAGCAGCAGATCCTCGACGAGCACCTTCATGCGAGCGGACTCTTCCTCGATGCGTCGCATGATGACGGCTTGGTCCACGTGCTCGTGCTCGCGACCGAGGCGGAACAGCTCCGCGAAGCCCTGGATGGACGTGAGCGGTGTGCGCAGTTCGTGCGAGGCGTCGGCGAGAAACTGCCGCAGACGGTGTTCGGTTTCCTGGCGCGCGCGGAACGCCGTCTCGATCTCATCGAGCATGCCGTTGAGCGCGGTGGCAAGTTGTCCCACCTCGTTCTTTGCATCGCCGCCCTGGACACGCTGCGACAGGTCACCGGCGTTGATCGAGCTGGCCGTACGTCCCATGTCCTCGAGCGGGCGGAGTCCCCGACGCAAGATGAGCCACGATCCGCCGACGAGGACAGCAAGGATCGCCAAGCCGCCGATGATCTCGATGAGCAGCAGTTCCTGCAGTGATTCGGTGACCTTGTTGGTGGTGGTGGCAAGCAGCACTTGGTAGCCGGCGGCCAGCCGTGACGCAGGCTCGGCTGTGGTGACCCGCCAGCGGCCCGATCCGGTTGCTGCTCCCGTGGTGAACGTGGTGCCGATCTTCACCGGCCCGTCGTCGAGCTTCGGGGTGTCGTCCACGGCAAGACGCGCAACAACTGCACCCGCAGGATCGCGCAGTTCGGCGTAGATGGTTTGCAGCGTGGGGAACGAATTGATGTTGACGGCATCATCACGGTCGGGTCGACCCCGACCACCGCGGTCGAGGCCCACCGCTTCGACGAGTTGGCGGGACACCACCGGCAGCGCAGAGCGCAGGCCGTCGTCGAGGCGTTGATACTCGGCGTTGCTGTAGCGCGCGTAGGTGGCATACCCGAACGCCGCGAGCCCCACCGTCACGAGCACTGCGAGTGCCGTGATCAATCTCGCTCGAAGAGTCATGCCGCCTGCATCCTTGTCGTGTTGTTGCTGAGGTGTCCATGTGGAACGGCCGCCGGTGGGTACCGGCGGCCGTTCTCACGCACGATTCGGGGTCGTCCCGAATGCCTGCATTCGTGGAGGGAGGCCTGGGATCAGACCTGGGTGCTCGACTCGACTGCGGTCACCGAGCCCGTTGCGCCGTTGTTGGCGGTGCTGTTGGAGTCCGCACCCGACTGTGCCGGGGCACAGGGACCGTGTCCGTCACCGTGACGTCCACCGTGGTGTCCGCCGTGACGTCCGCCGTGACGTCCGCCGTGACGTCCACCCTCGGGGCCACGGGGGCCTCCGGGGCCCTTGCCCTCGACGATGTCTTTCACCGTGAAGTCGGCGTTGATGTTCACCCGGACGTGGGTGCCGTCGGCCTTGCGGACGTGGGCGTGGTAGGCGGCCTCATCGGCGTTGGTGTCGTCGGCGGCCTTGCCTTCCACTCGGAGCACCTCGCCACCGGGTACGGCGGCCTGGGCGGCGGCGGTCACCTTGTCGGCGGTGGTGCCGGTGAGCTCTTCATGCTTGGGGCCACGACCCTCGGGGCCACGGGGGCCTCCGGGGCCCTTGCCCTCGACGATGTCTTTCACCGTGAAGTCGGCGTTGATGTTCACCCGGACGTGGGTGCCGTCGGCCTTGCGGACGTGGGCGTGGTAGGCGGCCTCATCGGCGTTGGTGTCGTCGGCGGCCTTGCCTTCCACTCGGAGCACCTCGCCACCGGGTACGGCGGCCTGGGCGGCGGCGGTCACCTTGTCGGCGGTGGTGCCGGTGAGCTCTTCATGCTTGGGGCCACGAGGACCGTTGGGGCCCGGGGCGGGGCAGGCGGGGGTTCCCGCAGTGCCAGCGGTGCCGCCGGAACCGGTGCCCGGATCGAGGTTGATGACTCCGTCGGTGGTGGGCACGTCGGTGGCCGGCGCGGAGGACTCGGTGGACGGGGTGGTGTCGCCGGTGATGGCCGAGGCCGCCAGGGCGCTCCCGGCGGCGGCAGCGCCCATGAGGGCCGCTCCCACCACCATCTGACGCATCTTGATCTTCATCGTTGCTCCTTGAGGGATGTAGGTAACCGGGCGGACCCGGTGGGTTGATCACATGGTGATCGGTCCGCCTTGGGGGTCCCGCCGCCGAGTCTGTGAGTTTCCTGAGAATCTGGGGCCGGGCTCCCGGAGCCCCCCGGCCATCCGGGCGGTGCGTTGTGTCATGGGTTCTAGCCTGACTGGGTGACCATTCCCACCGATTCGCTCACGATTCTCGGTCGCACGGTGCGCGAGCCCGTCGCCCATGTCGAGTGCTTTCCCGCCCCCGCACACGTGTCGTCGGTGACCTTCACCAACGACGAACTCAACTCGATGTGTCCGGTCACCGAACAACCCGACTTGTCGAGCGTGGTCATCGAGTACGTCCCCGATCAGTGGTGCGTCGAGTCCAAGTCGCTCAAGTTGTACCTGTGGGGATTCCGTGACCGAGCGATCTTCGCCGAGGCATTGGCCGCTGAGATTGCGAACGAGATCATGTCCACTGCGAAACCCACTTCGGTTCGTGTCACCCTCACGCAGCGTCCGCGCGGCGGTATCGAAGTGCGCGTGGTGTCCGAGCGTTCACGTGAGGGGCGGCAGGGTCAGTAACAGACTCTGCAGCATCAGCGGTTCGTTCGGGTTGCGGTCGAGGTGCTCGATCGCATGCATGATGCGATCGACTGCATCGGCCTCCTCCAGACCGCGACGACCTTCAACGCCCTGAACGAGTCGATCGCGATACGTGGACGCGATGGCGCCGAGTCCGGCGCGCAGTTCGTCGGTGCGGTGACGTCGTAGTTCCCGCTTGTGGCGGTCCTCGAGCGGCTTGCGACTCGACTTGCGCTCGCCGGGCTGCGCCAGGCGGGCCTCGAGTTCCGCCGCTTCTTCCTCATGTCGCTTGCGCAGTGGATCGGCTGCATCGTCGATGAGGCGGAGCAGTTCGTCGCACAACTGCATCACGCGGTTACCGGTTCCGTTGAGACGCTGTGGCACCGTGGCAAATGCTGCACGTCGGGTGAACAGTCCCGGGTCCGACGACAGCAGGCGCGCGCGGTCCAGATCGCCTGCAGCAACCCGTGCGGACTCCGTTGCGGTCGCTTCGTCAATCCCCTCACTCCGCAGTGCTGCGATCACCACATCGTCGGGAACGCTGTGGAACGGCACGCGCACACAACGTGAGGCGATGGTGACGAGATCGGGCACGAGTTGGTCGGCCAGCACGCAGAACACCGTGCCTGCAGGCGGTTCCTCCACGGTCTTGAGCAGACGAGCGGCGGCCTCCGCGTGCAACAGGTGGAATTCGTCGAGGATGAGCACCTTGCGGCTTCCCTCGACGGGAGACATCGATGCGGTGCGAATGATCTGGTCGGCTTGTGCCCGCGAAATCGCTGCACCCTCACGCTCCACCTCGGTGACATCGGGATGTTCGCCATGGAGGGCCAAGGTGCAGTTGCGGCACGCTCCGCAACCGGCGTGTTCGCACAGCAGTGCTGCGGCGAATGCGCGCGCGGTACGGCGTTTGCCCGTGCCGGCAGGTCCGAGGAACAGGTAGGCGTGCACCGGCGCATCGATGGCGTGGCGCAGGAGGGCTACCGCTTCTTCCTGGCCAACCGACGGCGCCCAGATGTCTGCTTCACGCGCAGCGGAGCGGCGTGTGTTCATATGCCGAGCCGTTCGCGGACAACGGTGCGGAGTCGGGCGCGCACGGTTTCGGCATCAGCATTTCCGTCGATCACGGCCCACTGTTCGGGCGAAGCAGCAGCCATGTCGGCGAAGCCCCGTCGCACGCGGTCGTGGAAGTCGTTGGACTCGCGCTCGAAACGATCCTTCACGCGTGCGCTGGTGCGTGCCTCGAGCAGCGCGGGATCCACCTCGATGAGCACGGCGAGATGCGGCCAACAGCCGTTGATCGCCCAATCATTGATGTTGCGCAACTCGTCGAGTGGTAGTCCACGGCCGTAGCCCTGGTACGCAAGCGTGGAGTACACGCTGCGATCCGACACCACATGGGTGCCGCTGTCGAGCGCGGGGGAGATGACCTCGGCGATCAACTGCGCACGATCGGCGGCGTTGAGCAGCGCTTCGCTGCGACGCT
This sequence comes from Actinomycetota bacterium, assembly GCA_017853685.1. Lineage (GTDB taxonomy): Bacteria > Actinomycetota > Acidimicrobiia > Acidimicrobiales > Ilumatobacteraceae > WLJO01. The sequence continues at coordinate 4,228 of JAFMJD010000044.1, read as the reverse complement.
CGAGTTCGGTGTGGTCCGGGTCCAGGAGGATGCCGCGGATGAGCGAACCGATACGGGTTCCACCCTGCTCGCGGGTGAGCACTGCTCCCAGATCGTCGGCGAGCCAACGCGCCTGCGTGGACTTTCCGCACCCCTCGGATCCCTCGAGAGCGATGTAGCGGCCGGACGAACCCATGGTGCCCGGAACGCTACCCGTCGTCGCCGACTGGTCCCGGCAGCAGGTCAGCCAGCGGTCTTGCGCGCGGGGGCTTTCTTCGCTGCTGCCTTCTTGGCAGGAGCCTTTTTCGCCGGTGCTCGCTTCGCCGGTGCCTTAGGGGCCGCTGCTTTCTTGGCGGGTGCCTTCTTCGCAGCTGCCTTGCGTGCAGGCGCCTTGCGACCACCGGGTGCGTCGCCCTTGAGCGCGTTGGCCTCGCGGCGGGCAGCCAGCAACTCATAGGCCCGTTCCGCGGTCATCGACTCGATGCGGTCGCCGCGTGTGATGGAGGCGTTCGTCTCGCCGTCAGTGACGTACACGCCGAACTTGCCCTCTTTGGCCGTGACTGCGCGTCCGCTCGCCGGGTCGGCGCCGAAGTCACGTAGCGGTGGCTTGGGTGCAGAGCGTCCGCGACCCCGGTACTGCTTGGGCGCAGCGATGATGGGCAGTGCTTGTTCGAGCGTGATGGTGAGCAGTTGCTCCTCGGAGTCGATCGAACGACTCTCGGCGCCCTTTTGCACATACGGTCCGTAACGCCCGTTGTTGGCCACGACTTCGAGTCCGTCGGACGGGTCCACGCCCAGCACTCGTGGCAGCGACAGCAATTCTTTGGCCTGCTCCACGGTCATGCGTTCGACTGTCATCGTCTTGAACAACGAAGCCATCTTGGGCTTGTCGAGTCCGGGCGGCAGATTGTCGGGCGTACCCCACTGCACATAGGGGCCATAGCGACCGGTCTTGGCGAACACCGGGTAGCCATCGAGTTGACCGATGGGCTCATCGGACTTGGGGGCGGCGAGCAGTTCGACGGCCTTGGCAACCGTGAGTTCGTCGGGTGGCAGGTCGTCGGGAACACTCGCCGTGTCGTCGCCGCGCTTCACGTACGGGCCGTACTTACCGGGCTTCACCACGATCTCGTCGCCCGTTGCCGGGTCGTTGCCGAGTCGGAAGGTGTTCACCTCGGCTGCGTCGATGTCGCCGATCTTGGTCTCCACCAATTGCTTCAGGCCGGGCTCGTCGCCGAAGTAGAAGCGCTGCAGCCAGTCCTCCTTGCGCAGTTCGTTGCGCGCAATGGCGTCGAGATCATCTTCGAGTTCGGCGGTGAAGGCGTAGTTCACCAGTGTGTCGAAGTGTTCGCTGAGTAGGTGCACCACTGCGAACGCTGTCCACGTGGGTACGAGGGCGTTGCCCTTCTTCCAGATGTAGCCACGCTCGAAGATGGTCTGAATGGTGTTGGCCCACGTGGACGGTCGGCCGATACCGAGCTCCTCGAGCTTTTTCACCAGGCTTGCTTCGGTGTACCGCGCCGGAGGTGAGGTGCTGTGACCCTCGGGAGTGACCGATGCCATCGGCACCACTGCACCGGCGCGCAGCACCGGGAGTTGCGCTTCTTTCTCCTCGCTGCCCGCATCGCCCTCGTCGGTGCTCTCGACGTACACCGCCCGGTAGCCGGCGAAGGTGATGGTGGTGCCCGCTGCGGCGAACTCGCAATCGGTGGTAGCGCCCTGCTCACGGGCGGCAGCTGCGAGGCGCACCGACACGGTGGTGCCTACTGCATCGGCCATCTGCGACGCGAGTGTGCGCTGCCAGATGAGGCGGTACAACGCGAGTTCCTGCCCGTTGAGTTCCGCCGCCACCGTTTCGGGTGCGCGCAGCGGGGTGGTGGGTCGGATTGCCTCGTGCGCTTCCTGAGCGTTCTTCACCTTGTTGGCGTAATGCCGTGGCGGGTTGGCGACATGCGAGGCGCCGTAGACCTTCTTCACCTCGTCACGGATTGCGCCGAGTGCCTCCTCGGAGAGCGACACGTTGTCGGTACGCATATAGGTGATGAAGCCGCGCTCGTACAGGCTCTGGGCGAGGCGCATCACCTGCGCTGCAGAGAGTCGGAGTTTGCGACCACCCTCCTGCTGCAGCGTCGAGGTCATGAACGGAGCCTTGGGTGACGACTTGTATGGCTTGTCGTCGACACTGCGCACCGTGAAGGTGGCATCGGCGAGTCCGCCGGCGAGCGCTTGGGCGCGCTCGGCATCCACAACCACCACAGCCTGTTTGGGCTTGCCGTTCGTGTCGAAGTCCTTGCCCGTGGCCACTCGCACGCCGTCGAGAGCCACCAGTGTGGAACTGAACGACGGACTGGTGGACGACATCGCGGCGAGATCCCAGTAGCCGGCCGACACGAAGGCAATGCGTTCCTGTTCGCGTTCGACCACCAGGCGAATCGCAGGCGACTGCACCCGGCCCGCCGACAGGCTGCGGGCGATCTTGCGCCACAGCACCGGCGAGACCTCGTAGCCATAGAGGCGATCGAGGATTCGCCGGGTCTCGGCGGCATCGATGAGCCCGTAGTCCAGACCCCGCGGGTTGGCCACGGCGTGGTCGATTGCTGCCTTGGTGATCTCGTGGAACACCATGCGCTTCACCGGCACGCGGGGCTTGAGGTACTCGAGCAGATGCCACGAGATCGCCTCACCCTCACGGTCTTCGTCGGTGGCGAGATACAGCTCGCTCGCATCCTTGAGGGCTGCACGCAGGTCTTTCACCACCTGCCTGCCCCGCTCGGTCAGTTCGTAGGTGGGCTTGAAGCCGTTGTCCACGTCGACGGCCATGCCGCCCCGGGGCAGGTCGGCCACGTGGCCGACCGAGGCGCGCACGTCGAACGCACTGCCGAGAAACTTGGCAATGGTCTTCGCCTTGGCGGGCGATTCGACGACGACGAGGGGACGAGACATTTCGTATGGGCTAGGGGTTCGAGGGGGTGCTTGTCAAGGCGGGCCCGGCGGAGGGGGTCCGTCGACCGGGGTGTGGGGTGCCTCAGCCGACCGGTTCGGGTTCGCCTGATTCGTGGCCCTTGAGCAGGGCTTCTGCCTCGGCGTCGAGGTCGTGGTGGTGGCCTTCCACGTGGATCTTGGGGAGCCATCCGAGCCACTTGGGCAACCACCAGTTTCGGGCACCCAGGAGTTCCATGGTGGCCGGGACCAGCACCATACGGACGATGGTGGCGTCCACCAGCACGGCCACGGCCATACCGAGGCCGAACAACTTGAGCTGGCGGTCATCGCCGATCACGAAGCTCGCAAAGACGCACACCATGATGAGCGCGGCGGCGGTGATGACCCGGGCGGTGACGGCGAGGCCGTCGGCCACCGCCGAGCCGTTGTCGCCGGTGCGGTCGAACTCCTCTTTCATGCGTGACAGCAGGAATACCTCGTAATCCATCGAGAGGCCGAACACGATCGCGAAGAGGAACATCGGGATCCACGACTCGATCGGGCCGGTCTTGTCGAGGCCGAGCAGACCCTTGCCCCATCCCCACTGAAAGATGGCCACGATGATGCCGTACGCCGCGCCGATGGACAGCAGGTTCATCACCACGGCCTTGAGCGGAACGAGCAGACTGCGGAACACGCACATGAGGAGCAGGAACGACACCACGAGTACGGCGCCGATGATCCACGGCAGTCGAGCACCGAGGTAGTCGGCAAAGTCCACACCTGCCGCCGGGAACCCGCCCACGCGTACGAGCGGATCGAGTGTGGGTGCGAGATCACTGCGGATGTAGTGCACGAGTCGTGTGGTGGAACTGTCCTGTGGCGCGCCTTCGGGGAACAGCGTGATCACCGCAGCGTCGTCACCGATCGGCTGCGGTGCCGAGGCGTAGGCGACATCCGGCGCGTCGTTCAGCGCCTGCGCAACGCCCACTGCGTCGGTGTTGGTGAGTGCGGCGCCGTCACGACCCTGCACGAGCACGACAAGCGGTCCGTTGAATCCGGGGCCGAAGCCCTGCGACAGCAGGTCGTACGCGCGGCGAACGGTTTCGGTCTTCGGGTAGTTGCCGTCGTCGGCAAAGCCGAGTCGGATCGAGAACAGCGGCAGCGACAGCAGCACGAGCGGCACGATGCCGCCGACGAAGGCTCGCCACGGCCGTCGCTGCACGTACCGGCTCCAGCGGTACCAGAAGGTGTCCTCGCGCCGGTGCGAATGGTGAACCGGAACCTGACGACGCAGTGTCGGCACGAAGAAGCCGGCCACCACGAT
>JAFMJD010000179.1 GCA_017853685.1 Actinomycetota bacterium | reverse complement strand
ATTCGGAACACTCCCCGCCTCCGTAGCTCAGTGGATAGAGCAACGGTTTCCTAAATCGCAGGTCGGAGGTTCGAATCCTCCCGGGGGCGCAAAGAAAGTGGTTCTAACCAGGTCATATATGTAACCAGAGAAAGAGTCGGAGTTGGACCGTGCGGCGCGATTGGCGGCCATTTCTCGCCCTGTTTGGGAAGGCTGGGGGAAGAGGACCTCCAAGGATGACGATCGTCTCATCCAGTTCGAGGCACGGACGGGCTCGTGAACTGAAGACGGAGGTTCTACGCGATGCCGGTGGCGCCATGACCGCTGCCCGGGCCCACGGAGGGGCTCTGTGATGGTGCGGTCGTTGCGCGTTGTTCGGCCACGAGTGCGGTGGCGAGGTGAACGAGCGTGATGGCTGCGGCGAAGACTGCGAGTCCGGATCGCGACTCGTTGAGCTGGTGGGCGACTTCGGCGATGTCGAAGGCTGCGAACACGAGCGCGAAGGCCATGGTCGCCAACAGCAGGCTGCGTCGGTTGCGGAGCCAGGTGAGCGCGGCGAGTGCGAGTGACACGACAACGGCGACGATGACGAGAGCGTTGGATTCGAGGTCGATACCGAGGACGGTCTCCGCCGACGTTTCCGAGTGCGCGGTCGGTTCGCCACCGGGTACTTCGGTGTGGGTTGTCCCCTCACCGGTGGTTTCGTCGGTGTGGGTGGCTTCGTCGCCGCCCGACTCGGCGGCAGGCGAGGTCTGCCCGGTCATGGTCTCGGCGGGGTTCGCGGCTTCGGTGCCGGTCTCGGTGTGATGGGCACTGGCGTTGCGTTCTGCTGCGATGCCGACGGCGAACAGGGCGCCACCGGCGATGAGCAGCGAAGTGAGCAGCCAGCGCGGTTGGCAGAGCTCGCGAAGGGTCATCGTGGTGTCCGCACGATGGGCATTTCGACGGCGACCTGGCCGGGTGTGGCGGCGCATGCGTTGGCGCGCCGACGTCGTTGGCGCAGCACAATGACGGTGGCGAGACCGCCGATCGCGAGTGCGGCGGTGCCGAACACTGCGAACCCTGCCGCGGTGCCGAGCCCGATCGCGGCGAGGAACCCGAGGATGGGTCCGGCACAGCAGGCCGCGCACGCGACTGTCCCGACGCCGACGACGGCCACGTTCTCTTTCTTGGTCCTCATGTAGGGCGCCCGAACAAGGTGTGGAGCATCTGGAGCGCGTCGTCGGGCGCGCGGACTTCGAGGGCGACGCCGCGGCTGTCGATAGTGATCGCGAAGGTGAAGAACTGGCAGCAGTCCTGTTCGGCGGCGGCGAGTCGCATCAACTCATCCAGCGGCGTTGCAGGCCCGAATGTTGCTCGCAGGCCGTTGTCGATCGGTTCGCGGTGCTCGACGTGTTCGAGGAGGCGTTGCCATTCGTCGAGCCGGCCGCGCATTGACTGTGCCCCGAGCGTGCAGGCGATCGGAGTGGCGGCCTCTACACGGTGGGGCTTCGTGCCGAGCGTGACCAGCTGCCGGGTGACTTGCGGCGCGCTTGAGCCCTCGGTGACGCAGCCGCAGTTGTCGTCGCATGGACCGTCGGGGCGGTGCGCTTCGAGCGTCGCTGCGGCCCGTTGCAGATCGGAGGCCAGGGTCATCAACTCGACGATCTGCTGCTGCGCGGTGATGAGCTTGTCGGCCACGACCGTGCGGAGACGATCCTGTACCGGCCCGCAGCGTCCGCCGTCCCAAGCGACGGTCAGATCGGCGATCTCGTCGAGGGTGCAGCCGAGTTGCTTCGCGCGGGCGATGAACGCGAGCCGGTCGAGGGTGTGGTCGTCGTACAGCCGGTAGCCGGCCGGCGTCCGGCTCGCCTCGGGCAGCAGACCGATCTCCTCGTAGTAGCGCAACGTTGCGGCACTGAACCCGCTGCGGTCGGCGACGTCTTTGATCTTGTAGCTGGTGCTCACCGACGCAGCGTAAACCTTCATGTTGGCTTGAAGGTCAAGAGGTTTGTGGAATCTGCGGGGTAGGTCCACGCCTCGGTGAGTGGAGTGACGAGGGGTGCTCACAACGTCAACGGCCCGCGTGCCGCTCGACCGGCGAGGCACGCGGGCGCGCGACGGGGTGCAATGGACGTCAGGTGCTGGGCGGTGTGCGCAGCGCTTCGGTGTTCGTCCCACCCCCGATCAGTCGGGCCATCCCGAGCCACCTATCGCCGGTAAGATCATCGGCGGTGAAGGGGAGTAGCTCCACGCCGAGTGATCGACACGCTGGGTGATGAGCCCCGGTCCTCGGGTCCGTTTCGGCGGGTGAGCAAGACCTTCGACCAGGCATCAATCGATGCCCGGTCGAGGGCATCCAGTCTTCGTCCGGGCCACCACCCGGAGGAACCACATGGAAGCCTTTCTGATCAGCTTCGGGATTATCTTCGTCGCCGAGCTCGGCGACAAGAGCCAGCTGATGGCGATGACCTTCGCTGCCCGCTACCGGGCGATCACCATCCTGATCGCGATCACCGCAGCAACCGCGCTCGTGCACCTCTTCAGCGTGCTGATCGGCGCCGCCGTCGGGGTGGCGATGCCGACCAAGACCATCTCGGTCGTCGCCGGCGTCGCGTTCCTCGGGTTTGCCGCGTGGACGCTGCGAGGGGACAAGCTCGATGACGACGAAGCCGCCCGAGCGGCGAAGAGCTCGAAGTCGGTGTTCTTCACCGTCGGTATCGCCTTCTTCCTCGCCGAGCTCGGCGACAAGACGATGCTCGCCACGATCACTCTGGCGACTGACAACGGAATCGTCGGCACCTGGATCGGTTCGACGCTCGGCATGGTTGCCGCCGACGCGCTGGCGATCCTCGTCGGCCAGCAGCTCGGGGCGCGGCTTCCGGAACGCGTCATCAAGATCGGTGCGGCGATCACGTTCGTCATCTTTGGGCTGTTGCTCATCGCTGAAGGTCTCCGGTGATGGCGGGAGCCCGTCACCTCATTCCGGCTCACGTGAAGCGAACACCGGCTGTGAGATGCGATGCGCAGAAACGATCAGTCCGGTGCCCGCCGGTGTCGCGTACTGAACGGCGTAGGTTTTGATCGTGGCAGACGCCAGCCGATACATGACGCAGCGCAACGGGTGGGTGTGGTGTGCCCTCGCAGCTGTGCTGTTCGGTGCGGCGACACCGGCAACGAAACTCGTCGTCGACGACATCGGCGCGGTCACCCTTGCTGGCCTGCTCTACCTCGGTGCTGCGATCGCGGTCGCACCATTCGCGTTGCGAGAGCAACGCCCGACGGCCACACGTCGCCAGCGTTCCCGCCTCATGATCGCGGTCGGCTTCGGTGGTGGCCTCGCTCCAGTCCTGCTCGTGCTGGCACTCGACCGCACCCCAGCGGGCACCGTCTCGCTGTTCCTGAACCTCGAGTTGGTCGCCACTGCCGTGATCGCTCGTGTCTTTCTCCAGGAACACATTGGTCGACGTGCCGGCCTGGGCATCGTCATCGTCGTACTCGGCGGTGTGGTCCTCGCCGGCACCTCCGAGGCAGGGGTCGTGTTCGGTGCGCTCCTCGTCGCCGCCACATGTGTGTGCTGGGGGATCGACAACGCCATCACCGCCAGCCTCGACACATTCAGCCCTTCGCAGATCACGCTCGCCAAAGGCGTCGTTGCCGGGTCAGTGAACCTGCTACTCGGGCTGTTCCTCCACGACGCTCCTGTCGCGACGTTTGTCCTCGCGGCGCTCGCGATTGGTGCACTCGGCTACGGCGTCTAGATCACCATGTGGATCACCGGTGCCCGATTGGTCGGGGCCGCACGCGGTCAGGTCATTTTCGCCCTCGCGCCGTTCATCGGAGCACTCCTCGCATGGCCGATCAACGGCGACCGGCTGACAGCAACAACCATGGTCGCGTTCGCGGTGTCGCTCGTCGGGGTCATCGTGGTCGCCACCAGCCACCACGCGCACGTGCACACCCACGAGTTCGTCGAGCACATCCACCCGATCGATCCCAGCGATGCGCATCATCGCCCGGAGGCCATCGAGGTTCTCACTGGGACGCGTCACCGCCACCTCGTCCTCAGTCACGATCACGAACACCTCCCCGACATTCACCACCGACACACCCACTGAGGTCCTCGGTGGGCATGCCCTACGTCTCGGCCGTCAAACCGGTGGCGGTCTTGGAAGCAACCCTGGCACCCGACGAAATGCAACGAGATGTAACGACCTCTCCGTGACATTTGGAACACCCCGTCCCACGGTTCGTGAGTCGGCAAACTACCCGGGGTCGCTGCACCCAACCCGCCGACCAGCGTGCCTCCGACTCTTTGGCCGACAGCCTCAACGTACGAGGCTGAGTTGAGGGCTCGGACTGCGTCGAAGTCCTCGCCGTCGACCCCTGCCACGAGCGGAACGAGCGGGCTGCGTCCTCAGCCGGCGCAGGCGTCAGAGCAGACGGTGCAGGCCGCGTCGGGGTCGGTCAGGATGACGCCGACCTCGCCGTCGTCCGCGACGAGCGAGCCGGCGGGATGGCTCAATCGGAAGCGGCACTCGACGGTGCCGTCCGACC
>JAFMJD010000178.1 GCA_017853685.1 Actinomycetota bacterium | reverse complement strand
CGGCGACGATGGCGCGGGCATCGGGCAGCGAGTCGATGCGCAGATCGAACGTCACCGACGCCTGGGCAGCGGCGCCGCCGGTCAGTGCCATCGCCTCCTCGAGTGCATCGAGGTAGTCGAAGGTCTCGAGGTGAGGCTCCAGGGCGGCTGCCTCGGCGCGGCTGAATGCGAGCAGGTCCTCGACCAGGTCGGTGACGTGCTTGCCGGCAGCGAGGATGTGATCGGCCATGTCGCGGTCGGCGGGACGCTCCAGACGTTGATGCAGCAACTGCGCGAATCCGACGACGGTGTTGAGCGGCGTGCGCAGTTCGTGGCTCACCCACGACACGAGTCGTGTGGTGGTGGCTTTCGATTCCTCTGCTTGTCGGAGTGCGACTTCTTGTGCTTCTGCCGCGCGGTGGAGATCGGTGAGATCGGTGAACGCGCCGACAGAACCGACGAAGGTACCGTCGACGACGACCGGGCTTCCGTGGACGCGCACGAGGATGACCTCGCCATCGCTCCGTCGGAGGTGCACCTCGTACACGCTGCTCCGACCTTCTCGCCGAAAGCGCAGTTGTTCGAACAACTGCGTGCGGTCATCGGCGACGTAGTAGTGCAGTGGTGACGTTCCGAGCATCTGCTCCGGCGTGGTGCCCAACATCTCGGCCATGCGCGGGTTGGCGAACAGCGTGATGCCATCACCGTCGATGAACCACACTCCTTCGTGCAGCACGTCGAGCAGCCGGGCGAAGGTCACCGACGCCGATGCTGTCGGGCTTGCACCGAAGGGAGGGAGATCCACCACGGTGATCACTGTACCGACGCTCTGCAGGGGGGTCTATCCTCGAGTCGTGCAGCCCATTGATGCAACCGTCGGGGAAGGTGTCCCACCCGTAGCGAGTGCAGTGGGTGTGCTGTCCGACTCGGGGCTTCGAGTGCTCATCGACAGCGAAGTGCTGGCGCAGGCGGTGTACCTGTACCGACCGGTGTTCGGTGACGATGGCAGCGTCGTCGATCTCGAAGTGGTGATGATGAACGCTGCTGCGCATCGTGTGCCACTGTCCAGTCACGTTCGTGAGGGCGTGTTGGCGAGTGACGTCTTCGTCGACACGACGAAGGCCACGGAGGCAGCGACCCTCGCGTGGCGTGGTGGTCGGGCGCAGCGCTACGAGATCGAGCGGCGTGGTTTCGTGGCCGGCCAACCGGTGGTGGTGCGGTACGAGGTGTCCACCTTCCGGATGGGCGGCTACATCGTGCAGGTGTCGGTCGACCACTCCACGGTCGTGCAGTTGGCGAGTGCCGATGCGCGCTTTCGGCTGATGGCCGATGCATCGCTCGATGGTCTTGTTCTGCTGGCGCGCGACGCCGACAGCGACGAACTCGTGGTGGTGTACGCCAACCCGGCGGCCTTCGCGGAGTCACCGTTGCTCCGCGTGGGTCGTCGTCTGCCCGCGGAACTCGAGGAGGTCGCGTTGGGCGCCCTCGTGAACCTCGCCGACGGAAGTCCGGTGCACCGTCTCGTCGGTGTTGCGGGCGTGAGCCGGAAGGTGGACGCCGAGATCTCCTTCGCCACCGTTGCCGAGGGACAGGTGATGATGGCGATCCGTCGCGTCACGCCGGAGAAGGCCGCAGCAGCGGATCTCGAACGCAGCGAACGAGTCCTGGCCGCCATCGGGGCCGGCGCGTTCGGGATGATCGTGGTGCTCGAGCCTCGGTTCGTCGCGGGCCGCTTGGCCGGCCTCGATCTGGTCTGGCGCTCCCCGGTCGACTCCGGTGGTGCCAACCGACGGTCCGATCTGGATCCGACCGAGGTGATCCCGGTCGCCGATCTGCTCGACATGGCGACGGCCATGCTCGACGTCGGCCAACACCAACGGTCGGGGTGGGTGCAGTTCACCGGACCTGACGGTCGCGAGCGCAGCGTCGAGTTCACCCTCGTGCTCGCCGGTGACCGCTTCGTGCTCGAATGTGTCGAGCGCACCGAGGAACTGGCGGCGCGTACCGCCTTCGCCATGGTCACGGCGACCTCCGAGGCGCAGCGGTCGTTCCTGTCGCGGGTGAGCCACGAGTTGCGGTCACCGCTGAACGTCATCCACGGGTACAGCCAACTGCTCGGTCGACTGCAACTCCCGTCTGCAGCCGTCGATCACGTCGAACGCATCGAAGCGGGAGTCGAGCGCATGGTGCAGATCGTCGACGACCTGCTCCTGCTCGGTCAGTTGGACCAGGGTCTGTTGCGCATCGACGATCAACTCGTCGATCTCGGAGAGATCGCGGCTGATGTGGTCACGTCGTCCGCCTCGCAGCCGTGGTCTCGGGCCGGTTCGGTGCGCGTCGCAGAGGGCCGGGCCGAGGCCACCGTTCGGACCGATCGCTCGCGGTTGGTGACGATCGGTCTGTTGCTCGTCGAGGCGTCCATCGCCTCGTGTTTCGGTGACGCACTCGAGGTCGGCCCGTTCGTGCGCGGCGCGAAAGCAGGCCTGCAGCTCACCGCCCCGTCGACGTGCCCGGTGGTGGACGAGGTGTGGCAGCCATTCGCAAGCGGCCACCTCGTTCCCGGTGCCGGGCTGAGCCTCGCCGTGGCGCGTGGACTCGTGCAGGCACTGGGCATCACGCTCGAGGTGCGAGCCGCAGAGGGGCGCAGCGCGTTGTTGCTGCTGCTCGACCCGGTGGGCGAACCGATCGCTGCGACGCGCGGCGACGGGGGATAGGTTCGCCTCGTGGGTGAGTTGGATCGCATCTGGAACGGATGGCGTGCGCAGTACGTGGGGGCCGCAGGCGACCGGGTGCCCGATCTCGAAGGCAGCGTGTTCTCGCGGATCCTCGCTTCCGGGATGTCCGACCTGGAGGCGCACGTCGTGCACCGCGGAGTGCACGTGTTCGCGCTGATGAACGCGTTCCCGTACACGTCAGGCCACCTGATGGTGTTGCCGTATCGCGAGACGCCGTCGCTCGAGAGTCTCACCAGCGATGAAGCGACCGAGCTGTGGGCCATGGTCACCGACGCGGTGCGTGCGGTGAAGGAGGCCTATCGGCCGGGTGGAGTGAACGTCGGCATCAACCTCGGGCGTGCCGCTGGCGGCAGCATCAGCGAACACCTGCACGTGCACGTGGTGCCTCGCTGGTCGGGTGACGGCAACTTCATGACATCGGTCGCCGAGGCCCGAACACTGCCCGAACCGTTGTCGTTGTCGGCCGAGAAGCTCCGCGCCGCCTGGCCCGTGTGAGTCGCGCGGCAGTGCACGTGTGAGACTCGTGCCATGCGTGCCGTCGTCCTCACCCGCCACGGAGGACCCGAGGTCCTCGCCGTGGTCGACACCCCCGAACCCGTGCCCGGTCCCGACGAGGTGCTCGTCGCCGTGGCTGCCACGGCCTTGAACCGCGCTGACGTGCTGCAACGGATGGGCTTGTACCCCGATCCGCGTGGTCGGACGCCCGAGATTCCCGGTCTCGAGTTCGCGGGAACGGTCGCTGCGGTGGGTGAGCGGGTCACGATGTGGGGCCCCGGCGATCGCGTGATGGGCATCGAGGCCGGCGGCGCCTACGCCGAACGCCTCACGGTGCACGAGCGCCAGTTGCTCCGCGTCCCCGACCACCTCGATCTCGTCGAAGCAGCGGCCATTCCCGAGGTGTTCCTCACTGCGTGGGATGCGTTGGTCGTGCAGGGCGGGCTCACGAGTGGACGTTGGGCGCTGGTCCATGCAGGTGCGAGTGGCGTGGGTACGGCGGCCATCCAGATCGCCACCGCGATCGGGGCGCGAATCGCGGTCACGTGCTCGGCCGGAAAGGCGGGGCTGTGCCACGAGCTCGGCGCCACGCTCGTACTCGAACGTTCTCCGCACGACTGGTTGGCCGATGCGATGGCCGAGGTGCCATCAGGGTTCGACGTGGTGCTCGATGTCGTGGGCGGCGAGGAGGTCGACCGGAACCTCACGGCCGTGGCGCAACGCGGTGCCGTGGTGCAGGTGGGGTTGATGGGCGGAGGACGAACCGAGGTGAACGTGGGGCTGCTGCTCGCACGGCGGTGCCGCTGGATCGGCACGACGCTGCGCGCCCGCCCGCTGGAGGAGAAGGTCGCTCTGACCCGACGGTTCGCCGCCGAGATGCTGCCGTTGTTCGATGACGGCCGGCTGCGGCCGGTGATCGACAGTCGCTACACGCTCGACGACATCGCCGAAGCACACCGGCGCATGGAGGCGAACGCCAACGCCGGGAAGATCGTGGTGACGATCTGATCGCTGCTGATGCAGCGGGCGACCGTCAGCGCGACTGCATCGGCACGTAGTCGCGGACGTCCGCGCCGGTGTACCACTGGCGGGGACGGCTGATCTTCTGCTCCTTGTCACCGAGCAGTTCCTGCCAGTGGGCGAGCCAGCCGACGGTGCGAGGAATGGCGAACAACACGGTGAACATCGCGACCGGGAACCCGAGTGCCTGATAGATGAGGCCGGAGTAGAAGTCGACGTTCGGGTAGAGTTTGCGGTCGACGAAGTACGGATCGCTGAGGGCGGTCTCCTCGAGCTTCAAGGCGATGTCGAGCAACGGGTTCTTGCCGGTCACTT
>JAFMJD010000043.1 GCA_017853685.1 Actinomycetota bacterium | reverse complement strand
CGCTGCGAAGAGCGTGCTGGCCTGGCAGATCTACGGCGGTTCGCTCGCCAACTGAGCCGCCGCCCGATCGGTACGTCTGTCACTCGGCGTGGGCGGACGTTCACCAATAGTGTTCTCGTCGTTCCCTCCCCCACAAGGATGAAGCGATGACGAGCCTGCAACCGAAACCCTGGAAACGAGGACTGCTGGCGGTGCTCGCCGTTGCGGTGCCCACGGCACTCGTCCTCGGGTCGCAGGCGGCCGATGCCTCCACGAACCAGCAGGTACCTCCCGGCTACTCGGCCCGCGCCGGGCACGGCAAGTGGTCCGGTGAGGCCGCCATCGCCCGGCTCGGTACGGGCCTCGGTGCCGTTGCGGCATCGCACGGCATGTCGGACACCGAACTGCGCAAGCACCTGCGCGAAGACCGGTACCTCCGTGTCGACGACAACAACCAATTGCTCTATGCAGATCCGGCCGCCGCCGGCGCACTCGCGGCATCGACCGAGCCCACACCGCTGGATCCCACCATCGCTCCGGCGAGCGCATTCGTGCTCTCGAGCCGTCCCGGTGCTGCTCGCACGATCTATCTCGACTTCGACGGCCACACCCTGAGCGGTACTGCGTGGAACGGCTCCATGGGTGGCGACTGCTACGCCGAACCCTTCGACGCCGACGGCACACCTGCCTCTTTCTCCGACGCCGAGCGCAACATCGTGATCAGCGTGTGGCGCCGCGTGTCCGAGGACTACGCGCCCTTCGACGTCAACGTCACCACGATGGATCCGGGCTACGCAGCTATCAACCGTGCATCGTCCACCGACACGGTGTTCGGCACGCGGGTGCTCATCACCAAGTCCACCGGGCTGTGCCCGAACGGTCAGACGGTCTACGCCGCTGCATGCGGCAGTGGCTGCGGCGGCGTTGCGTACGTGGGTGTGCTCGACAGCACGGGCGGCACGCATGACTACTACCAGCCGGCGTTCGTGTTCCAGAACGGTGTGGGCACCAACGGCAAGTACATCGCCGAGGCCGCATCGCACGAAGCGGGTCACAATGCGGGTCTGTCGCACGACGGCACCGCAACTGCCGGCTACTACACCGGTCACGGCAGTTGGGCACCCATCATGGGCGTTGGTTACTCGAAGGCAATCACGCAGTGGAGCAAGGGCGAGTACTCCGGTGCGAGCCAGTTCCAGGACGACTTCGTGATGGCAGCCAGCAATGGTCTCGCACTGCGAGCCGATGATCACGGCAACAGCGCAGCAACGGCCACACCGATCGTCAACAACAGCACGGTCGACGGTGTGATCCACTCGGCGAGCGATGTGGATGCGTTCACCGTGACGGCCGGCGCAGGAACTGCAACGTTCAGCGTTTCGCCCGCACCGGTGAGCCCGAACCTGGATGTTCGACTCGAGGTACGCGCAGCAAATGGCACGGTGGTTGCGGTGGTGAACCCGGCATCGGGATCCTCGAACTACGACGCACCGTTCGGACTCGGTGCGAGCACCACGCTGTCGCTTGCCGCGGGCACCTACACATTGCTCGTGGACGGTGTGGGCTTCGGTGATCCGCTGAGCACCGGCTACTCGGACTACGGCAGCCTCGGCAACTACCGCATCTCGGTCAACGTGGCGCCGACGTCGGGCCAGCCCCCGGTGGCGGTGGCGAGCGCGTCGGTGACGTCAGGTGTGGCGCCGCTCGCCGTGAACTTCGCCGGATCGACGTCCTCCGATCCCGATGGTGGGGCACTCACCTACGCGTGGAGCTTCGGTGACGGTGTGGGCACCTCCACCCTGGCGAACCCGTCGTACTCCTACAGCAATCCCGGCACCTACACCGCCGTGCTCACGGTGACCGACGAGTCAGGCCTCAGCGCGAGCGCTTCGGTGAACATCACAGTCTCGGCCCCTGTTCGACAGGTGGACCTGTACGCCGTGAGCGTTACGGGCACCCGCAATGCCTCCACCTCCCGCACGAGCGCCACCGGCACCGTGGGCGTCCGTGACAGCGCCGGGGTTCCCGTGTCGGGCGCTTCGGTGACGGTGCAGTGGTACATCGGCACGAGGCTCTACTCGACACGCACCGGCACCACGAACTCGGCGGGCACGGGCACCTTTGGCTTCAGCAACGTGAAGATCGCCAAGGGTGTGGTGGTGAAGCTGTGTGTCACCAAGGTGTCACTGGCGGGCGGAGCCTGGAATGCCTCGCTCTTCAGCGCCGGAACCGGCGACTGCGCCTCATGGACCACGCCCTGACCGGATCCGGTCGGGTTATCGGGCCCACCCGGCGCCGTTTGCAGGGCGGGAGAGTCACACACGCGGCATGATCCTGCGTCGGAGGAGGGAACCAGTTCCGGTTCCACCCTCCCACGGAGATCTTCATGCGCATCCTGCACACCAGCGACTGGCACCTCGGCATCTCGCTCGGCACGGTGTCACTCCTCGAGCACCAGGCTGACTACGTCGATTGGCTCGTGGACACGGTGCGGCGCGAACGCATCGACCTCGTGGTGATCGCCGGCGACCTGTTCGATCGCGCTATTGCACCCAAAGAAGCCGTGGTGCTGTTCAAAGAGGCGCTCGACCGTCTACTGAACACCGGAGCGCGCGTGGCCGCCATTACCGGCAACCACGATGGTGCCGACCGCGTAGCCAACTACGGAGGTCTCCTCGACGGCAGTGGCGTGCTGATCCGCGGTGGCTATCAGGCCATCGGTGAAGTCACCACACTCCACTTCGACGACGGCCCACTCGACCTCGTGATGCTGCCGTACCTCGACCCGCAGGCCGATCCCGATGTGGCGGCCGACGGCAACGACGACGACAGCACCGAGGCCCGAAGTGGCGAACTCGACGCGCGTGTCGAGCGACTGCTCGCAGCAACGCACGAATCGGTGTTGCGCACGGCGATCGCCGCCGCGGCCGGCAACCTGCGCAGTACGCGCAGCGTGGCCGTCTCGCACGCGTTCGTGGCCGGCGGATCGACGACGGATTCCGAACGTCGCCTCACGGTGGGCGGAACGGGCACCGTGGACGTCTCGCTCTACGACCCGTTCACCTACACAGCCCTCGGCCACCTGCACCGTCCGCAAGCCGTGGGGGATGCCGGCCGCGTGCGCTACAGCGGCACGCCGATGTCGTACTCGTTCTCCGAGGAACATCCCAAGAGCGTCACCGTGGTGAACATGGGCGCCGACGGCTCGTTCACGCTGGAACACCTCGACGTGCCCGTGGGTCGCGCCGTGCTGACGGTGGAGGGAACCATGGACGATCTCCTGAAGCGGAAACCGTCCGTCGCCGAGCGCGAGGCATTCGTGCGGGCGATCATCACCGACCGCGCGGTGGTGCTCGACGCGAAGAAGCGGCTCTCCACGGTGTATCCGAACGTGCTCGAGGTGGAGCTGCAACCCGAGGGAGTGCCCCAGCGCGTCGACATCTCTCGCGCACAAACCGGTTCGGTCTCGGCAATCGATTCCACCGAGGCGTTCTGGCAGGCCGTGATCGGTCAATCGCCCAACGAGGCCGAGCGATCACTGCTGCAACGTGCCGTGGCGAGCGCCGAGGAGGTGTCGGCATGAAGCCGCTCCGTCTCCGCTTCGCAGCGTTCGGTTCGTATCCCGGCGAGGAAGTCGTGGACTTCGCCGCGCTCGCCAAGCGCGGGCTCTTCGTGGTCACCGGTCCCACGGGCAGCGGCAAGACCACCATCTTCGATGCCATGGTGTTCGCGCTGTACGGCGAGTTGCCCGGAAGCCGCAATGCCAGGGATGTGCGGCCCCGCTCGCACCATGCCGACCCCGATGTAGTCACCTTTGTGGAACTCGACTTCGAGGTGGACGGTGTGCACTACCGCGTGCACCGCAAGCCCACGCAGGAGCGACCCAAGAAGAAGGGAACCGGCGTCACCAACGAGAACACGTCGGCAACTCTGGTACGTGTCATCAACGGTGTACCCGAATCAGTAGAGACCCAAGCGGGGCGCGTCACCGATCGGTGTGCTGAGTTCGTCGGCCTCGACGCCGACCAGTTCCAGCGCGTGGTGCTGTTGCCCCAGGGCAAGTTCACCGCGTTCCTCCTCGCAACCGAGGACGAGCGCGAGGACCTGCTGCGTCCGTTGTTCGGCGGTGAGGTGTTCGAACGGGTCACGAGGTGGCTGAAGGGCGAGAGCGAACGCCTCGGCGCGGCCGTGGGCGAGTCCGACCGCGAGATCGAGCACCTGCGCGCCAATGCGCGTGACTCGATCGCACAGGTGTGGACTGCGTGGGGTCGCCCCGGCGCAGCCGGTGGATCCGATGAGTACCCGGCCGACACATCTGCGCTGGACGACGATGCGCTGTCGGCCGCAGCAACGGCACTGGAACCCGTGCGCGATGCCCAGCAGATCCGACTCGGCGAGGTGCGTGCAGCGGCTGCTACGGCGCGCTCGGCCGCCACGACGGCAACCGAGGCAGCACGAGTGTTCGACACCGCACTCGAACTGGATGCCGCAGTGCGCAGCGGCGAGTCCGAGCGGGTCGCACGCGAGAGCGATCAGGCGCGCGTGACGGCATCACGATCGGCGCGACCTGTGGTGAACGCCGCCGACGCACTCGATCGTGCCGAGGGCGACGAACGTCAGGCCCGTGAGGCCCTCGATGCGCTGCTGCACACCGTGCGTGAGGTCTGTGCCGTGCTCGGCGTCGAGCCACCGGCGGAGCAGGCCGGTGCCATCGGCGCCGCAGTGCAGGCAGCCGCCAACGATGTGGAGCGTGATTCACAATTGCTCGTTGCCGCTGCCGGTGCCGCAACGCTCGCAGCGTCCACCGAGACCGAACTCCGAGCGGCCCAGGACGCCGCCGCTGCAGCTGCACACCAGTGTGCGTCGCTCGATGCCGAGGTTGCCGAGCACACCACTCGTATCGCCGAGCTCGAGCCCGACGCCAACCGAGTCGGTGAGCTGGCCGCTGCGCATGTGAGTGCCGGCGAGCAGTTGGGTCGTCGCCGTGATCTGGAGGACAAGCGCAGCCAGCGCGACTCTGCAGATGGCAAGGCAACTGCAGCAAAGCGTGGGTATGAGCAGGTGATGGAGCGATTCGTGCACACCCAGGCACCTCGCCTCGCCTCCACACTCATCGCCGGCGAGCCCTGCCCGGTGTGTGGATCGTGCGAGCATCCGTCGCCCGCCACGGTGGACGACGGCAATGCGGTCACCCACGACGAAGTGGATGCCGCGCGCGATGTGTGGGACGGCGCGCAGCGTGCCGTGGGCGTGCTCGACGGTGCTGTCGACGAACTCGTGCGCGCGCTCGGCGAACTCGCCGACGCATCGGTGGACGCTCTCGTTGCGGCGGAGCAGGCAGCAGCCAAGGCACTCCGGAATGCACAGACCAGTGAACGGCTGCTCGCCACGGCGAAAGCAGCGTTGTCCGCTGCGCAGGAGCGTCTGGTTACGGCACAGGCAGGCGTAGCGGATGCACGCAAGGTGGTCGATGGGCTGCAGGCGCTCGTCGGCGAGCGTGGCGGCGAGGCCGAACGGCTCGCTGCTGCCGCTGCGCATATCGATGCGGCGGTGCTCGATCAGCGCACAGGTGCGGTGCGCAGGCTTACCGAGGCAACGGTTGATGTCGGTGATCGGTTCTCGGCCGTTACTTCCGCGGCTGCCCTCGTGAGTGCGGCACGTACTGCGCTGGCAGAGGCGCTCGCATCGAGTGGTGTGGCGTCGGTCGATGCTGCGCGAGCGGCACTCATCGAGGCCGCTGACGAAACGGCGCTGGAGCGTGCCGTGGAGACATGGGCAAAGGCGCTCAATACGGCCCGTGCCCAGCTCGAGGTATTGCGCAAGCAAGGCATTCCCGACACGCGACCCGATGCAGAGACGCTCGATGCAGCAGCTGGTGCTGCAGAGACCGAGGCAACGCGTCTGGGCGACGAGTTCGTCACGGCATCCAACGCGCTCGAGGCGGCGGCAAGGTCGTTGAGCGACATGGTTCGTGTGGGGGCCGATTCGGCCGATCTTCGCCGGGCGGCCGACACTGCGCAGCGCGTGTTCCTCACGTGTAACGGGAAGGGTCCCATGAAGGTGACCCTCGAGCGCTGGGTGCTGGCACGCGAACTGGAAACTGTCACGGCGTATGCCAACGAGCACCTCGCACGGATGACCAATCGTCGCTATGTGCTCCGGCGTGATGACACCCAGGGCGGTCTGCGCCTCGAGGTGTTCGACGCGCACACCGGCAAGACCCGTGCCACCAGCACGCTGTCCGGTGGCGAACAGTTCCAGGCGTCGCTCTCGCTCGCCCTCGGACTGGCCGATGTGGTGAGCCACGGCGGCTCGGCGAGCGGCAAACAGTTCGACGCGCTGTTCGTCGACGAGGGGTTCGGATCACTCGACCAGCAGTCGTTGGGCGATGCCATCAACGCACTCGAGATGATCCAGTCGACGGGCCGCATGGTGGGTGCCATCACGCACGTGGAGGAGATGAAGGAACGCCTCCACAAGGGCATCGAGGTGCGCCGCCTACCCGACGACCGTGGCTCCACGCTGCGCGTCAACCCGTAGTCGTACGGCCCCGAGCCCGACGACGGACAACGATCACCGCTGCACCACCACCGAGCACCACCAGCGCAACAAGCGTGATGACGACACCGAGCAACGGCGAGCCGTCGTCCCCGTTGCTGCTCGCAACCGTGTCGGTGGTGGTTGTGGCGCCCTCTCCGATCATCGGCACCGGTTCGCCGAGGCGGGAGTGCAGTGCAACGGGCAATGACGCCGGATCGTTGGGATCCGAGCCGCCGGCGAGTTCCGTGTCGTCTCGGTAGCGGTCGCTGTCGGAGTCGGCCTTCGTGGGGTCGGTTCCCCAGCGTTGTTCGGTCACGTTGTCGAGCCCGTCGGCGTCACCGTCGAGCACGGCGTCGTTCGGGCTCTGCGGGTCGAGGCGGTACTGCTGCTCGAAGGTGTCGCCGAGACCGTCACGGTCGGCGTCCTCGTCGATCACGAACACGTGGTCGACGCTGCCGGTGTTCTTCCCGTCGGAGAGCTGGAGCGTGACCCGATGCGTTCCCACGGGCGCACCCACATCGATGGAGCTCTGGCCGTCGTATTCGGGGCGCGGTTCGCCGTTGATGAGCCAGGCGATGGTGAGGCCGTCGAGCCCACCCGGTGCATCTGCGTCGAAGCGGACGGTGCGGTTCGGCGGGGTGACAGCGTCGCCCCCGATGGTGCGGATGATGGGCATGGTGGCCGGACTCGCCACTTCGTCCTGCGAGGGCGGTGACGCCTCGACTGCCTGCACGTTCTCGAAGGTCTTCAGTACACGCTTGGTGGCGGCGTCGATGACCTCGATGCGCAGCGCGCCACCCGGGTCGTCGACTGCAACCGTGTACTCAGGAGTCCAGATCTGAAGGTCGTGGGTGAATGCCCCGGTGAGCATGCGTCCGGCGTTGGTACCACTGGTACCCGAGACACGTATCTCTACCGCTGGGTTCGCGATCGGTGCCGATG
The DNA here is from genome assembly GCA_017853685.1 of Actinomycetota bacterium. Classification (GTDB taxonomy): domain Bacteria; phylum Actinomycetota; class Acidimicrobiia; order Acidimicrobiales; family Ilumatobacteraceae; genus WLJO01. The sequence goes on along the minus strand of JAFMJD010000043.1, from coordinate 11,766 downwards.
GTGCGATGGCCACAGACGTGCGGCTCACCGGCGACAACGTCACCGAATCGTCCGAGACCCGCACCGTCACGATGAGGGTCTTGATGTCTGCCGTGGCTCGCGATGAACCGGCGCGGATATCGGGACCCTCGGTATTGCTGAGGTAGTTGGACTCCCGGAGAGCAACCGCCACCTTGTTCCAGGTGTCGAGGGTGACGTACTGCGTGCCGCCGCCGTACGACATGAAGTCGTGCCGGTGGCCAGCGCCATCGGTTCGTAGTACGGCGGTGTCGGTGGCGAGATCCCAACCAACAGCGTCCTGCTCCATTTCGCCGTGGTCGCCGTCGAAGCGATTGAAGGCGTCACCGCCGGTGAGCTCGTCGTGCGCGGTACTGAGGTGGATCAGCCCGAGTGAGTGGCCGGCCTCCTGTGCAAGGGTCGTTCCGCAGGCGCCGCCGTGGAAGATCGGCGGACCCCCGAGACCCGCACGACCCGAGCAGCCGATCAGGCTCGCCGGGGAGAAGATGACCGGGATGAAGGCAGCGCGCCCGCTCGCGATGGCATCGGGCTGCTCGGCGACGATCTCGTTGTTGTCCCAGATCGGAACGTCGGGAACCGGTCCGTCGGAGCATGCGTTCTCGCGGACGGTCTCTTCCTCCACACAGGGGCGGAATGCCCATCGTTTGACCACCGCACCGGAGATCGAGATCCCGCCGTAGGGAACAGGGAACAGCTGCTCCCAGCGATTGATCGCAGTGTTCAGTTCGGCAAGGGTCGGCTTGGCGTTGCGGATCTCGCCGTTCTCGCGCCAGAAGGCATGTACGAGATACAGCGTGGTGGCGCGCGGATCGATTGCCTCGAATCGTTGTCTGTTCAGTGTGATGGTGTTGAGTCCGCTCCCCGGTACGGCGGCTTCCGGGAGTTGCGATGCACCGGGAGGGTTCACCCAGAGCATCAGGCGGATGTCGCCCTCCTTGGTCCACGACAAGGGGAGGTGGAAGTTCCAGCCCGCAGAGGTACTGGTTCGCATCGCATCGAGATCGCGGGCAAGATCTCGTTCGCTCAGTGCGATCGTGTTGTTCGCCGCAGTGAGCGGGGAGCCCGGCAATAACCGTCCGCCGGAGAAACCGAGGAGCCAGGCGCGCACTGGCAGCCGCGATTGTTCGGGGTTCGGGGAACCCGGCGCACGAACGAGGCGTGCGAAGGCACGCACCACGGTTGCGCGGCCCGCGATGTCGACATTGAAGCCGGTTTGGGTGCCTCCGGGGGTGCCGGGAATGAAGCCGGAGGAGAGGCCCTGGGTGACCTCCATGCCGATGGGCACGATGTCGAACGAGCGAGCCGACTCGTTCAGGAGCTCCTCGTCGGTGAAGCCCACGAAGTCCTTCACCGCGCGGGCAACCACACCGGGGCCGACCGCCACCACCGAGATCCGGAACGGGCCGCGGGGCAACTCGGCACTGTTCACCGACCATGCCTGGCCCGTGCCCGACGCTCGCCATGGCGCAAAGGTGTGTCGCACACCGGTGCCGCGGTCGTTGACGTACGACACGTAGAACGCTTCGTACCTGCGGGGTGTCGTCTCACCCGGGCCGAACACCGCCGGAGCCCAACCGACGATCTCGTGTGGTGCGCTCACACTGATGCGGCCGCTTGCGCTGGCATAGGGCGCCTGGATGATCACGCTGCCGCTGATGACCTCCGGGGTCACGAAGTCGTTCTCCTCGGAGAAGAACACACGGTCGATGAGCAGCGCCTCGTAGTTCACGCGAATCGTTGCGGTCGTGGTCCCCTCTGGCACCACGATGAGCATGCAGGTGCTGACCGGTGTGGGTGCACCCCCGACAAGTGACACCACGTCGTTGACAGAAGTTCCCGGAACGAAGAGCTCGAACTCGGTCGGGTAATTCGATGCGGCTCCGACATGGAGCCCGATCACCCGCTGGGGTCGGTCGAAGTCGAGGCGGATGGCGCTTCGTTGACGGCCAGTTTCTGACCAGCCAAGGCGGGCGATGTTCGGTTCGGACACCGACCCTTGGTCGAGCCACGAGCGGGCGGTGACGGGAACATCGGGTCGTGGTGTGGTCGAGTCGTCGTGCTGCACGGCGGTAAAGCGGACGCCGAGCGACGAGTACGCCTCTCGGATATCAGTACCGTCGGCAACATCGTCGAAATCGACAATGGTCGACGATGGTGTTGCCGTGCACCGTGGGGCAAGCCCTTCGTCGGGGATGATCGGCCGGTTGAGGTTCGGCACGTAGACCGGTCCCCACACCCCGTCGCCCACGATCGAGCCCGGGCCCGCCTTCACCTCGATCGCACCGTTACTGCTCGGCGGCGCCACCGGGAGCGAGCTGCTCGGCGGTGCCGTGCTGCTCGGCGTGGATGTCGTGGTGGTGGTCGTGGTGGAGGGCGGAGGCTTGGTGGTGACGGTGAAGTACGCGAAGCCGCCGCGGTGCAGGTTGTTCTTGGGTGAGCCGCACGGTGCCGAGGTCTGGCACACCACCACCGCCTTTTGTCCCGTCGACGAGGTCGGCACGGTGAAGGTGAGCGAGATCGTCCCGTTCGGTGTGGCGCTGCCGTTGGCGAGCACCGCTCCGGTGGGGCTGTCCCAGCGCAGGTCCACGGCAGCGAAGGGTTCGAAGCCGTTCCCCGTGACTCCCACCTGGGTGCCAACCGGCCCCGAGGTACGCGACAGCGCGATGGGCGCAGTGAACTCGGCGTTGCTGGCGGGTGGGGCGGCGACGAGCGAGCCGACGATCAGCATGCCCACCACGGCCCCGATGGCGAATGCCTTCGGGCGCATGGGCGCACTGTAGGTGGTGGGAAATTGTGCGACGCAGTGCCCGGGCACGCGTTGAATCACATCTGCGGACGACTGCCCGGGGGTGGCGGTGGCATGTCGGTGAGATTCGTCAGGTTGCCACCGAGTACGCCGGGGCCCGAGTCGTGGGGTCCGCGAGCGTTGGGGTCGAGCCCTTCGTACTGGCGAAGGATCGCAATGCGCTCAGCGAGTGGCGGATGCGAATCGAACAACCGACCGACACTTCCCACGAAACCGGTCTTCGGCTTGCGCTCGAGCGGAGACTCGATCCAGAGGTGCGCCGTCGTGGTGGACAGATGCCGCACCACGGCAGTGTCGGACTCGAGCTTCTCGAGTGCCGAACGGATTCCCGAAGGGTTGCGCGTGAGCTCCACCGCCGAGGCGTCGGCCATGGTCTCGCGCTTGCGTGACAACGCCGCCTTCAACAACGTCGCCACCGGGAGCGCGATGAGGAATCCCACGAGTCCGATGGCGAGGAACGCCAGCGCAATGAGGGCAGCGGCGCTGTTCGCGTCCCGGTTGCGCCGCCCGCCGTGTCCGCCCGTGAGGAACGACGCGTACACACCGATGCGGACCAGCACCGTGGAGATCACGGCGATCGCACCCACCGTGAGCACCACGAGCGTCATGAACGACGTGTCCCGGTTGCGGATGTGGGCCACCTCGTGGGCGATCACGCCCTCCAGTTCGCTTCGGGACATCCGTGACATCAAGCCGGTGGTGACGGCTACGGCAGCCTTCTCGGGCTTCAGTCCCGTGGCGAACGCGTTCGGAGCGGGATCGTTGATGACATAGATCGCCGGCGCCGGAATTCCCGCTGCGATCGACACACCTTCCACCAGGTTTCGCAGTTGCGCGTATTCCGGCCCGGTAGCGGGGTGTGCGTGTGTGAGTGCGAGTGCGGCGCGGGCCGAGGCGAGGTAGGCGATGAGCAGATACGCGGCCACCACCACGGCCGTGACCCCGAGCGTCATCGGGTTCCAGTACCACGAGGTCGAACAGTCCGATGAGGTGGAGTACGTGGAGCACTCGACGCTGCGGGTGTATCCACCGAACGCTGCAGCGATGAGGTTGGTGAACGCGTAGAGGATCACGAACGTGGTCACCAGCAGGAGGATCGACCGCCGGTGGTTCGCCCGGATCTGCTCGAAGAAGATCGGCCGGGTCACGCCGCCACCGCTCCCACCGTGTGGCTACCCGACCAAACATGCATGTACCGCATTGTGTCAGAGGGATACCCACCGCATCGTCTGAGCGCCTAGCCTGCGTCCGATGGATCACCGGGGACAGATCGGCCACTTGGATCACACGGGTCATGCCGCTCATGACACCAAGACGGCGTCGGCACTCCGCCGCCACTGGCGCTGGGTGGTCGGCGGTCTCGCCGGTGCCGCCGCACTCACGTTGGGCGCCATCGGCGTTGCCGACGCCGTCATCTCGTCGCCCCGCACGCTGTGGTCCACCCAATTCGGAACGTCCGAGGTCGATCTGGCAGCAGCGGTGGCCACGGCGCCGAACGGAGACATCTATGTCTACGGGCAAACCGGCGGCGAGGTCGAGACCGGTACCGACGGCACCGACACCGATGTTTTCCTGGCCCGCTACGACAAGAGCGGAAGCCGCAAGTGGATCCGCCAACTCGGTACCACCGGTGACGACTTCCCGGCGAACCAGATCGCGGTGGCTCCCAACGGTGATGTGTACATCGCCGGCACGGCGGGTGCCGAGGCCGAGTTCCCCCAGAACGCGAGTGAGGGTGGCCAGGACATCTTCATCGCGAAGTACAACAAGGAAGGCAGTCTGCGCTGGGTACGCCAGTGGGGCGCCGATGCCGACGATCAGGCGTACGGCATCGCCCGGTCCAGCACCGGCGATCTGTACGTGGCGGTAGAGACCACGAGCGTGCTGCTCGACGGGTCCCGCCCGCCGAACTCCTATGTGGGCAAGATGGACAGCGCGCTCGTGAAGTTCAACCGCGACGGTCGTTTCCAGTGGGCCAATCAGTTCGGCACCGCAGAGGACGATTGGGTGTGGGGTGTCACCGTGAGCGCGCAGAACGAGATCTACGTGGCCGGCACCACCTATGCCGATCTCGACGGAGTCGGCGATCAGGTCTTCAACGGCAGCGACGTCACCAAGGGCGACGGATTCCTGATCCGCTTCGACCGCAACGGTTCGCGCAAGTGGCTCCGCCAGTTCGGCACCACGGAGGACGATCAGTTCTACGGAGTGGCCACGAACCGGACCGGCGATGTCTTTGTGTCGGGCTTCACCTCGGGTGAGATGGTCACCGATCAGGACAAGGGCGGCACCGATGGCGTGGTGCTGAAGTACAGCAAGGAAGGCACCTTGCGCTGGGGGAACCAGCACGGCTCGCCAGCCGACGACTTCGGTTGGTCCATCAGCATCGCCCGCAATGGCAAGATCAGCGTGGGCGGATACACCACCGGTGCCATGGACACCTATACGAATGCTGGTGACGAGGACGTGTACACGGCCCGCATCAGCACCGACGGTCTCGCCGTGAGTTATCGGCAGTTCGGAACCGCGGCACGCGATGGAGGTCGCCTCGACGACGACACCTACAGCGTGTACGGCTCTCCGGTGGTGGTTGCACCGAACGGCACCATGGTGGTGGTGGGTACTACCGAGGGCGCCACGTGGGGACTCCGCCATGCGGGCGCGGCCGACGTGTTCGTCACCGTCATCCCGTGATCGTCTAGGCGCCACATCCCACTGAGCAGCGCAGTGGGTTGACCTAATCTCCACCCGTTACTCGATGTGGGGGCGTGGGATGGGTCGGAATCGGAGAATTCGACGTGTGTGTGCGTTCGGCGCAGTGTTGCTTGCGGCCTCGTGCGCCATGGGCTTGGACACTGCGGCTGAGGCCTTGTCGGTGGTTCGGTGGACCGATCAATTCGGAACGACGGGCAACGACAGCGTGTCGGCCGTGGGTTCGGTGAGCAATGGCGATCTCTATGTCCTCGGCTCGACCCAAGACGGTGTGATCAACGGCGTCGCAGTCCGCGGCGACAATGACTTGTACCTCGCGAAGTACGACCAGTACGGCACGGTGCGTTGGGTCCGACAGTTCGGCACGGAGGGCAACGAGCTCGCTGCGAACACCATGGCGGTTGCCGCCAACGGTGATGTGTATGTGGCCGGGTCCACCACCGGAGCATTCACCGAGGTGGCCAATTCGGGGACGGCGGGCACCCACGACATCTTTCTCATGAAGTTCGACAAGACGGGCCGACGCCGATGGGTGCGTCAGTACGGAACGATCGGCGACGACATCGCCCATGGTCTCGCTCGGTCCACGGTCGGGGAGTTGTACCTCGCTGCAGGCACTACTGGGGTCTTCAACAGCGGAGAGCGTCCCGGCAACACGGCGGCAGGGCTGACCGATGCACTGCTGGCCAAGTTCAACGCCGGTGGCACCCTGCGCTGGTCGTACCAGTTCGGTACCGCCGGCGAAGACCTCGCTGCGGGTGTGAGCGTGCGCGGTTCCAGCGAGGTCTATGTCGTCGGATCCACCGAGGGCGATCTCGACGGTGCAGGCGCGCAGGTCCACCACCTCGGCCGTGATGCGTTCATCGCACGCTTCAATCGGTACGGCAGACGCACGTGGTTCCGACAGCCGGGTACCGAACACGATGATCAACTCCTCGGCGTGACACACGACGGTGCAATCGGCGGAGCGGTGTACGCAGTGGGCAGCACCACGGGAGCACTCGGCACTGTGACGGGATACGACACACCCGTGGGCGAGACCACGCATGACGCCGTGGTGATGCGGCTGAGCGCCACCGGTGGAACGACGTGGGTGAATCAATGGGGCACCACCGGAGACGACATCGCCGGTTCGGTGAGCTTTGGTTGGAACCGGCGTATCTATGTGGGCGCTTCCACCACCGGAGTACTGCCCGGTGTCACCCCCGCTGGTGGTTCCGACCAACTGGTGGCGCGGCTCCTGCCGTCGGGCGCCAGTGTGCGAGCGCGTCAGTTCGGTACCGCGGGTGACGACGTGCTCGCCCCGGGTTGCACGCCGGTGAACGCAGGGCGACGCGGCAGGGTGGTGTTCGGTGGCGTGACGGCGAACAATCTGTGGGGCTACGCGAACGCCGGTGGAACCGATGCGACGGTGACCGTAACGTCGGCCTGGTGAGCGCAACCGGCCGACTGCGCGAACTCGCAACACTGTTCCTGCGACTCGGAGTCATCGGCTTCGGCGGTCCGGCTGCGCACATCGCACTCACGCGACGTGAACTCGTGGTGCAGCGCAAGTGGATGGACGACGCAGAGTTCATGGAGATGGTGGGTGTCACCAACCTGATTCCGGGACCGAACTCCACCGAGATGGCGATGCACATCGGGTCCCGTCGTTCGGGGTGGCGTGGACTGCTCGTATCGGGCGTGGCGTTCATCGTGCCCGCCGTGCTCATCGTCGGCGCATTGGCATTTGCGTACGAGCGCTACGGCACCAACCCACTCGTGTTCGACCTGCGTTATGGAATTCTTCCGGTCGTCATCGCCATCGTGGCCCACGCGTTGTACGGCTTGGGCTGCTCCACACTTGCCGCACCCGGTCCGGCCGCACTCGCGCTTGCGTCGGGAGTGCTGTATCTCGTCGGCGTGAACGAACTGGCGGTGTTGTTCGTCGGGGGTGCGGTCATGGCGGCCGTCCGTGCAGTGAGCGCCAGCGGTTCGTCGGGTCGACTCGGTGTGGCCGGCGGCATCGGCTTGGTGGGCGCAGGGTTCGCCCAACCCGATGTGCTGCGAATCGGTCTGCTCTTCTTGAGGATCGGCGCCGTCATCTACGGCAGCGGGTACGTGTTGCTCGCATTCCTCGAGCGTGAACTCGTGCACCGGTACGGGTGGCTCAGCGCCGAACAACTCCTCGATGCGGTGGCCGTGGGTCAGATCACGCCCGGGCCGGTGTTCACCACCGCGACATTCCTCGGCTGGCAATTGCACGGCCCGGCCGGCGCAGCCGTTGCCACGCTCGGCATCTTCGCTCCGTCATTCGTCTTCGTATCGGCCATCTCGCGCGTGCTGCCGTGGATGCGTCGGGTTCCCACGTTGAAGGCGTTCGTGGATGGCGTCACGTGGTGCTCGCTCGGTCTGATGGGCGGAGTACTCATCCGTCTTGCCGACGCAGCGCTATTCGACTTCCCCACATGGTCGCTCGGTGTTGCGGCGCTGTTGGTGCTCGCATCTACGCGCATCAATTCGGCATGGGTGATCGTCGGCGGTGCAATGGTAGGTGTGTTACACGCCGTTCTGGTCTGAGCACGCTCACGAACCGCATGGTCGGATCCGAGCGGATCAGCTCCACCCGCCGTCGTTGCTGATGATCTGACCGAAGATGAACGACGATGCCTCCGACACGAGGAAGAGTGCGAGCTCGCCGCTCTCCTCGGGTGTGCCGATGCGACCCGCCGGCACCTCGGTGGGAAGACGCTCCTGGAAGCGTGGGTTCGCCAACAGTTCGGGTGGGTAATACACGGGATTGGCCACGAAGTTCTGGGCGATGGCGTTGAGTCGAACGTTGTGTCGCGCGAGATCGTGTCCGGCCGAACGAACGAACGCGAGTTGTGCAGCCCGCGCCGTGACATAGGAAATGGTCTGGGGCGACATGCGACGCAGCGGCGACGACGAGCCGGTCACCACGATGGAGCCGGATCGCCGGGCAATCATCTGCGGGGCCACGGCGCGCACGGTTCGCATCAGTGGGTGCACCATGTGGTCGAAGCCCGCCTGCCACTCGGCATCGGCGATGTCAACCGTGCGGGCCCGGTATGCCGGGTACTCGAAGTTCGCGATGACAGCGTCGAGGTGCCCGCAGCGGCCCACGAGCAGATCGGCGTCGTCGGGCCCGAGGAGCAGTCCGGTATCGGCGATCACCTCGGCCCCCTCGGCCCGGAAGTGGTCCACGATTGCCGGGCCCATGAAGGTATCGGCGCTGGTCACGAGGATTCGTCTGCCGGTCAAGCGTTCTGCCATGCCTCATGCTCGCACGGTGCTCCCGGGCGGGTCACACGAATCGCCGAAGTTGCGTTGAACCCCGGGGGTTCGCCCCGAGCGAGAGGAGCCAAGGGTGCACACGACCATTCCCCAGGACGAGTGGAGGGCAGTGACCGAGATGAGCCGGATGCTGGGGCCCGGTGATCAGGGCACGGTGCCCTCCATACGGTTGAGCTGTGCGGGAAGCCACCGGACATGGGAAGTGGCCGACTCGACGCGAGCGATCCGACTTCGTGGCGGAACAGACCTCGGCTTGTACCAGTGCATGGTTCCCCCGGTGCTGGTGTGGTTCGCCACCATGGCAGCCGACGCGAGCGGCGAGACCGCGCTCGACAGTCGCATCGATTCCGACGGCCGCTGCACGCTCACCGTGTCGAGCGGCAGTCATCGTGGTGAATTCACCCACTCGTCCCCGGTTGCGCCGGAGTCTGCAGTGCTGCTGATGCCACCCGCTGATTGCGCGCGAGTCACGGTGCCGCTGCGCGAACTGCAGTTCCTGTGCGGACTCGCGCTCACACGTCAGATCTCACCGGAGTCCACGGAGCACGACAGCGCGACACAACCTCTGATCCTCTCGCTCCGCAACGGCCAGCTCGTCGTGACGGGCGCTTGGCCCGACGACAACGCTGCCTGCTTCGGCATCTCGGTGGGCACCTCGGTGTCGGCCCGCGCTCGCGTACACGTGGTTGCACTCACGGACCTGCTCGACACCATCCGGGGAGTGAAGTTGGGCGTCGACCGGGGCGTCGAATCCGATGTCACCGTGGTATTTCCACACGATGATGACGCGCCGGTGTGCTTCCTCGCCGGCGACGTCACCGGTGCAGTCGCGCAGCCACGCTCGCACGCCTCGCTCGCACGCGAACGCGTGGAGCGCGTTATCGAGGCGGCGTTCGGTCCTGCAGCAACGGCGCGGGACTGGCGTGGGCGCTACCGGCTCGCCGATGCTGGGGTGCAGGTCTGTGGGGTGCTCGATCTGTGCGATCGTCCGGGCGTGCTGCGAGTGCTGGGCGTCTTGGTCTGGCAGATCGAGCGCACTGCCGAGTTGCTCACCGAACTGAACGACCTCAACGGCACGCACGAGTTCGTTCGACTCGCCCATGTGTCGGACTCCTCGGGTTCGCGGGTGGTTGCGATGGTGGATCTGGTGGCCGAGACCTGCATCGCCGACGAGGTGTCGGCGGCGGTGCAGTGCATCATTGATCTCTCCGCTGGTGTGATGCCCACGCTCGCTGCAGTATTCGGCGGTCAGTTGGCCGGCGGTCCCGCCGATCGACGCTGGGATCACTATCGATCCACCGAGGTGGTCGCCGAGTTGATCCCCGGCGAACTCACCACACTGCACGGTCCTGACGGAGTCGATACCTGGCCCTTCGACGGGCCGGTCTGGGTAATCACGGGTTGGAACCCGGGCGGCGAGATCCTCGACGAGCACACCAATGCGCAGGCGAATCAACACGTGGCCGCCGACATCACGGCCCACGGTGGTCGGTATGTGCACGGAGCGGGGAGGTCAGCGGCTGGCGATCACGCCGAGGCGAGCCTCGTGGCGTGGGGTCTCACCCGAGCAGATGCCCGTCGGATCGGCCAACGGGCCGGCCAAGACGCCATTTTCGAGCTCGATGCCACGATGGTGCACCTCCTCGCGTGCGCCGGTGACCGGGTGGAGATCATGTATCGGGCAACGGCCGGCGCCGACTTCCTCGGGAAGGGTTCGTAAATATCTTGTCGGTGGTGGCGCCAACGCGTAGAGTGAAGTCCTTATGGTGGATTCAGGACTCGTCCCCGCTCGTCGTCTGACCCCGCGTCGCTTCCTCGGCCTCGCCGTTTCGGTCGCCGCGCTCGGCGTTGCATCGCTCACGATGTCGGCGACGCCCGCAACTGCTCAGGCAACCGTCGGTAGTTCGTATGTGCCGGTCGGACCCGTGACACTCCTCGACACGCGTCGCGGCACCACGGTGGACAACGCGGGCATTCCGCGTATCCCGGTGCGGGCACGATCGATCACGGTGGTGCCCATCGCAGGTCGCGCAGGGATCCCGAGCGATGGATCGGTCACTGCGGTGGCCATTGCGCTCGTTTCGTACAACCCGACGACTCCGGTCAGCGCCATCACGGTGTGGTCCGGAGCAACCGTGCGCCCGTCGGTTCCTACGTATTGGACGCACACGTGGCGCAATGCGATCAGTCTGGTGGTGCCCACCGATGCGCTCGGACGGATCTCGGTGTGGGTGGAGCGCGAGCAGAACCTCTCGATCCAGGTGTTCGGCTATTTCACGAATGCACTCGCCGGGCCCAAGGGTGACACCGGTGTGGCCGGTACGAATGGACTCAATGGCGCAACGGGTGCCACTGGTGCAACCGGTGCCACGGGCGCGCAGGGTGGTCAGGGCGATACCGGTGTGCAGGGCGCGCCGGGGAGCACCGGTGCGCAGGGTGGACAAGGCGATACGGGCGCGCGCGGCAGCACGGGAGATACGGGTGCGCAGGGCGGCCAGGGCGATACTGGTGTGGCCGGCACGAATGGACTGAATGGCGCAACCGGTGCAACCGGTGCAACCGGTGCCACGGGACGCCCGGGTGATACCGGTGCGCAGGGCGACACGGGCGTCGCCGGTCCGACCGGCCCGCCGCTGACGTTCAAGAACGTCTGGGATGTCAACACCACCTACTACAAGGGTGATGCCGTGTACTGGGGTGGTTCCACCTACATCGCGCTGGCAACCAACACCGGGATCATCCCGGGTTCGGAAACTCCTGGCCCGAGCAACAAGTGGGCGCTCTTCGCGTCGCAGGGTGGTGCGGGTCCGGCCGGTGCCACTGGTCCGATCGGACCGCAGGGAATCCAGGGATCGCAGGGCACCAAGGGTGATACCGGTGCGCAGGGTGCTTCGGGTAGTCAGGGTCTGACGGGTGCTACTGGCACGACGGGTGCG
>JAFMJD010000177.1 GCA_017853685.1 Actinomycetota bacterium | reverse complement strand
ACAGCGGCGTACCGTTACCCGCCAGGTAGTCAGCATCGACCACGGCACCACGAACAGGCCGAACCCGCCGCAAGAGACCGGTCCACCGGCCAACCACGGCGCCACGACGGCCCACCGCAACGACACGTCGACCCAACGTGATCGTCACACCGAGCAACTCCGCTGCGACACACGAGTTGATCAGTGGGTCGTCGTCATCGATGAGCATCAACCAGTCACCGCGGGCCGGGTCGACTCGGAGGCGCTCGGCCCCGAGCGCCCATCCTCCGGATGGCCCGAGGTTCGCACCGGGAGTCAGGTAGATGAGCGGGATGCCACTACCAGCAACGGCATCCCTGATCGCCGCCTCAGCAGCACCATCCACGACCGCTGCCGGGTCATTGTCGACCACCACGATGCAACTGGGCGGAACCGACTGCCCCGCCAGAGCGGCAAGGCTCTCGCACAGTGCTGCTACCCGGCCGAATGTCACCACCGCAGCCGAGTACTTCGGCAAGTCCAACTCCTCGGCTCGGGCTGGATGCTGGCCGATCACAGACTCGAACTGCTCGACCAGTGATCTGTCATCGATCAATTCGCTCGCAGCGAACCGCCGCGCAACTTCCGCGAACCGCGGTGCATCCGCTGCCACCGCCTCGATCCGCGCAACCCATTCGCTGACATCGCTTCCGACTGGTACCAGCAGTTCACGGGATGCAGCAACAGAGGCGAGGCCAGGCACGTCGTATGCCACCAACGGAATGCCAAGGGCTTGCGCCTCGAGTGCGACGCGCGGCCGGCTGAGCCCGACTACCTCCGATGCGTACGGCGCGATGAGCACGGCGGCGTCCTCGAACACCCTTTCGCGAGCGACTCGGTGGCGGAACTCCACATTCGGCAGATGTTCGGCTTCGGCCAACAACGTCGCAACCTGCCCGGGCTCGATCGGCCATGACTCCTGCAACACGACCCGCCGGTGCGGGAGAGCGCGGGCAATCTCGAACGCCTCTCGAAGTCCGAACACGGGGGTTGCATTCACGAGCAGCACACATCCGTCTTCTGACGGCCGATCGAGACCGCTGACGTCAATCACCGATGGCACGTAGGCGCACGACGATCCAGTGATCACCGAATACTCCTCGGCGAGAGGCCGGGAGTTCGCAATCACTCGATCCACCACGTGGTCGATGCGGGCGGCATGCCGGAGCGACGACGTCTCACGCAAGTACCAGACAACCTCTGCAGACGCACGGGATCCGAGGCGCGCAAGGCGCTCCAGGTCAACACAGCGCAAACTGTTCATCACCAGAATGTCCTCGCTCCGCACGATCTTGCGCACCGCCGAGGGAACATCAGCGACGAGCCGCACTGATTGTCCGAGTCGCTCGACCACAGCGCCGCGACCGGCGAGCGCGTCATGCAACCACCAACCCAGTTCACCGATGGGCCGATTGTGGCGCCGAAGTCGGACGAGCAGTCCGACAACTGCGGGCATGCGATCGTACGGATCTCCCGAAGCGACCAGCACGATCACTTCACGGCCTCGAGCTGCCTCCAGCCGCGCCAATGCCAACGTGCTCTCGAGCGCTCCTCCGTGGGGAGCCCCGCATGCAAAGATCAACCGCGACACCGGAGCGGAGGCTAGTTGAGGCACTCTGTATCCCGGGTGGGCTTCACATCGGGAAGAGGCGGGTGCCAAGCGCGCTGCGAAGTGACCCGATCCGCGAACCGAGGGTCCACCACCAACGGGGGCGGTACCTCGGCACCCACGCGACCGGCAGATACACCACGAGCCAGGCCCAAGAGCGCAGACCCGCCCGGCGAGGTGGAGGGGTGAGCCCGAGTTCGATGCAGCGACGCGCCAGCAACGGCCCACTTGCACCGTAGAACGTGGCTTGGCGCCACAGAACCTTCGCCTCAGATCGATACCTGTAGTGCAGTACGGCCTCCGGGACGAAGCGGATGGGAACACCCGCCTTCACCGCCCGCAGCGAGAACTCGATGTCCTCGAGCCCAGGGAATTGCTCGTCGAATCCACCCAGCAACTCCCATGCATCGCGTCGAATCGCGCAATTGCCACCGCTCACGAAGGGGTGGCTGGCGAAGGTGGGAGCAACACCATTCCGTCCCCGTCCGCGACTCATGGCGAGCGCGGGCGGATTGAGGCGCTGTGTGTCCACCTGGCCTGTCGCGAGTGGAACCAGATTCATGGCGCTGGCCAGACCGTCAAGCCACCCGGGTGCGACGACGTCGTCACCATCGCAGAACAAGAAGGCTTCGGCGTCCGACGCTTCGACGCCAGCCCTGCGGGCGCGAGCGACCCCATGCCCATCATCAAGGCGTTCGACGCGTAGACGACCTCTCAGTCCCGCATGAGCGAGCGCGATGTCAGAGGTCCCGTCGGTCGAACGGTGATCGACCACGATCACATCCCACTCTCCACCGAACTGCTGCACGGCGAGCGCATCGAGTTGTTCCGCCAGGTGTTGCGCCTGGTTGTGACAGGGAATGATCACCGAGACCTTCATCGTTCAGCGTTCACCGCCTCTGACTTCTCCGACGGTAAGCGCCAACGTCCACCACCACTGCGCCCGTACGTCGCGCCGAATCAGCCGAGGCACAGACCGGATCAACCAGCCGAGCCGCCGAACTTGAGCACGGCACCGATGCCTCAGGCGCCAGTCGGAACCAACGAGTCGGTGGAGATGATCTGCGGCCCGACCATAGGAGACCGCCTGCCGCCACCGCTCGCAAGCGGACGACCGAAATCTGTAGGACACCACGGCTCCCGGAGCCCAGCCGAGTACGACCCCGGCGCGATGGGCCCTGATCGCGAAATCGATGTCGGCACCGATTCGCACCGACTCGTCGAACCCGAGCCCAATGGCCACATCTCGCCGTACTCCGAAGTTGCATCCATGGGCGAACTCGATGCCACCGACGGTACGCGGTATCCCCGAGAACAGCGCCCTTCCGCGCATACCCGCAAGCCATGTTGGATTCAGACGATCGACGTAGACCGGACCAGTGACGTACTCGTGCTCGCCGAGCCCGCGCCACATCGCCTCCACCCACCCGCTGGAGACGACGTCATCGGCATCACAGAATGCCACCAGAGCAGCACGCGCAGCGCGTACGCCCACGTTGCGGGCAAATGCTTCACCCTTCTTGTCCGCTGCCACGATGAGCCTCACACGGGCATCAACGGACGATCGGCTCGTCACCACTTCGGAGGTGTCGTCAGTACTGCAGTTGTCGACGACGACCACCTCGAAGACGGGCTCGGATGACGACAGAACGGCATCGAGTTGTTGGCCAATCGTCTCTGCCCCATTGTGAACGGGAATCACCACGGAGAGCAGAGGCTCGGTACTCATGCCGACCGCAGCACCCGGACCTGGTGCGGACGTGTTCACGCGATGCCTGACAGTTCCAGCGCCCTGCGATAGAACTCGCTCTTCTGGCGTAACACTTCTGGTCGGTCGAACGCAGTCACGCGACCGCCGTCGATCACCATGATGCGATCGCACATGTCGAGAGTGGACATTCGATGGGCGATCACCACCACAGTGGTCGCGCCCTTCAGACCAGCGATCGTGTCTCGGACGAGCGCCTCGGTGAACGGATCAAGCGCCGCTGTCGGTTCGTCGAGCACGAGGAAATCCGGATGGGTGGCGAAGGCTCTGGCAATGCTGAGCCGTTGGCGCTGACCACCAGAAAGTCGAAGACCGTGGTCGCCGAGTGGAGTGTCGATGCCAAGTTCCATGGCCTCGAGATCGGCACGCACCTGCGCCTGATCGGCTGCGTGCAGTACTGCGGAGTCGGTCACGCCTTGGCGGAAGAATCGAATGTTCTCTGCAGCCGTGCCCGAGAACAAGAGCGCGTCCTGAGCCACGAATGCCACACGACGCGCCAACGACGAGCGGTCAACGTCACGCAGGTCGATACCCCCCACCGTGATGGTTCCCTGCGTGGGCTCACGGACGCCCAACAAGAGCTGCACCAGGGTCGACTTACCGGCACCGGATGGCCCGATGACTCCGATCACCTCACCGGGCTCGAACCGGAACGACACGTCAGACAGCACGGGGCGGCCCGAGCCGTACGAAAACCCGACGCCCTGCGCCTCGATGACCCCGACCTTGCTCAGCGTCGCCGCCCCCGAGGTCGCAGGCGACTCCCGGTAGAGGTGGAGTGCCTGATCGATCTGCTCGATCGACGGCATCGCCGCCAGCAGTGAAGCCGATGCCGTCTGCAGTTGCTGGCCGTAGCTGAGCGACCGCATCATCACCAACATCACCGAACCGACAGCCGACAGTTCTCTCACGCCCACCAGCGCAGCCACGCCCAAGCCCATCACCAGCGCGCCGTACGCGAGGGTGGTGTAGAGAGGTGTGAGTAGGCCGCGCATCAGCTCGGCTCGACGCCGTGCTGTGGCCTCGGCAGCGGCCAGTTCATCGAGCCGATCAGCAAACTGCTGTCGAACTCCGTAGGTCTGCATCTCGAGGCCGAGCGCTCCAAGTTCAGCGACGGCATTGCCGAACTGAAGGCCCGCTCGAGCAGCTGCCCGCGACCGGGCCTTGATGCGAACCCGAATGGGTGCCAAC
>JAFMJD010000176.1 GCA_017853685.1 Actinomycetota bacterium | reverse complement strand
GGTCTGGGACGTCGACCACGTGTGGCAACTGCCCGGTGTGGTGATCCGGCGGGCACGGCGCCTACGCTCTCGTTCATGAGCAACGCCCCCGTCGGTCCCTACACCCCTGTCGTGCGCGCCGGAGACTGGATCATCGTGTCCGGTCAGCTCGGCATGAAAGACGGCGCCATCGTCGCCGGTGGTGTTCGGGCCCAGACCGCCCAGGCCGTCGAGAATCTCAAGGCGCAACTCGCCAGCGTTGGCGCCACCATCGCCGATGTGAAGAAGACGATGTGTTTCCTCACCGACATGGGCGACTTCCCGGTGTTCAACGAGGCGTATGTCGCCGGCTTCGGCGAGAGCCGCCCCGCCCGCTCCACCATCGGTGTCGCCGCACTGCCCATGGGTGGCGTGGTCGAGATCGAGGCGTGGGCCTTCGTCGGGTAGGGTGACGACGTGCCCGGTGCAGTTCTCATCATCATTGCGCTGCTGTTGGCCCCGGTGGTCATCTGCATGAGTTTCGCTGCGATCGCCGCAGTGCTCGGTCAGTTGCTCTGGAAAGACGGCGAGGCCCGGCACGAGGGCAGCGAACTGCTCGACGTCGGGGTCTGAGTCGGGATCTGAATCGGGGTCGAAAGCCCCGTGTTGCAGGGCCCGCCCCGCGCGACACTGACCCCTCATGGTGTGGCATCCCCCCGGGCGGGACGACGAAGCCCGACAGTTGCTCGACGATGTCGTTGCTGCTCTTCGGTCACGCCTCGACGACGAACAGCCCGATCTCGGGCGTGCGCTGACTTACGACCAACTCCGGAGCGCGCTCGGCACGAGCATCACGGCGTCGGGGCTGGGTGGACCCGAGGCCCTGCGCCGCTTTGTCGATGTGCTGGCGCCCAGTTGTCTCACGATCGATCACCCGCTGTACCTCGCGTACGTACCTGCGGCGCCGTCGCATGCATCGACGCTCGCCGACGTGCTCGTCTCGGTGTGGAACATGTATCCCGGCACCTTCGCCGACGGCTCGGGTGCGGTGTATGCCGAGAACGAAGCGCTCGAGTGGTTGGCGGCACTGGCAGGAATGCCCGTTGGTGCCGGTGGCGTCTTCGTCAGCGGGGGAACGGCCGGCAACCTGTCGGCGCTCATCGCCGCGCGCCATCGTTGGCGAGAACGCGCGAACGGAGCATTCGACCGCACCCGCGGCATCGTGGTGACCTCGGACGGCGCGCATGCATCGGTGGAGGCAGCGGCGCGCGTGATGGACGCCGATGTGGTGGCGATCCCCGCCGACCATCGAGGCCGTCTCGATCGCAGTGCATTGGTGCACGCAGTGGATCAGTTGGGACCGTCTCGCCGCTCGAGAGTGTTTGCTGTGGTTGCTACCGCCGGCACCACCAACGCCGGTGTCGTGGATGATCTCGCCGCTGCGGCCGATGTTGCGGCCGACCTCGGTGCGTGGCTGCACATCGACGGCGCCTACGGCGGCGCCGCACTGCTGTCGGCCGGCGTGCGGCACCACTTCGCAGGAATCGAGCGCGCCGACAGTCTCATCATCGATCCGCACAAGTGGCTCTTCGCCCCGTTCGACTGCTGCGCTCTGGTGTATCTCGATCCGGCAACGGCCCGCGACGCGCACACCCAGCACGCCGCCTATCTCGAGCCCACGCAGTGGCGGGCCGAGTGGAACCCCTCGGACTTTGCGCACCATCTCACCCGGCGGGCGCGTGGACTGCCCTTCTGGTTCGGTCTCGCCGTGTACGGCACCGATGCGTATGCCGCTGCGGTGGAGGCGAATCTGCGCTCGGCCCGACACGCTGCAGCGATGATCACAGCGTCATCACATCTCGAACTGGTGATGGACCCGGAACTGTCGGTGGTGCTGCTGCGGCGAGTGGGTTGGGACGCCCACCACTACAGGGAGTGGAGCGAACGGATCGCCGCAGCGGGAATCGGCTACGTGACCCCCACAGTGTGGCGCGGTGAGACCGTGGCGCGGCTGTGTTTCGTGAACCCCGCCACCCACGATGACGACATTCGTTGGCTCCTCGACTCGATGTCGGCATGATGGATCACCATGGCTGATCTGCTCATCAAGAACGCCTGGTGCATTGCCACGATGGACTCGGCGCGCCGGGAACTCCAGGGTGGTTGGGTATCCATCACGGGTGGTTTCGTGGAGGCGGTGGGCTCGTCCACGGATCCACTGCCAGCGGCCGATGAGGTGATCAATGCCGACGGCTGCTTGGTGACTCCGGGGCTCATCAACACCCATCACCACCTCTACCAGAACCTCACGCGCGCACTGCCGTCGATGACCTCCGAGCCGCTGTTCGGTTGGCTCCAGTCGCTCTATCCGTTGTGGCGCGGTCTCGACGAGGAATCGGTGTACGTGTCCACCTGGGTCGGTCTGGCCGAACTGGCGCTGAGTGGTTGCACCACCAGCACCGACCATCTCTATGTGCACCCCGTGCGGGGCGGCGATCTGCTTGCTGCAGAGATTGCTGCTGCACGGTCGATCGGCGTGCGCTTCCACCCCACGCGCGGATCGATGTCGCTCTCGCAGAAAGACGGCGGACTGCCACCTGATGATCTCGTGGCAGACGACGACGCCATTCTGGCTGCGTCGGAAGAAGCCGTGCACCGGCACCACGATCGTTCGCACGGTGCGATGATCCGCATAGCGCTCGCTCCGTGTTCGCCGTTCAGCGTGACCGAATCGCTCATGGTGCGCTCGGCCGAACTCGCCGAACGCCTCGATGTCCGCCTGCACACGCACTTCGCCGAGAACGCCGAGGATGACGACTTCTCCGTGGCGCGTTTTGGTTGTCGCCCCACCGAGTACCTCGAACGCACCGGATGGTGCACGGACCGTACGTGGGTGGCGCACTGCGTGATGCCGAATGCCGATGAGGTGCGCCGCCTCGGTGCTGCGCGGATCGGCGCCGCCCATTGTCCGTCGTCGAACCTGATCTTGTCGTCGGGCATCTCGCCGGTGGTGCCGTTGCGCGCAGCGGGCGTGAAAGTGGGTCTGGGCGTGGACGGCTCGTCGTCGGCAGATTCGGCGTCGCTGTGGCTCGAGGCCCGCCAGGCGATGTTGCTCGCCAAACTCCGTGACGGGGCCGGGGCGGGAACTGCTCGCATGGCACTCGAGTGCGCCACGGTGGGCGGCGCCGGATGCCTCGGGCGTGAGGGCGAGATCGGGGTACTCACCCCCGGGGCCGTCGGCGATGTGGCGATCTGGCGGCTCGACGGACCCCGATTTGCGGGAGCGATCGCCGACCCCATCGAGGGTTGGCTGCGATGCGGACCCACCTCGGCGCTCCACACCATCGTGCAGGGTCGCTTCGTGGTCCGCGACGGACATGTGGTGGACGATGCCTCGCTGCAGGACGCACTCGTGCGTCACCGCCGGGAGGCCACCCGGATCCAGGCGGGCTGAAACGGGGTCGGCCTCGCCGCCGACGGTCCGGGGATGCTACGAATGGCGCCTGACCGACCCGCAGGGTCGCACATCAGGGGAGCGTGCCATGGCCGTCAACAAGTTCCGTTTCGCCGTGCAGTCGTCGACCGCCGCATCGGCTGCCGAGTGGAAGGACCTGGCCCGCAAGGCCGAGGCCAACGGGTACAGCACCCTGCACGCCCCGGACCACTATGTGGATCCCGCCTCGAACGGTGGTCAGTTGCTGGCCGCGTTTCCGGCGCTCGCTGCTGCCGCAGCGGTGACCGACACGCTGCGGGTGGGCACCCGCGTGCTGTGCATCGACTACCACCAGCCCGTGGTGCTGGCCAAGAGCGCGGCCACACTCGATTTTCTCTCCGACGGACGATTCGAGCTCGGCCTCGGTGCCGGTTGGGTGAAGTCCGAATACGAGTCGATGGGTCTCACGCTCGACAGCACACCCACCCGCATCGCGCGCCTTGCCGACACGGTGACCTTCCTGAAGGCGTTCTTCGGTGGCGACACCATCGAGATGACGAACTCGGCGGTGAACGTGCACGGGATGAAGGGTGCTCCGGTACCCGCATCCAAGTCGATGCCGATCATGATCGGTGGCGGCGCACAAAAGATGCTCACGCTCGCCGGTCAGCTCGCCGACATCGTGTCGTTCAACTTCAACAACAAGGCCGGTGCAGTGACGCCGGCGAGTATCCAGTCGGCCATGGATGCCGGCATGAAGGACCGTCTGTCGTGGGTGAAGGCGGGTGCCGGCTCGCGTTTCGACCAGATCGAGTTGGAGGTGGGCGCCTACTTCACCGTGGTGACCCCGGATGCACTGCCCACCGCCGAGAAGATGGGTCAGATGTTCGGCATCACCGGCGAGGAGATGATGGCGCACCCCAACGCCCTCATCGGATCGGTGGACGCCATCTGCGATCGTCTCGTCGAGCGGCGCGAGCGTTACGGCATCAGCTACATCACCGTGTCGGATCGCAACCTCGAGCCGTTTGCACCCGTGGTGGCACGGCTCAACGGGAAGTAATCAGCCCCAGCGGCTCTGGCCGAAGCGGTACCCCACCGAGCGAACCGTCTGGATCAGGTTCGCGTGTTCTTCGCCCATCTTGGCGCGTAGGCGCCGGATGTGAACGTCCACGGTGCGCGCACCGCCGTAGTACTCGTAGCCCCACACACGTGACAGCAGCATCTCGCGGGTGAACACCTTGCCCGGGTTCTGGGCGAGGAACT
>JAFMJD010000175.1 GCA_017853685.1 Actinomycetota bacterium | reverse complement strand
GAAGCAACTGCTCGGAGGCGACGAATGACAGCAGCCGCACCCGTCGTTGCCGAGAAACGACTGTCCACGCTGGATCGATTCCTGCCGGTGTGGATCGCTCTTGCGATGGTGCTCGGCCTCGTACTGGGCAACATCTTTTCCGGACTCGATGATGCGCTGGACCGGGTGAAGATCGACACCGTGTCGTTGCCGATCGCCATTGGCCTGCTCGTGATGATGTATCCGGTGCTCGCGAAGGTTCGTTACGCGGCGATCGGCGGCGTGCTGCAGGATCGCCGGCCGTTCGTGCTGACCCTGGTGCTCAATTGGTTGATCGGGCCCGCACTGATGTTCACGCTTGCGTGGTTGATGCTGCCGGATCTGGACGACTACCGCACCGGACTCGTGATCGTGGGACTCGCTCCGTGCATTGCCATGGTGATCATCTGGATCGATCTCGCCAACGGCAACAACGAACTCGCTGCAGTGTTCGTCGCCATCAACGCCCTCATCCAGATCGTTGCGTTCTCTGCCCTCGGCTACTTCTATCTGGACACACTCCCCGGTTGGCTCGGTCTCGACACCTCCGGAATCGACGTCTCGGTATGGGAGATCGCGAAGTCGGTGCTCATCTTCCTCGGCATCCCTCTGGTCCTCGGATTCGCCACACGTGTGATCGGCGAACGGGTCAAGGGGCGCGAGTGGTACGAACACCGCTTCGCTCCCCGAGTCGGTCCGTTTGCGCTCTACGGCTTGCTGTTCACCATCGTGATTCTGTTCGCACTGCAGGGCGACCGAATTGCCGACGAACCATGGGACGTCGCACGGATCGCCCTGCCCCTGCTTGCGTACTTCATCGTGATGTGGGGCGTTGCTTTCCTCGGTGCAGCTCGTCTCGGCATGGCCTACGACCGGGCCGTCTCTGTGGCGTTCACTGCAGCGGGCAACAACTTCGAGCTCGCCATTGCGGTGTGTATCGGCGTCTTCGGGGTCACCTCGGGTCAGGCACTCGCCGGGGTAGTGGGCCCACTCATCGAGGTTCCTGTGCTCTTGGGTCTGGTGTACGTGGCGCGCTGGGCGCGCAAACGACTGTACGTCGAGACCGAAATCGCATCGGGCTGATTCGTACTGCAAGCGGCCGGCGCGGTACTTCCCGAAACCGGAACATCCCGAATCGCTTTGTGGTTAGGGTGCGCCGGTGACCGGCGATCGAAGCGACAACATCGAGCGCCTCTCGCCGAACGACGTTCCTGCGGTGGTGAACGCACTGCTGCGTGACGGTGGCGTGGTGGTACGCGGCATGCTCACGTTGGGCGCCGCCCATCAGGTGCGCGCCGAGATCGCACCTCATGTGGAACGTCGAGAGCCCGGATTCGGTGACGACCAGGGCTTCTACGGGCCGCACACGGTGCGCGTCCAGGGACTCGCGGCCAAGAGTCTGGCCTTCGTCGACACGATCCTGCTGAACCCCACGCTGCTGGCGATCGCTGATGCAGTCCTGCTCGAGCACTGCGGCCACTACTGGATGAGTCAAGCCGAGACCATCTACATCCGCCCGGGCAACGATGCCCAACCCCTGCACCGGGACGACGTGAACTGGTCGTACGCAGCGCGCCTCGGGATCAACCTGCAGGTGTCAGCACTGTTCGCTCTCGGCGACTACGACACCGCCGTTGGCGCCACCAACGTGGTGCTCGGCAGCCATCTCGAACCGTACGACACGCCCATCGACGCGATGCGCGCGCAACCGGTGGAGATGGAACCCGGTGACGCGCTGGTGTACCTCGGAGGGCTTGCACACGGTGGAGGGGCGAACACCAGCGGCGATCGCGTACGCGAGGCACTGTACATCGGACTCTTGGTGGGCTGGCTCACGCCCGAGGAGGCCGTGGTTCATTCGGTACCGGAGGCGCTGGCGCGCACACTTCCCGCGCGGGCACGTGCACTGCTCGGTTGGGCGAATCTTCGCGGCAATGTCGCAACCAGCGGGGTCGAAGCAGCAACGCAGTTGTGGCAACTCGATCGGGACCGCCTCGACGACTACCGCGGCACGTTCTTCCATCGCTGACTGAGTCGGTGCTGACGCAGCGCTCCAAGTATCCGACGTGACCCTCGGTCAGGCTCGCTCGGCCACACGTAGACCGCCCGCCGGCGTCCACCACTCGACGAGCAGCGTCGTGGCGGTCTCATCGAGATGCACGAAGACGACCTCTTCGATGTCGGCGCTGAAGAGCTCACCCGGGGGGACTTCCTCACCCTCGAGCGGCCCGAGCGAGACTGCTCGACCCGAGATCTTCGCCTCGCCGGGCCACGCCGACTCCTTTCCCTCGACCGGGTCGATGGTTGGACTGTGAAGGGCGAAACGCGGATCTCGTTGGAGATCGGCAAGCTTGCGCGAATCGGCCATCGATCCGAACGTCAACCGACCGCTGCCGAACGCGCACTCGATACCCGAGATCCTCGGTGACCCGTCGGCACGCAACGTGGCGATCGTCTTGTGTCGCCGTGCGTCGAAGAGTTGTCTTACCCTCGCAGCCATCGCCGGTTGGTCAGCCTCGAAGTCTCCCCAGGAGCACACGGGTCCGAGAGTAACCATTCGTTCGCTGTTCAACCTTCGAGGTCGTAGCGGTACACATTCGTTTCGCGAGCCTGGAAGCCGATGCGCTGGTACATACGGTTCGCCGCCTCACGTGACGGGCGTGATGTCAGGTCCACGGTCTTGCAGCCGCGCTGCTTGGCCACGTCGAGAGCAAACCGGTTGAGTGCCTCGCCCACACCGTGACCGCGCGCCGCCTCGTCCACCACCACGTCTTCGATCCATGCGCGCATGCCGGTGGGAATGCGGAAGATCACGAGCGTGAGCGTTCCGACGATCTTGCCGTCCACACGCGCCACCAACACCTCCGATGCCGGCGAGTCGATGATCTCGGCAAGTTCCGCCGCCGTCGGCGGCGGCGAACTGCGCGACAGTTGCGGCAAGATGCGCGCAACGGTCTCGACGAGGTCATCAGTCGCAGCAGTGGCGATCTCCACGGTTACAGCCATCGCCTGCCGACCGTAGTGGCCGGCGCACCCCGTCGGCCGGACGCGTACAGTCACCCCATGATCGATGCAGCAACCCTGAGCCTCCGGGCGCGTCTGCTCGGGTCGGCGCTCGAACCCGTGATCGGGCAGGTGTACTTCTCGCCCGAGTGTCACGCCAACTATCAGGCACTCGGGTTCGGGGCGAGCCCCGGCGATGCGAACGGAGTGGCACTCCCCAACGGCCCGGCCTACTTCACCTCCCGTGGCTCGGTGATGGGACAGGTGGCACCATCGGTGATCGCTGCTGCGTTCGCCGTGTTCAACCCCGATGCGGTCATTCCGGCGGTGCAGTACGGGTGGTCGCTCACCGATGCAGCCACCATCTGCGCAGCACGGGACGACGGCGCACTCGCGCAACTCCGTCGACTGATCGGCAACGCACCGCAAGGAGCGGACCGAGTGGCACAGATTCTCCGTCGGGCAGTGTCGGTGCTGCGTCCCGAGGGACGGCCGCTCTACGCGGGACTCTCGGCGTTGGGGATTCCCGACGATCCGCTCGGCACGATCTGGCGGTGCGGCGACATGCTGCGCGAATTCCGGGGCGACGCACACACCGCCGCGTGGATCTCGGCCGGCCTCGATGCCACCGAGATCGGTCTGCTCACCGAACTGTTCTGGGGTGTACCGCCGCGCTCGTATGCCCGCACACGGGCGTGGACCGACGCACAGTTCGACTCGGCCGCCGCACGACTCACCGAACGCGGTTGGCTGCTCGACAACGCATTCACCCCGGCGGGTCGAGCGGGCCGGGAGGCGGTCGAGGTGAGCACCGACATCCAGATGCGTCCCGCCATCGAGGCGATCGGCGACGACTTCGACGAACTCATCGCGATCCTCAACCCGTGGGGGGAAACCGTCCGCCGCGGCAAGGGCTATCTGGCGGCGGGGCCACACGATCTCGCCGCCAAGGCGAAGTCGTAGCAGCGGGCGCTGTCGGCGATGCGTAGCCTGACCCCATGATCCTCACCACGCTGCGACCGTCCGCATCCGCTTTCGCCGAGGCGACGGGCTGGGAACCCAAACCGGAGGGCCTGTGTCGCGGTGAGATCTGCGTTCCGGCGCCCGGTTCACTCGGCAGCGATGGAACCGTCGACGCCCAGATCGCAGCCGAACGACTCGGCATGCCCCTGTTGCACGACGAGCAGCACGGCATCTGGGCACTCGGTGCAGCCACCATGTCGGGTCACGAACTCGCCTCGGCAACAGCGGCCGATCCCGAGCTCATGGATCGCGCCGGCAAGCCGTTCCGGCTCTCGTCGCTGCGTGGGCGCAAGGTGGTCCTCGTTGCTTGGTCTACGTATTGAGGCTGTCGCACCAGCCTGCCCGGGTGGCAGGCACTGCACACCGAGATCGAGCCCCTTGGCGCCACTGTGGTCACCGTGGCACTCGACATCTTCCCCGAGCACACGCATCAGTGGATTGACGCAGCAAAGCCAACCCACCCGAGCCTCATCGACACGCGGCATGTCACCGGTCAGCTCTTCGGATTCCGCAACATCCCGATGGCGGTCTGGATCGACGAGAACGGCGTACTCGTACGACCGCCCGAGCAGGCGAGCGTGGAGCGCAGTCCGCTGCGCGACATGGAGATCCCCGAGGGACTCGATGCGCGTACCACCGAG
>JAFMJD010000174.1 GCA_017853685.1 Actinomycetota bacterium | reverse complement strand
GAGCTGGTGTCGATGTGCCCGGTCACCCAGCAGCCCGACCTGTCGCACGTCGTGATCGAGTACGAGCCCGCCGAATGGTGCATCGAGAGCAAGAGCCTGAAGCTCTACCTGTGGGGCTTCCGTGATCGGGCGGTGTTCGCCGAGGCGCTGGCCGCCGAGATCGCGGGCGAGGTGATGGCGACGGCGAAGCCGAACCGCGTCACCGTGACCCTCACCCAGCGGCCTCGTGGTGGTATCGAGGTGTGCGCAGTCTCCGAACTCCGCCGGTAGGTCGCACCCGGAGGGTGTCGGCTATTCCTCGATCCAGACACTGGTGAGTGGGTAGACACCCTCGCCCGAATTGATGAGCGTGCCATCGGGTGTGGTGAGCGTGTCCAAACCCTTCACCTTGGGCAGGCGGACGATGCCGGTGGGGCCCCACGCGATGGGGATCTGGTAGCAGTGCTCGGCGAAGGTGCGGTTGATGGTCTCGGCCGCGGCCTGCCGTTCGGCTGGATCAGCGGCGCTTCGGGCGATGGCGAGGTTCTCGTCGACCACCGGGTCGTCGATGCGGGCGAAGTTGAGCGACAGCGCACCCCGTGTGGTGCCCGACGCACTGTTCCACCAGAAGTTCTGTCCGTCGACCTTGATGCCGCCGTGCTGGGCCCAGGCGAACATCTGGTACCGCTCGTCCCCGAGCAGTGCCAAGGTGATGAACTGGTCCTGGGGCACGGTGTCGATCTCGAGGCTGATGCCGATCTCGTCGAGGTAGCCCTTGATGAGCTCTGACAACTGGTCGTTCGAACGGTCGGCGGTGTGGCCGAGCGTGATCGAGATGGGGCCCGGGTTCTCCGCCTGGTACTCGGCGATGAGCGCCTTGGCGCCCTCCACGTCGCGTGCCGGATCGAAGCCGTTGTCCTCGAGGTGGCCCTCCTGCCCGGGCGAGAACAGTCCGTTGGCCGGTGTCGGGATGCCGGCGTAGACGAGTTCGCTGATCTCCTGCCGGTCGATGGCCTTCGAGATGGCGCAGCGCACCCGCTCGTCGGCCGTGGGCAGATCGGTCTTGGAGAGGTCGATCATCAGGTAGCCGGTGGAGACGAACTCGGTCTGTTCGACCATCGGGAACTCGTCGGGCATCTCGCGGAAGTCGGCGATCACCTGTGCGTAGCCCGTGGCGAAGATGTCGATGTTGCCGTCCTGCAGTGCTTGGGCGGCAGTAGCGCTGTCCTCGATGACCTTGAAGGTGATCTTGTCGAGGTACGGGTACTGCACACCGTTCTCGTCGCTGCGCCAGTAGTCGGGGTTGCGTGTCACCACCATCTGGTCGTGAGGCGTGTAGCTCTCCACGATGAACGGTCCGGAACCGATCGGGGCGGTGGCCTTGGTCGGGTCGGCCTTCACGGCGTCGAGCCATGCGGGGCTGGCGATGAGGCCCCACTGACCGGTGAGGTAGAAGTCGAAACCTGGCCACGACATGGGTGCAGTGGGGTCACCGTTCTTGCCCATGGCGATCGTGAAGGTCATGTCGTCGGTCTGCTCGGTGACGAACGTGCCGTCGGGATTTCGAGCCACGTCGACGAGGGCTTTCGCCACCAGCAGGCTCGAGCCGGTCTCGTTGAGGTTGCGGATGATGGCAGCAGCATCGACCGGCGTGCCGTCGCTGAACGAGATGCCGGGACGCACCGCGATGGTCCACACCGTGTAGTCGTCGTTGGGTGTGATGCTCTCTGCGAGCATGCCGTGCACCTTCAGGTCGTCGCCGACCAAGGCGATGCGATCGAAGAACGTGGAGGCTCGCTGGTAGCAGTACGAGTCGCACTGCATGGCGGCGGGGGTCCAGGGGTTCGCCACTTCGGCGCCACCCGAGACCACCAGCTCGCCGCCGGGCACGGGCGTGGCTGCCGGTTCGGTGGTGTCGGTGGCGGTGTCGTCGGTCGCCCCGGTGTCGACGGTGGTCGCCTTCGACTCGTCGGTGGAACTGCCGCTGTCGGAACCGCTGCAGGCAGCAGCGACGAGTGCCGCCGAAACGACGAGTACGGCGAAACGCCGCGTGGTGCGGTGATGGTGCACGATCAACCCCCCAGTGTCAGGTGCTGAGGGCGACGGTACCACGCTGTGTCAGTGGCTCTCGCCCGGCCTGTAGGGCTGACCGGCATGTGCGGGTGGCCGCAACTGCTGCCTCGCCCCGGCGAGCACGAACAGGGTGACCACGTAGGGCGTGGCGGTGACCAGCGTCTCGGGCACCTTCTCGATGGCGAGATAGGCGAACTCGGCCAGTCCGGCGATCGCGAGCGACACCACGCCGCCGACCCAGCGACGGCGGAGCAGCAGCACCACGCCCACGATGAGCAGGATGATGAACGCCACGACGAACAGCGCCGGCACGTTCTTCGCATTGCGGTACTTCAATGCGGTGGGGAAGCCGAACATCAGGGCGCCGCGCAGCACGCCGAACGGACGCCAGTTGCCGAAGATGGTGGTGGCGAGGCCGATGAAGCCCTGCCCGCCGGTCTGCCCCTGCCGGTAGGTGCTGGTGAGCACGCAACTGAGATAGGCGCCACCGAATGCGGCGAGCGCGCCGCTGACGGCAAGGGCCTGGTAGCGCAACTTGTTGATGTGCACGCCGAGGCTCTCGCCGGCCTGCGGCGACTCGCCCGACGAGCGCAGGCGCAGGCCGAACCGGGTGCGCCACAGCAACCACATGGTGAACGGCACGATGGCGAGCGCTAGCACGGTGGGCAGGTACACGTTGCTCGTGAGGCCGCGCCCGAACGCAGCGAGGTCCGGCAACAGCGGCCACGACTGTTTCCGCTCGATCCAGCCCAGGATGTCGGGGGATTTCCACGAGCCGATGCGGCCACCACTGAGGAAGGGCATGTCGAAGGTGCCGTACCCGCCCTTGCCCGTCGGTGACTGGCTCTCACCGCCACCCTGCTGCCCCTTGAAGAAGATGATGCTGAGGTACTCGGTGCTGCCGGCCGCGAGCACGTTGATGGCGATACCCGACACCACGTGGTCGACGTTGAAGCGCACCGTGGCCACGGCGTGGATCAGACCCACCAGTGCACCGCCGGCGAGCGCGAGCACGATGCCGGCCCACGAACCCCAGTGCCATGCGCCGTACCCGCCGAGCCACGACCCGACGATCATCATGCCCTCGATGCCGATGTTCACCACGCCCACGCGTTCGGCCCACAACCCAGCCATGCCGGCGAGCAGGATGGGGGTGCCGACACGCAGTGTCGACGAGATGGTGCCCGAACTGGTGAGGTCGTCCGCGTCGGTGAGGATGCGCACCACCGACAGCACGAGCATCGCCCCGAGGGACAACAACATCGCCCTTCGGTAACTGGAGAGGTCGTTCCACCACTTCATCAGGCGCTCACCGCCATCGTGGGGCCCTCGGCAAGGGCCAGTTCCGCAGCCGCCTTGCGTTGGATGCGCCGATCATCGATGCGCTTCACGGCACCGTTGATGATCACCACTGCCAGCACGATGATGCCCTGCATGATGGTGACGATCTCCTTCGGGATCTCGACCAGTTGCAGTTGTGGGCTCGCTGCGCTGAGGAAGCCGAACAGCAGACCCGAGAAGAAGATGCCCACCGGGTGGTTGCGGCCCAGCAGTGCCACGGCGATGCCGTTGAAGCCCTGCTGGTCGGCGAGGCCGTTCTGGTAGGCGTGCACGTCACCCATCAGGGCACGCATGCCCACCAGTCCAGCGATGGCACCCGACAACAACATGCTGATCGTGACCATCCGCTTGGGGTCGACGCCCGTGACACGAGCAGCGCCGGGGTTACCGCCGGAGGCGCGCAACCGGAAACCGAACTTCGTCTTCCACACCAGCACCCAGAAGACGACGAGCACCAACAGGGCGACGATGAGCATGCCGTTGAGTTGCCGATCGATGAGATCGGGGAACCAGGCCGACTTCGGCAGGTCCTCGGTCTTCACCAACAACGCCTCGGACTCCTCCGTCTTGCGGAAGAAGACGTCGAACGACCATGCCACGAGCGCGAGGGCCACGAAGTTGAGCATGATGGTCGAGATGACCTCGTTGACGCCCCTGCGCACCTTCAGCCAGGCGGCGATACCGGCCCAGAGGGATCCCGCCGTCATGGCGACGAGGAGGCAGAAGATGATGTGGAGTGGCGCGGGCAGGTTCACCAGACCACCCACCACCGCAGTGGTGAGCAGAGCGACACGCATCTGTCCTTCGACGCCGATGTTGAACAGGTTCATCTTGAACCCGATCGCGACCGCTGCTGCCGAGATGAACAACGGGGTGGCGCGGTTCAGTGAGTCCTGCAGCACGTCGATGTCGCCAGCAGCACCGAACAGGGTGCGGTAGGCCTGCACCGGATCTTTCCCGGTGACGAGCAACAGCACGGCGCAGATGACGAGTGCGACCACCACGGCGAGCACGGAGCTGGCCGAGGTGACTGCCACGCGTTGGAGTCGTTGACGGTTCACGAGGCCTCCTGCAGGGCTCCGGTCATGTAGCTGCCGAGCAGCTCGGGCGTGGCGGCGTCGGGGTCGAGATGACCCGTGAGCCGGCCGTCGAACATCACGATGATGCGGTCGGAGAGGCCGATGAGTTCCTCGAGGTCGGCCGACACGAGGATGACGGCGAGGCCTGCGTCGCGGGCTGCTCGCAACTCGGCCCAGATGGACGCCTGAGCACCTACGTCGACGCCTCGCGTGGGATGGG
>JAFMJD010000042.1 GCA_017853685.1 Actinomycetota bacterium | reverse complement strand
GCGCGCAGGGACCCACGGGACCCACGGGTGAAACTGGTCTTCCCTACGATCCCTCGAACGGCCCCGGCCGTCGGGCCCACGTGGTTCCTGCACAGTCGTTCGAGTTCAGTGAGCGTGTGCTGCTCGAGGACTGCGAACTGCCCACCACCGGTGGTGGCTCCACCAACATGCTGCCCTTCGCCGTGGCATTGCTCGGCGTCGGTGCCGTGGCGCTGTTCACCGGTCGCCGTCGTCAACGAGTTGCGGGCTGAGCAACCATGAGACTCCGCACGTTCGGACTCGGACTCGGACTCGCCGCGGCCACCTCGCTCTCGGCTGGATTGTTCACGGTGTTGCTGTCGAACGCTTCGGCGGGAGCGGTCGGGCTGCCGACCGAGGTGCGCTGCATCGCGGCAACCACGGGTAACCAGGGACCCACGGGACCCACGGGTGATACCGGAGCGACCGGACCCGAGGGCGCCAAGGGCGCAACCGGTGCCAGTGAGCCGGCCTTCGGTGGCCCCGCTCGTCGAGTGCACGCACCGGTGGTTGCCGGTGATGTGTCATATCCGAACTGTGTCGATCTGCCGGGCGTGTGCGCCGATGTCTCCGACGGGGCGCCGGGCACCCAGGGTGCAACGGGCCCCAGTGGTCCTGCTGGATCGAACGGACCCGACGGCGACACCGGCCTCACCCTCGAGAACGGACCGGGGCGTGCGGTGCACGGTCTGGGCAGCCCACTCGAGTGTGACGGAGTGCCCAACGAGTGCATCTATCCCGTGCGCGGACCCCAAGGTGCGGTCGGTCTCACCGGCTCCACCGGCCTGCCCGGGCCCATTGGCCCGAAGGGTGACACCGGCGAGACGCTTGCGCTGAACGGACCGCGACGTACGCAGCATGTGGCTCCCGCCGGGATCATCTACGACGCAGGCCAACCGGTGTACCTCGCACTGTGCAAGCTTCCCGAAACCGGTTCGAACTCGGTGTCGTGGCTTCCCTTCGGCGTGGCTCTCGCAGGTGCAGGCGTACTGGCGTATGCGGCGAGCCGTCGCCGGCGAGTGTCGATCTAGGCAGTCAACGACGCATCGTCGGCGGGGTCGGAGTTCGTCGACCCCGCGAGCGCCGGCACCACCTGCGAGGCGAAGCGCTCGAACGACGCAATCACCTCGTCGAAGGACAAACCGCCCTGATCGGTCTGCATCAGCAGGAGATCGACGCCCCCGATGTCGTTCAGTCGCCGCAGCAACTCTTCGATGACATCGTCAACCGAACCACACACCGCTTGCGATGTGGGGTGATCGAGGTCGGCAAGATGCGGCGGGAGTACAGCGCCCGCTCGCACGAGCGAGAACACCCACTCGAGGTAGGAACGCTGATGTGGTTGCCAGCGATCCCGCGCTGCCCGGGTGGAGTCCGGGCCCACGAACCCGTGCACATGCAGTCCGACGCGCGCGTCCTGCGGGTCCCGGCCGGCCGAGCGCCAAGCGTCCCGGTAGCGCCGGACGAGTTCGGGTTGGCGTTCTACGCCGGTCGAGATCGTGGCGAGCATCATCCCGCAGCCGAGTGCCACCGCACGGTCCACCGACTCCTCCGAACTCGTCGAGATCCACACCGGAGGGTGTGGCTGTTGCAGTGGGCGCGGATACACCGTGACATCGTGCAGCGGCGGGCGAATAGTGCCGCTCCAACTCACGTGTTCCTCGGTCCACAGGCGCAGCAGCAGCCGCACAGCTTCGTCGAGGAGGGCAGCCGACTGTGCGGAGTCCTGGCCGTACTGCGCATACAGGGCGTTGAACACGCCGCGGCCGCCAACGAGTTCGACCCGTCCGTTCGAGATCTGGTCCACCGTGGCGTAATCCTCGGCAATACGAACAGGGTCATGGTTCGAGAGCAGTGCAACTGCGGTGGAAAGCCGTATCGAACTGGTTCGTTCGGCTACGGCCGCGAGGATGGGTGTTGGCGACGACAGTACGTACTCGCAGAAGTGGTGTTCGCCCACGTGGTAGGTGTCGAAGCCGAGTTGCTCCGCATGGACGCCGAGCTCGACGAATTCGCGGAATCGTTCGTACGGCGTGACTGCCAGTCCGGTGTGCGGATCGGGGAGATGATCGCCCAGCGTTGCGATGCCGATTCTCATGGTGTGCGTCCCCGTGTGCTCAGGCGTACAGGTCGAACAGTTCGCCGATGGCCTTGGCCTGGCCGCCCGACACCGACGACATCACGGCCACAGGCGTGACTCCCACCGAGTACCACTCGTCGAGTCGGTCACGAACCTTGGCGGCTGGTCCGAACAGCGTGCAGTCGTTCAGCCAGCGGTCGCTCATCGCGGCTTGAATGCCGTCGCGGTCGCCCGCCTCGATCGCTGCTGTTGCCGCCGCCATCTCCTCGCCGTATCCCACAGCGGTCCAGTAGTTGCGGTAGTTCGGCATCGAGACGTAGTTGATCATCGTCTTGCGGTTCACCGCAGCCGCCGCCTCCACATCGTCGGAGATGACGGTGGGAATCATGCAGTAGAGGGCGAAACCGTCGCGCCGAGCCTCAGGTACGCGCTCGAGTTGCCGCGGAACATCGCTGAGCGCGGCATTCGCCCAGATGGAGCCCTCGGCGATCTCGGTAGTAAGCCGCAGCATGCGGTCACGCATGGAGGCGAGATAGATGGGGGGCAGCGGTCCGGAGAAGCGCTCGTTGGCACGCAGACGGCTGACGTAGTCACTCGTGTCGGCCAGTGGTGCACCTACCCGCACGCCCAGTCGTTGATTCATCGGGGCGTGGCTCACTCCGAGGCCGAGCGCAAAGCGTCCACCGCTGATCTCGTGCAGGTGCGCAGCGGTGGCACCGGCCTCATTCGCCGTCGCGTTGTAGATGGGCTGGATCGACGTGAAAAAGCGGATGTGCTCGGTGCGGTGGGCGAGCGAGACACAGAGCGCAAGGGTTCCGCCGAGCGACGGACACGCAATCGCCGGGTACCCGCGTCGGTCGGCCTCTGCAGCAAGGTCGAGGATTGCGTTGCGCTTGGTGGGGGTGGCAACAAGGGACAGGGCCGGGAGACGAGCAACCATGGCGCCAACGTAGACCGGTACGGTATGCAGCGATGGATTCCGGCCGATTGACTGCGGGCGCTCCCGGGCCGCTTGCCGCACGCAGTCTGCGGATCGGTCTGGTGTGCGCATACAGCGTGGGGGTTCCCGGCGGGGTACAGGGTCAAGTGATGGGCCTCGCCCGTGTGCTGCGTCGCCTGGGTCACGAGGTTCGGGTGCTCGCCCCCTGTGATGGGCCACCGCCCGCCACGTTCGTCACGCCCCTCGGCAACAGCATCCCCACCGCGGCCAACGGTTCGGTGGCGCCGATCGCCCCCGACTTCTCGTGCGCGCTTCGCACCATCCGTGCCCTGCGCGACGAGGAGTTCGACGTGCTCCACCTGCACGAGCCGCTCGCGCCGGGGCCCACCATGACCACGCTGTTCCTCGACATCGCCCCGGTGGTCGCAACCTTTCACGCGGCTGGCGACAGCGCGTCGTACCGCATCTTCAACCCGATCGTCCGCTCGCTCGCCTCGCACATCGACGCCCGCGTGGTGGTGAGCAAGGACGCGCTCGATCTTGCGAAGCGCTATCTCCCGGGTGACTACGAGACGCTCTTCAACGGTGTGGAGGTCGAGCGCTATCGGCAGGTGGAACCCCTGAAGGCCGAGAGCCCCACGGTGTTCTTCTGCGGCCGTCACGAAGAGCGAAAGGGCCTGTCGGTCCTCCTCGACGCCATGGGTTCGCTGCCGCCCGATGTCCGCTGCTGGGTTGCGTCGGACGGCCCGGAGACTCCGGCGCTGCGGGCGAGGTACGCAGGTGACCCGCGCATCGAGTGGCTCGGCAGGATCTCCGACGACGAAAAGATCGCGCGGCTCAAGGGTGCCACGGTGTTCTGCGCGCCGTCGCTGCATGGCGAGTCGTTCGGTGTGGTGCTCATCGAGGCAATGGCCGCAGGCACTCCGGTGGTGGCCTCGTCGCTCGCCGGATACCAGAACGTTGCAACGCACGAACAGAACGCGCTGCTCGTGCCGCCGGGCGACGCTGCGGCGCTTGCAGGTGCATTGCATACCGCCATCTACGACACCGATGTGGCCGAACGCCTCCGTCGGGCAGGTGAGGCACGCGCCGACGAGTTCTCGATGGAGTCACTTGCGCTGCGTTACGTCGAGATCTATCAACGCGTGGTGTCATCGGACTGGAGAGTCACGCATCGGGCGGGGGAGCAGCCGTTCCGGCGTCGCCTCCGTGCGGCGGCTCGTCTGCTCGGCACCGTCCGCAACTGGATCACGTTCTGGCTCGACCGTTCGTCACGGACACGGAATCTCGCGACCTCGTTGCGACTCCCGGTGTCACGCTCCGGACGAGTGACAGAATCCGACTAACAACAACACCCGAGTCAAGAAGGAGGAAACATGGTTGCACTCATCATCGTGCTCGCGGTGCTGGCCCTCGTGGTTCTCTGGGCGATCGTCTCCTACAACGGCCTCATCCGTCGACGCAACCGCGTCGACAACGCCTGGTCGCAGATCGATGTCCAGCTGAAGCGTCGTCTCGAC
Source organism: Actinomycetota bacterium (assembly GCA_017853685.1). GTDB lineage: Bacteria > Actinomycetota > Acidimicrobiia > Acidimicrobiales > Ilumatobacteraceae > WLJO01. The sequence continues at coordinate 15,317 of JAFMJD010000042.1, read as the reverse complement.
CTCATCCCGAACCTGGTCGAGACGGTGAAGGGTTACGCCGCACACGAGCGCGAAACACTCGAGGCAGTCATCCAGGCACGCAACGCCGCGCTCGCGGCTCCGTCTACTCCGGCAGCGCAGGAGGCGGCCGACAATCTGTTGTCGGGCGCACTTCGGCAACTCTTCGCCTTGCGCGAGGCCTATCCAGACCTGAAGGCGAACTCGAACTTCATGGCCCTGCAGGAAGAGCTCACCGCAACCGAGGGCAGGGTTGCCTATGCGCGGCAGTACTACAACGACGCCGTTCTGGACTACAACACCGCAATCGACACCTTCCCAACGGTGTTCTTCGCCCGGGCACTCAAGTTCACCAAGCGTGAGTATTTCGAGGCCGAGCAGGCTGCCCAGCAGCCGCCGTCGGTGAGTTTCTGAGCCCCTGTGAGTCGATTGCTCACTAGCCTCCATCCCTCCATGACCGATCACATCGCAGCGAACAAACGGCGCGCCCAACTGCTCGTTGCGGGCTTTGTCGCACCGATCGTGGTGCTCGGTGTGCTCGTCGGTCTGCTCGCCGGCAACCTGCTCATCGGGGCGCTCGTGGGCGTGGGGGTCTCTGCGCTGTCTGCTGGCACGCTGTACCGCCAGGCCGACGCCATTGCGCTGCGCGTGAGCCGTGCGGTTCCGGCGGACCCCGAGCAGCATCAGCGCCTGCACAACCTCGTCGATGGACTCTGTGTGGCCAACGGCCTGCCCAAGCCGCGCGTGTTCGTCGTTGCGGACCCTGCTCCGAATGCGTTCGTGGTCGGTCTGCGGCCGCGGAATGCCTCGCTGGCCGTCACCACGGGACTGCTGGACACCATGAACCGCGTGGAACTCGAGGGCGTGGTGGCCTATCAGTTGGCGAGCGTCCGCTCGTACGACACTCTGGTTGCCACGCTGGCCCCGGTGATGCTCGCACCACTTGCGCTCGCGGGGGACCTCCTCACCCGACTGCGATGGTGGAATGGTGGCCGCAGCGCCCGTGAGGGAGACCGCCCCGAACGCTCGAACCCCGTGGCGTCCCTCGGGCTCGTGTTGCTCGCCCTCGGTTCCTATTCAGCGGCTTGGTTGCGTGCGGTGGTGGGCTCCGAACGTGTCGTGCTCGCCGATCTCGCGGCGTGCCAGATGACCCGCTATCCGCCCGGTCTGCTCTCGGCGCTGGAGAAGATGCGTGCCGATTCCACGGTGTCCCACTCCGCCACGTCGGCCACCGCACATCTGTGGATGGCACAACCATTGTCGGGTACCGCCGGCGACGGCCCGTTGGCGTGGGCGCATCGACGCTTCGATGCCCATCCTCCGCTCGACGATCGCATTGCCGTGCTGCGCGAGTTGTGACGCCCGCAGTCTCTGTACGCCCTGCGGTGGGGCGGTTTCGTCGTGCCGTGCACGGGGGCTGCTTCGTGGCACTCGTGTTGGCCCTCGCAGTCTCATCCTGCACGAACTCCTCCGATCGGACTGGCTCTCGCGAACCAACCGGAGCATCAGGAACATCGGGAGCGGATCCCGTGCCGGGTGGAACGTCGGATGCAGGAGCCGATGGCGGCACCTCGCTGGTTCCCGACACCTCGATCGACCAAGCGCCGAACGAGAGTGCTCCAGCCGACTCAGGTGAGTCGGCAACCACCACGGCCGCTGAGCCGCTTGCTCGTGACCCGCTCACGGGTCTCGAACGTCCATCGTCGTCGGTGCTCGACCGGCCGGCGATGGTGGTGAAGATCGACGGATACCCACGGGCCCAACCACAGGTGGCGCTCGAGTCGGCCGACATCGTCATCGAGGAGATCGTCGAGGGTGTGACCCGCTTCTTTGCGGTCTTCCACTCCGAGATCCCACCGATCGTGGGGCCGGTGCGCTCGGCGCGCACACAGGACATGCTGCTCGCACCGATGTTTCGCGTTCCGCTCTTCGTGTGGTCCGGGGGCAATGCCAAGGTCTCGGCAGTCGTCCGTAACGGCGCAATCGTGAACTTCTCGGCAACGAATCAGGGTCGGCAACGAGGAGTCTGGTTCCGTTCGGATCGCCGTCGATCGCCGCACAACCTGATGGCACGGGCCCCTCGGGTGTTCGAGTTGGCCGCCGATCATGCGGAGCGACCCGCGCCGGTGTTCTCCTACCGTGCGGCGGGCGACGCCGTGGGGGGACGAGTCGTGAGCGGGGTGCGCGTCTCGATGTCGCGTACCCGAGTGCAGTGGCTCTGGAATCGCCGTGTGCGTCGCTGGGAGCGGACGTCCGACGGGGTACCCCATGTGGCCGATTCGGGCGCGCGCATCGCGGCCGAGAACGTTTTGGTGCTCGAGGTGGACTACCTGCCGAGCCCGGCCGACCCCAATTCGCCCGAGGCGCAGACCCTCGGCTCGGGCAAGGTGCTGCTCTTCACTGCGGGGAATCTCATCGTGGGCACCTGGGAGCGTGAGGCGGTGGAAGATCCATGGACCCTGCGTGACCGCGCTGGGTCACCGTTGCTGCTCACCCCTGGCAAGACTTGGGTCGAGCTGGCTCGCCCCGAGCGGACCGCCATCATCGACGTGGGCGTGGAACCCGATGATGTGGACTTTGTGGCAACCGGCTGAGTGTTGGTAACCCCGACTCCGGTCGGGCGATGCACCGATGGGCCGCCGATACGCTGGGGTCCATGACCGAGAATCTGCAGCGCAGCACCGGCACCTTCGGGGTCAAGCGTGGCCTCGCCGAAATGCTCAAAGGTGGCGTCATCATGGACGTCGTCACCCCCGAGCACGCCAAGATTGCCGAAGACGCAGGAGCGTGTGCAGTGATGGCGCTCGAGCGAGTGCCTGCAGACATCCGCAAGGACGGCGGCGTGGCTCGCATGAGCGACCCCGAGATGATCGAGGGCATCCAGCGTGTGGTTTCCATCCCCGTCATGGCCAAGGCTCGTATCGGTCACTTCGTGGAGGCACAGATCCTCGAGGCGCTCGGCGTCGACTTCATCGACGAGTCCGAGGTGCTCACCCCCGCCGACGAGACCCATCACATCGACAAGTTCGCGTTCACGGTTCCCTTTGTGTGTGGCGCAACGAACCTCGGCGAGGCACTGCGACGTGTCAGCGAGGGCGCGGCAATGATCCGTTCCAAGGGTGAGGCCGGTACGGGCAACGTGGTGGAGGCGGTCCGTCACCTGCGTTCGATCCTCGGCGACATCCGCAAGATCACCCAAGCCGATTCCGCCGAGTTGTTCGAGTGGGCCAAGCGGTTGCAGGCCCCGTTGCCCCTCGTGCAGGAGATCGCCGAGACCGGCCGCTTCCCGGTGCCGATCTTTTGTGCCGGCGGCCTCGCCACACCCGCCGACGCCGCGCTGGCAATGCAACTCGGTGCCGAAGCGGTGTTCGTCGGTTCGGGCATCTTCAAGAGCGACGAACCTGAGCGTCGCGCCAAGGCCATCGTGGAAGCAACCACCCACTTCCGTGATCCCCACATCCTCGCCAAGGTGTCGCGTGGTCTCGGAGCACCCATGACCGGCATCGGCATGGACGAGATCGCCGTGAAGTACGCCGATCGAGGCTGGTAATACCCGATGTCTGCAGGAAGGCCCCCAGGTGGGCGCGTCACGTATCGGCGTTCTTGCCCTGCAGGGCGCCTTCGCGGCGCACGCCGCAGTGCTGCGCGAGCTCGGGGCTGACGTACGAGAGGTACGCGTGCCGTCCGATCTGGACGGATTGGATGCACTGGTGCTGCCGGGCGGCGAGTCCACCACCATGTCGAGGTTGCTCGTCACCTCCGGACTCTTCGATGCCATCGCAGCGCGTCTCGCCGATGGGCTTGCGGCACTCGGTACGTGCGCGGGGATGATCCTCCTCGCCGGAGAGGTACTCGACGGTCGCCCGGACCAACGCTGTTTCGGGGCGATCGACATCACGGTCCGTCGCAACGCCTACGGGCGTCAGGTGGACAGTTTCGAGACCGACCTCGCAGTGAACGGTCTCGATCATCCGTTCCACGCCGTCTTCATCCGGGCGCCCATCATCACGCATGTGGGCGCAGCCGTGGACGTACTCGCCGAGCACGAGGGTCGACCCGTAGTGGTGCGTGGCGGGAACGTCATGGTGGCGTCGTTCCACCCAGAGTTGACCAGCGATGGTCGCATTCATGCATTGTTCCTCTCGACATTCCAAGGGGTCTGAGATGTCCGGTCACTCCAAATGGGCAACCATCAAGCACAAGAAGGGCGCACTCGACGCGAAGCGCGGCAAGTTGTTCGCCAAGATCGCGCGTCAGCTCGAGGTGGCGGCCCGTGAGGGCGGCGGCGATCCGTCCACGAACGCCACGTTGCGCACGGTGGTGCTCAAGGCCAAGGCCGGGCAGATGACCAACGACGCCATCGATCGTGCCATCAAGCGCGGAACCGGCGAGAGCGACGGAGGAACCTATGAGGCCATCACGTACGAGGGGTATGCCCCGGGTGGTGTGGGGATTCTCATCGATGTGTTGACCGACAACCGGAACCGGTCGGGCTCCGAGGTGCGGTCGATCTTTTCGAAACTCGGCGGCGCCATGGCCGAACCGGGCGCCGTGGGCTGGCAGTTCTCGCGTCGCGGTGTGATCCAGGTGGCCCGGTCGGTGCCCGAGGACGACGTGATGATGGTGGCCCTCGAGGCCGGCGCCGACGACATCAGTGATCTGGGTGACTCGTGGCAGGTGCTGTGCGAGCCCTCGGCGCTGTTCGACGTGAAGGGGGCACTCGAAGCTGCGGGCATGGAGATCAACTCGGCGGAGTCCACGATGTTGGCCTCCAACTCCATCCCGGTCACCGATCTCGACGACGCTCGCAAGGTGCTCCGCATCATGGATGCCCTCGAGGACCACGACGATGTCCAGGACGTGTACTCGAACTTCGACATCGCCGAGGAACTGATGTCGCAGCTCGACGTCTGACGACTCGGGCAGCTGAGTTCGTCAAGTAGGATCGTCGGAACATCGAGTACAGCGAGGGGATGAACACATGCCAGTCGGAGTTGGCGATCAGGCGCCGGACTTCTCACTCGACGGCACCGGTGGCCGTTCGTACTCGCTGTCGGAATTCCGAGGGCACCCCGTGGTGCTGGTGTTCTATCCCGGCGACGACACGCCGGTCTGCACCAAGCAGTTGAACTCCTACAACCACGACCTGTCGGAGTTCGTGGGTCTCGAGGCCACGCTGCTGGCGATCAGCCCGCAGGACGTCGCCAGTCACGAGCGCTTCCGCACCAAGCACGGTTTTGAGTTCCCGTTGCTCGCCGACGTGGACAAGTCCGTCGGGTCTGCATACGGAACTCTGGGCCCGATTGGCTTCTACCGGCGCAGTGTGTTCGTGGTGGACGGATCGGGAGTCATCCGGTACGCACATCGTGCGATTGCCGGACTCACCTACCGTCCCGTGTCCGAACTCGTCGACGCAATCCGTTCGGCGCGCTCCGCCTGACGTGAGTGCCATGAACGAACTCGAAGAGGGACTCGAGGTTCGGCTCGACTTCGACAAGTTGGGCAAGATCGGGCGCGCCGGTCAGCAGGTGGTTCCCGTGGTGCTGCAGGACGCCGACTCCGGCGAGGTGTTGTTCATCGGTTATGCGAACGACGAGGCATTCCGTGCCACCCTCGAGCGGGGGAGCGCAGTGCTGTGGTCCACCTCGCGTAACGAGTTGTGGCACAAGGGAGCCACGTCGGGCGATGTGCTCGACCTCGTGGAGGTCCGTGTGAACTGCGAGCAGAACTCGTTGCTCTACCGGGTGCGCCGGGCGACCGGTGGGGCGTGCCACACCAAGGACCCATCGGGGGCCGCCCGTCCGGGCTGCTACTACCGGGTGGTTGAGTCCGGCGATCGCCTCCGCTTCGCCGACTGATCCACCACCGGTTCCCGGTCGGCCGGTAGGATCGAACTTGTGTTCGTGCTGGGGATCGACCCGGGTCTCACCCGCTGTGGGTATGCCTGCCTCGAGGCGATGGGTTCTCAGCGCGTGCGTGCAGTGGCCCTGGGCGTGATCCGCACCCCGGCCTCTGACGAACTCCCGGACCGCTTGTTCGCGCTCCGCAACGAGTTGCGCTCGCTCATCGCCGAGTACCGACCGGCCGCCGTGGCGGTGGAACGGGTTTTCTTCCAGCAGAACGTGCGCACCGCCATGAGTGTCGGGCAGGCGAGCGGGTTGGCGCTGGTAGAGGCCGTGGCGGCGGGCTGCGAGGTCGCCCAGTACTCCCCGAATCAGGTCAAAGATGCGATCGCCGGGTGGGGTGCAGCCCCGAAGGAGCAGATCCAGAAGATGGTGCAGATGCGACTCGGGCTCGCCGCACCGCCCCGGCCGGCCGATGCCGCCGATGCGGCAGCGTTGGCGCTGTGTCATCTCGCCATGAGTCCGATGCAGACGCGCGTGGCCGGGGCCCGCTCATGATCGGATCGTTGCGCGGCACAGTGATCGAGCGCACCGGTGACGGAGAGGTGCTGCTCGAGGTGTGCGGGGTGGGGTACCGGGTACTGGTGACACCGAGGACGCTGGGGGAACTCGAGCCGACCACCACCGCCTTTTTGTACGTGCACCATCACCTTCGTGAGGACGCCGAGCTGTTGTACGGCTTTGCATCGCGAGACGAACGAGCCACCTTCGAGATGCTGTTGCGCGCCAATGGTGTGGGTCCTGCGCTCGCCATGGCGATCCTTGCTACCCACACTCCCGCAGCGCTGCGAGACATTGTTGCGGCCGCCGATCTTGCCTCGCTGTGCCTGGTGCCGGGCGTGGGCAAAAAGACTGCAGAGCGTCTTGTCGTGGAGTTGAAGAATCGTCTGTCGCTGCCCGACGGTCTGACGGCGTCGGTGTTGGCAGCGCCCGGATCGGCTGGTGCTGCCGCAGCAGAGGTTCGTGAAGCACTCGCACAACTCGGGTACTCCACCGAGGAGATCCGGGAAGCAATGCGTGAACTGCCGGTACAGGGCGATTCGTCCACGATGCTGCGTGACGCACTGAAGTTGTTGGGGGCCCGTCGTGCGTGACGAATTGCTCGAACCCGGATCCGGTGACGACGAGACCGCTGTCGAGGTTGGGCTTCGACCGCGACGCCTGTCGGAGTTCGTGGGTCAGCGGGTGCTGAAAGAACACCTGTCGATCGTGCTCGAGGCAGCGCGCCGACGTGGACAACCCGCCGATCACCTGTTGTTTGCCGGCCCACCCGGCCTCGGCAAGACCAGCCTGTCGGCCATTGTTGCGGCCGAGATGGGCGTGCAGTTGCACATCACGTCGGGGCCGGCGTTGGAACGTGCGGGCGACCTCGCAGCCATCCTCACCAAACTCGACGAGGGCGATGTGCTCTTCATCGACGAGATTCATCGACTCTCGCGATCCGTCGAGGAAATTCTCTATCCGGCGATGGAGGACTTCCAGTTGGACATCGTGGTGGGTAAGGGTCCTGCGGCCTCATCGATCCGACTCACGCTGCCGCGTTTCACGCTGGTGGGTGCCACCACGCGCACGGGCATGATCACCGGTCCGTTGCGTGACCGCTTCGGCCTCGTGGCGCGCCTCGAGTACTACGACGCTGTGGAACTCGAGTCCATCGTCACCCGTGCAGCGCGCATCTTGGACGTACAGATCGATCAGGAGGGCGCCATCGAGATCGCGTCCCGGAGCCGTGGTACTCCTCGAATCGCAAACCGCTTGCTGCGACGCGTGCGTGACTTCGCAGAGGTCCGCGCCGACGGGGTCATCGACCGTTCCGTGGCGAACGATTCTCTGGCACTGTTCGGTGTGGACGAACGGGGCCTCGACAAGGTGGATCGCGCCATCCTGCGGGCGCTGTGCGATCAGTTCGGTGGGGGACCGGTGGGACTCTCGACCCTGGCCATCAGCGTCGGTGAGCAACCCGAGACGGTCGAAGACGTGTACGAACCGTTTCTCATCCAGCAGGGGTTCATCGCACGTACGCCCCGCGGTCGCATTGCGATGCCGGTGGCCTGGCAGCACCTCGGTCTGAGTGTGCCCGAAGTAGACCGAGGGTCGGGACCGAATCTCTTCGAATGATCGACAGCGCTCCGTAGCCTGTTGCGGTCATGCATCTCGACGATTTCGACTACGTCCTGCCCGAGGACCGCATCGCACAGACGCCGGTAGAGCCTCGCGACAGCGCGCGGTTACTGGTGGACCGCGGTACCGCAGGGGTCGAACATCGGATGGTCGCCGACCTCGTGGAACTACTCGAACCCGGTGACGTGCTCGTGGTGAACGACTCGAAGGTCATCCCGGCGAGGCTGCGCCTGCGGCGGAGGTCCGGAGGCGCCGTGGAAGTGCTGCTGCTCGAGCAGTCCGACGGTGACGATCGCAACTGGGACGCACTCATCCGTCCGGCGCGCAAGATGCGCGTGGGTGAGGTGCTGGTGGACGACTCCGGTCTCGAGGTGCTTGCCGTGGGGGAGCGTTCCGATCGGGGCGACACCGTTGCGGTTCGAGTGCTCGGCACCGCCGATCCATACGACGTCCTCGCACAACTGGGAGAGATGCCGCTGCCGCCGTACATCACGGCACCGCTCGGCGACCCGAGTCGCTATCAAACGGTGTACGCAGCGCGGCCCGGTTCGGCGGCGGCACCCACAGCGGGACTGCATCTCACCCCCGCCCTTATCGAGCGCCTCGCCGAGCGCGGTATTCCGCTGCTGCGGGTGGAGCTCCTCGTGGGCCTCGACACGTTCCGACCTGTTTCGGCCACTGATCCCACCCAGCACGTGATGCACAGCGAGCGGTACCGGGTGGATGCGGCTGTCCTCGAGCGTTGCCGCGCAGCACGACGTGTGGTTGCCGTGGGGACCACCAGCGTCCGAGCCCTCGAGTCTGCTGCCACTACCGGTGAGCTCTCGGGACGCACGCAATTGTTCATCCATAGCGGTTATCAGTGGAAAGTGGTGGATCTCATGTTGACCAACTTCCACCTGCCGCGGACCACGTTGCTCATGATGATCGACGCGTTCGTGGGTCCACGCTGGCGCGACCTGTACCGCGTTGCGCTCGAGGAGCAGTACCGGTTCCTCTCATTCGGTGATGCCATGCTGCTGGACAGGAGGGCGCGCTGATGCGGGCAGTGGAGTTGGACATCGTCGCCCGTGACGGGGCGGCCCGGAGGGCGGTGGCAACCACGGCGCGCGGCACCTACGACACCCCGATCTTCATGCCGGTGGGCACCCGTGGCGCCATCAAGTACCTCAGCGCAGCCGATTACGAGCGTTTGGGCGCCCAGATCGTGCTCGGGAACACCTACCACCTCATGCTGCGGCCCGGCGCCGAGACGGTTGCTCGATTCGGCGGACTCGCAGCGTTCGCCGGATGGTCGGGACACACGCTCACGGATTCGGGTGGCTACCAAGTCTTCTCGCTCGAACCCAAGATCGACGACGACGGTGTCACCTTCCGTTCCACCTATGACGGGTCGTGGCAGCGGTTCACGCCCGAGCTCGCGGTGACCACGCAGCAATTGCTCGGCGCCGACGTGCAGATGGTGCTCGACATCTGTCCGCCGTTGCCGTCGTCGCCCGACGTGATCCGGCGCGCACACGACCTCACGTTGTCGTGGGCGCAGCGAGCACGATCCACCCACCAACGCCCCGATCAAGCACTGTTCGGCATCGTGCAGGGTGGACTCGACGAGTCGCTGCGGGCCGAGAGTGCACAAGCACTCGTGGCTCTCGGTTTCGACGGGTACGGCATCGGCGGCCTGAGCGTGGGCGAGAGCCGCGCCGAAATGCTGCCGGCGCTTGCTGCAGCCATTCCGCACCTCCCCGAAGACCGTCCCCGTTACTTGATGGGCGTGGGTGACCCTGCCTCGATCGTGGAGGCCGTCGCCCTCGGAGTAGATCAATTCGACTGTGTGCTCCAGACGCGTATCGGCCGGCACGGGACGGCGCTCACATCCGAGGGCAAGTTGCACGTGAAGAACGCCCGGCACGCGATGGACGACGCGCCGCTGGACGCGCAGTGCCCGTGCGAGGTGTGCGCACGGCACTCGCGGGGCTACCTACGGCATCTGTTCCAGGTGAACGAGCCCACGGCGGCCCGCCTGCTGTCGCTGCACAACATTGGCTGGACGCTGGACCTCATGGCGCGGATCCGATCGGCCATCAGCGCCGGCACCCTCGACTCGCTGCGGCGCAGCATTCTCGAGGTCTGGGGCTGATTTCGGGCCCGCCCCACAGCAGCTGCCTCGGTGGGGTCTCCGAACCGACCGGGCTCCTGTGGAGACACCCCCGGACCCCCGCCGACCGCTAGCCTCAGCCGCTGGCATTCCTCCCAACACACAGGTGGCCCCCATGCTGTCCCTCGCCCTGCTCGCCGCAGAGGAAACCAAGAGTTCCTCGGCATCCGGTCTGATCACGTTCATCCCGATCGTGCTCATCGGTGCAGCGATGTATTTCCTCTTGATCCGTCCCCAGCGCAAGCGCATGCGTGAGCAGCAGGGACTTTTGCGCACGATCGAGAAGGGCGACGAGATCATCACCAACGGTGGCATCTACGGATTCGTCACCCTGGTGGACGGCGACACCCTCTGGGTGGACATCGGCCACGCCGACCAAGAGGTGGAGATCCGCATTCACCGCTCGGCGGTGCAGCGCAAGGTGAATCCCGCAGTGGAGCCCGCCGGCGGTCAGCCCCAGCCCGAGCCGTCGCCCGGCGCCGAGCAGGACGATGAAGGAAAGTCGAACAACTAACTGATGCGTCGTCGTCTTCTCATCTCACTGATCGGCGTCGTCGTCGTCGCCGTCGGTGCGCTGATCGCGAACCTTGCGGTGGGGAACAAGCCCCTGCTGGGTCTGGACCTGCAGGGCGGTGCTTCGGTAACGCTGCGTCCGGCGTACGGGGACCCGGATCCTGCCGCAATGTCCGAGGTGGTGCGTCTGTACCGCACGCGCATCGAGAGCCTGAACATCGGTGAGGCCGAGGTGATCCGTCAGGGCAACACCATCGTGGTGAACCTGCCCGGCGTGAAGGACCAAGAGCGCGCCCTGAAGCTCATCGGGACCACCGGCAAGGTGACCTTCCGCCCGGTGTTGTCACGTCAGGGCGGTTTCGCCGGTCTGACCGTGCCGCTCACCGGCGCCTCCGGCGTGTCGGGTGTTACCGGTGCCTCGGGGCCCACCTCCACGGTGGCAACTCCCACATCGACGGCAGCGACAACCACCGTTGCCACCACCGCCACTCCCACGACCGCGGCTCCGGGACCCCAGCGTGCGCCTTCGCAGGTCGAGTCGACCACTACTTCGCCGGCAACCACTGCACCGGCCACCACTGCGCCGGCAACCACTGCACCGGCGGGTGGTCCCACCACCACGCAGGTTCCCTTCGACTTCTCGGCCCTGCTCACCCCGGCCGATCAGGATCTGCCCGACAAGACCGTCACCCTGCCGGACCGTGACGGCACCACCATCTATTCCCTCGGTCCTGTCTTCGCCCAGGGCGAGGACGCGGTGGAATCGGCGTCGGCCGAGATCGATCAGCAGACCGGGTTCTGGCAGGTGTCGCTCACGCTCAGCGGCGGCGACAAGGGCTTGGGTGCGTGGAATGCAGCGGCCATTCAGTGCTTCCAACGCGCATCCACGTGTGCCGATGGTGGCATGGCCATCATCATCGACCATCAGGTGATCTCCGCTCCCGTGCCGCAGCAGGCGTCATTCGACTCACCCGAGATCCGTATTACCGGTGATTTCAAGCAGGCCGAGGCCAGCAACCTCGCCCGTGTGCTGAAGTACGGCGCCACGCCCGTGGAGATGCGGGCCGAGGAGTCCCGCACCGTGTCGGCCACACTCGGCAAGGACTCGCTGCGCGCCGGAATCATCTCGGGCATCATCGGTGTCTCACTGGTGCTGCTGCTCATGTTGCTCTATTACCGAACCCTTGCCTTGGTGGTGTTCGGGGGCCTGGCCGTGTCGGGCATGATCGTGTGGAGCATGGTCACGATGTTCGACAACTTCTTCGTGCTCACGCTCGCTGGTGTCACCGGCATCATCGTGTCGGTGGGCGTCACGGTGGACTCCTATGTGGTGTTCTTCGAACGACTCAAGGACGAGGTGCGCAGTGGACGCTCGCTGCGCAGCTCGGCCCAGCGTGGCTTTGCCTCCGCGTGGCGCACCATCCTCGCGGCCGACTTCGTGTCACTGCTCGGCGCAGTGGTGCTGTGGTACCTCTCGGTCGGTTCAGTGCGTGGATTCGCGCTGTTCCTTGGCCTGTCCACGCTCTGCGACATGGTGGTCGCCTGGTTCTTCACCCGCCCGGCGGTGATCCTGCTTGCGCGCACGAAGCGCTTCGCGGGCTCCTCCGTGCTGGGCGTGCGACTCGGTGAGGCTGCAAGCCAAGGAGGTGCGTCATGAGCACGGTGGCTCCCGACACTCCCGCTGTGCGCCAGCGTTCGCTCTGGGGTCGGCTCTACCACGGCGAGACCACGTTCGACTTTGTCGGACGCTCACGTATCGCGATCGGCGTCTCGGTGCTCATCATCGTGGTGAGCGCGTTGTTCATCGGCTTTCGCGGACTCAACCTCGGCATCGACTTCGAGGGCGGAGTGTCGTGGGAGGTGGCGTCGTCGAACCTCTCGAACGGTCAGATCGAATCGATCCTCACTGCGAACGGGATCGAGGTGGGAGATTCCAAGATCGAGTTCCTGAAGAGCCGCGCCGGCACGTCCGATCGGGTTCGAATTCAGGTGCCCGAGCAGCCCGAGACCGTGCGCGACGCAGTCCGCCAGCAGTTGGCCGACGCTGCGGGAGTGCCGAACGACGAGGTCACCAAGAACGAGGTGAGTGCCACCTGGGGCAAGGAGATCACCCGGAAGGCCATCACGGCACTCATCGTGTTCGTGATCCTGCTGTCGGTCTACATCTCGTGGCGATTCGAGTGGAAGATGGCGGTTGCCGCCATCGTGGCCATGCTCCACGACGTGGCCATCAGCGTCGGGGTGTACGCCATTCTCAACCTCACGGTGGCTCCGGCCACGGTGATTGCCTTCCTGACGATCTTGGGCTTCTCGCTCTACGACACCATCGTGGTGTTCGACAAGGTTCACGAGAACGCACGACGCTTCGGCACATCCCGCGTCGGGTACGGCGACATCGTGAACCTGTCGAGCAACGAAGTACTCATGCGCTCGCTGAACACGAGCCTTGCAGCGCTGCTGCCGGTTGCATCGGTGCTCGTCGTGGGAGCGGCGATCATGGGTGTGGAGGTGCTGGTCGACTTCGCGCTGGCACTCCTGGTGGGTCTGGCTACCGGGTCGTACTCCTCGCTCTTCATCGCCACCCCGATTCTCGTGGGACTCAAGGGTCGTGAGAAGAAGTGGGCAGCCACGCGCCATCGTCACGCATCGGGCGAGGAACTCGCCCGACTCCGCGTGTCAGGCGCAGCCGCCATTGCTTCTACTCGGGCGCAGTCGCGGAGTCAGGCGCCGGCGGACGGCGTGGACGCGGCTCCGCCCGTTGCCACCGATGCCGCCACCGTGCTGTCGCACCCGCCGCGGCCCCGCAAGAAGCGTCGGCGCTGACGCTGCCGGTAACCTGCGGCCATGTCGGGAGATTCGTCGGGCCTCTGGGAGTTCATCCGCGAGATTCCCGATTATCCCCAACCCGGAGTCGTGTTTCGCGACCTCACACCGCTGTTCGGTGATGCCACTGCGTTCCGCCGCAGCGTGGACCTGCTCGTGGAACGCTTCGCCGGAACCCACGTGGACCGGGTGATCGGCATCGAGGCACGGGGCTTCGTACTGGCCGCTCCGGTGGCGTACTCGCTCGGCGCTGGGTTCGTTCCGGTGCGCAAGCCCGGAAAGTTGCCCTGGGCCGTGGCTCGCGAGGAGTACTCACTTGAGTACGGCACGGACAAACTCGAGATCCATCGCGATGCCTTGCATCCCGACGAGCGGGTACTGGTGATCGACGACGTCGTGGCCACCGGCGGCACGGCGCGCGCTACCTGCAGACTTGCCGAGGCTCTCGGTGCCCGCGTGGTGGGTGTGGGAGTGGTGTTGGAGCTGTCGTCGCTCGGTGGTCGTGAACTGCTCGCCGGACACCGGCTCGAGAGTCTGTTGGCGGGCTGAGGACTCCCCATGGCCACCGTCGACCGAGTGCTGCCGTGGCGAAGGCAGGCCACGAACTCAGTCGACGAGCTCGCCCCGATCCTCGTCCCGTTCAAGCAACGTCATCCGAAAGCCAATGTCGGGCTCATCCAACGGGCCTACGAAGTGGCGGCGCAGGCGCATGTGAACCAGCGCCGCGTGACGGGTGAGAGTTACATCAACCATCCGATCCAGGTGGCACGCATCGTTGCCGAGATCGGTCTCGACGATGTGTCGCTCGCTGCAGCGCTGTTACACGACTCGGTGGAGGACACCGATCTCACGATCGCCGACGTGGAGGGCGAGTTCGGCTCCGAGGTTGCCGACATCGTCGACGGTCTCACCAAGCTCGAGCGCATCCACTTCGACTCCAAAGAGGCCCAGCAGGCCGCCACCATGCGCAAGATGTTGGTTGCGATCGCCCGCGATCTGCGAGTGCTCATCATCAAACTCGCCGACCGGCTCCACAACATGCGGACCATTGCGGGCATGCCGGCCGACAAGCAGCGGCGGATCGCCCAGGAGACCTTGGACATCTACGCGCCGCTGGCGAACCGCCTCGGGATGGAGGAGTTGAAGACCCAACTCGAGGAACTCTCGTTCGCAGCCATCTATCCGAAGCGGTACGCCGAGCTCGACTACCTCGTCACCACCCGGACGCCGGGTCGCGAGATCTATCTCGCAAAGGCAGTTGCGGAGATCAACTCGCGACTCGGTGAGTTGAAGATCGCCGCCGACGTCAAGGGTCGTCCGAAGCAACTCTGGAGCATCTACGAAAAGATGGTGCACAAGGGTCGCGAGTTCGAGGAGATTTTCGACCTTGTGGCGATCCGCATCGTGGTGGAGTCGGTGAAGGACTGTTATGCGGCGCTCGGTTGTATCCACGGCATGTGGCGACCGGTGGTGGGTCGTTTCAAGGACTACATCGCCATGCCGAAGTTCAACCTGTACCAGTCGCTGCACACCACGGTGGTGGACCACGAGGGCAAGACCATCGAGGTGCAGATCCGAACCAAGGAAATGCACCAGCGTGCCGAATGGGGTGTAGCCGCACACTGGGCGTACAAGCAGGGAACGGCCACCGAGGAGATGGACTGGCTGAACCGCATCATCGACTGGCAGGACGAGAGTTCGGATCCGGCCCAGTTCATGGAGCAGCTGAAGGTTGACCTCGAACCCGACGAGGTGTTCGTGTTCACCCCCAAGGGCAAGGTGGTGTCGCTTCCCACGGGCTCGAA
>JAFMJD010000173.1 GCA_017853685.1 Actinomycetota bacterium | reverse complement strand
GGAGGGGTGCGAGAGCGGCCGAATCGGCACGCTTGGAAAGCGTGTGAGGAGCAATCCTCCGTGGGTTCGAATCCCACCCCCTCCGCGGATGAACAGCGAGTTGACCGACGAAGCCGCTATGGCTGCCGCGCTCGAGTTGGCGCGCGCCGCCGGTGCCCGGGGCGAGGTCCCCGTGGGCGCCGTGGTGGTGCATGAGGGGCGCATCATCGCGAGTCGTGGAAACGAGCGTGAGGCCAACCACGACCCCACCGCACATGCAGAGGTGCTTGCGCTGCGCGATGCCGCAGCCGCCCTCGGTCGCTGGCGACTCGACGACTGCACACTCGTGGTCACCCTCGAGCCGTGTCTGATGTGTGCCGGGGCGTTGCTGAATGCCCGGGTGGGGCGACTGGTGTACGGCGCGGCCGACCTGAAAGCCGGTGCTACGGCGAGCCTCTACAACGTGTGCGCCGATCCCCGTCTGAACCACAACCCGCCGGTTCGCCATGGTGTGCTCGCCGATGCGAGCGCCGATCTGCTCAGCGCGTTCTTCGCCGAGCGTCGCTGACCTCGCCGACTGCTTCGGCCTCACCCTCGGGGCCGCCCGACCACGTCGCTAGGATGTCCGACGGAAGGATGCCCGAGTGGCCGAAGGGACACGCCTCGAAAGCGTGCGAGGTTCTTGCCTCCGTGGGTTCAAATCCCACTCCTTCCGCCAGAAGCGTTATCGGCCGGGTCGGCATGCACTGATCCGGCCGATCGGCGCCCCGGCCGGTCCGCCTGGCCCGGGAAGGTCATACCTTCTTCGGAAAAGCCACCTAAAGTGTTCATTTGACCATTGTCCGCGGCTTCCTGATCGGGGAAACTGGGCACTGGATTCCCCAGCATGATGAGCACTGACCAGCCCAGCCTCGAGGACCGCACCGATGCGGTCAGGCGCGCCCGATTGCGTCGGGCCCCGCGGTGGCATGTCGTCTACAGCCTGCTCGCCCTGTTCGACGTGCTGGTGGTGGGCGTCGGCCTGTTGTACGTGCACAACATCGTGCAGGGATACAACCGCTCGGTCGCCGAGAATCAGGTCTGGGACGGCCGGGTGAACCAGGTGACGATGCTGGAGGAGACCGCTGCCCGGGCGAGCGTGACCGCCACCGAGGTCTTCGTCACCGTGGACCGCGCCGTGGTCACCAAACAACTCGATATTGCGGCTGCGAACTTCGCCACCCGTGCCGACGCGCTGCGTCGGGATCTCGCGACGGTGGACGATCCCGCAGAGCCCAAGATGCAGCAAGACATCCTTGCGGCCGAGTCCGCCGTGGTTGCGCTGCGCGAATCGGCAATCCGCCTCACCACCGCCGTGGTGGCCGAAGACCGCAACGAGATCAGTGCGGCGCTCGCCGACGTGAATCGCCAACAGCGGTTGGTGAACGATGCGCTCTCGGTGCTGCGACGCGATGTTCGAGATGTGCAGGCCCGCGTGTTCGACAGCCAGGAGAGCGAGATCAACGGTCTGCGCCGTCTCGAGTACCTCATCGAGGGATTCGTGCTCGTCATGGTGCTCGGAGCAACCATCTATGGCAGCCGGCTCCGCAAGGAGTTCGAGCGTCGCACGGCAGAGAGCGAAGCGCATCTGCGTGAACTCGAGCAGACCTATGTGGAGCTCACCGAGGCGCGCAGCGTGCTGGAGGAACGAGTGGCTGCGCGCACACAGGAACTCGCGCGCGCCAACGAGGCATTGCGTGCAGAGGTGGAGGAGCGTCGCCGTGCCGAGGCTGACCTGCGCCTGAGCGAAGAACGCTATGCACTTGCTGCACACAGCGCGAACGACGGGCTCTGGGACTGGGATCTGCGCAGCGGACAGTTCTATTCGTCTCCCCGCTGGCGAACACTGCTCGGCTTCAACGACGAAGACCTGCGCGGCAGCATCAACGAGTGGATGGACCGTGTGCATCCCGACGACCGAGTGGCGTTGCAGATCAAGATCGGCACACACCTGCAGGATCCGTCCCATCCGCTGGAACTCGAGCACCGCGTGATGCACAAAGACGGCGAGTACCGCTGGATGTTGGTGCGCGCCACCGCAGTGACGGACGACAGCGGGCAGCCTGCGCGCATGGTGGGCTCGCATGCCGACGTGACGGCACGCAAGAAAGCCGAACTGCAGTTGATGCATGTGGCACTCCACGACACGTTGTCGGGTCTGCCGAACCGGGCGTACTTCATGGATCACCTCGACGCCGTACTGCGGCGTTCCCGCACCTCGTACGGAACCCGCTTCGCCGTGCTGTTCATCGACCTCGACCGTTTCAAGGTGGTCAACGACAGCCTCGGTCACGCCGTGGGTGACCAATTGCTCGTCGAGGTGGGCCGACGGCTCACTGCGGTGGTGCGTCCGGGCGACATGGTGGCCCGACTGGGTGGCGACGAGTTCACCATCCTGCTGGAGAACCTTGCGGGCGAAGACGGCGTCATCAATGTGGCCGATCGTGTGCTGCAGTCACTCAGTGAGCCGATCGTGCTCGAGGGCTCCGAGGTGCGAGTGGGCGCCAGCATCGGAATTGCCTACGGGAATCCGGGCTACAACGCGCCCAGCGAGATCCTGCGTGACGCCGACACGGCCATGTACCAAGCAAAGTCGGACGGGCGCGGCCTGTACCGCATCTTCGAGGCATCGATGTACGAGGCTGCGCTCGACTCCCTCGTGCTCGAGAGCGAGTTGAGCATCGCCGTCGAGCGGGAGCAGTTCCGGCTCCAGTACCAGCCCATCATCGATCTGCGTGATCGCAGCATCGTGGGGCTCGAGGCGCTCGTCCGCTGGCAGCATCCCACGCGTGGTCCCATCAGCCCATCGGCGTTCATGAACATCGCCGAGGCCACCGGAGACATCGTGCCGATCGGCCGCTGGGTGCTCGAGCAGAGTTGCCGCCAACTGACCGCCTGGCGTCAGTCGTTGGTGAATGGTGCCCAGTTGGTGGTGTCGGTGAATGTGTCGGCGCGTGAGTTGGCCCAGGTGGACTTTGTTCCTTTCATGGCACGCCTGGTGAACACCTATCGGCTGCTTCCCGGATCGTTGAGGGTCGAGATCAACGAGGTGGCTGTTGCCCGCAACCGCGAGGAAGTCGCAGGGGTGATGCGCAATCTCGCCGGGCTCGGAATCGGCATCAACATCGACGACTACGGCATCGCCGGTGTCGAACCGGCCGTGTTGCAGGGTCTTCCCATCGACGCACTGAAGATCGATCGAACCTGTCTGATGAACCTCTCGCACGACGGTCCCGAGCACGACGCAGTGGTGGAGATGGTGGACCAAGCACGCAAGATGCGGGTTGCCGTGATCGCCGAGGGAGTGGAGAACTCGCTCCAGGAGAACGTGCTCATGGCTACGGGCTGCGACCACGCTCAGGGCTATCTGTATTACGCGCCCATCGAGGCCGATGAAGTGGCCGGCGTGGTGGCGACTTCGCCTCAGCGCACGAAGACCACCGGATAGCGACCGAAGTAGGGGCGCGTGGTGGATGCATCCATCTCGGGTGCATCGTTCGGGTCGGGTCGGCACCCGTGATCGAACATCGTCTGCACGCCCACCGGAACGAGGCCGAACAGGTGCGCATCGAGCGCGTCGCCGTCCATGAACCGCAGCCCTGCGGCCAGATCCTGTCCGATGCACGCATGCATGCCCTGTCCGAAGCTGAGCCCCCATGGCGCCACCTCGGGTGGCAGCGAGCGATGCGGGTTGAAGTCCTCGGCGTCTGCACCGAACAGATTCGGGTCACGATTGATGACGGTGAGGTCGAGGATGACTCGGTCGCCCTTGTCGAAGTGGCGGCCGTTGGACAGTGTGATGTCGTCGAGCGCCCAGCGCATGCCCGTCGGGCTCGACGGTTGTAGACGGATGGTCTCGTGCGTGCACCGTTGCACGAACAGTCGGTCCTCGGTGACACGACGCTCGTCCTCGGGGTGTGCGGCGATCCACTGGAAGATGTTGTGCATCACGCGGTTGAACGCCGTTGCGCTCGTGTGGGCACCGGCCAGCAGATAGAACGCGATCTCGCGCCGGAGACTCTCGTGCGACATCGGGATCTTGTCCTGATTGCGCAACAGCACCGTGAGTACGTCACGGGGGAGGTCGTCCTCGCTCGCCGCGCCCTGCTGCACTGCATCGATGAGCGCAGTGCGCCGTGCGATCGCGGGCATGAGGAACTCCGCATCGAATGCCTCGAGTTTCTCGAGGACCTCGGCCGCCTTTGCTGCCTTGTCGCCCGTGTAGTGGGCGAGCGTGGCTCCCTCGATGAAGGTCTTCAGGTAGTCGTACAGGCGGAAGGTCTCCTCGGGCGTTCCCTGCGGGCGGTCCACCCCGGCGGTGAGCGCAGCGAGGTTCATCATCAACTGGTGACCGAACGACACCAACTCGGCGCGGCCCGTGTCGAGGTACGGGGCGATGGTGTCTCGGATGATGTCGGGGAACAGTTCGGACTCGTAGTAGTGGAACGTGTCCCGTCGGAACAAGCGGTTCTCGAGCCGGCGCCGGGCCCGGTGTTCGTCGGCGTGGAGGTTCACGATGACGTCGGACATGATCACCTCGCCCGCGTCGTACAACGCCTGCCGGAGATCCTTGTGCCGGTAGCACTCCTGGGCCTCGGCGAATGAAGTCACTCGTACGTCCACGGGCCGATGATAGGACCCGAGGCGCCACCGGTCGGTAGCCGTGACGTGGCATTCGGGCGTCGGCCCCGGCAACATGGGGGTATGAGCGTCGTCAAGATCAATGCCATCCGAGTGCCTGCAGGTATGGGTCCCGAA
>JAFMJD010000172.1 GCA_017853685.1 Actinomycetota bacterium | reverse complement strand
ACCTCATGTTCTGGGCGGTGCTCGTGATCATCGGCTCGTTCTTCCGTGGCCCCGGTTTCAACTTCACGCTCCCGTGGCGTGACGGACTCTTCTTCGACTTCTGAGGTGACAGCGATGATCTACGCCATCAGCTCCGGAGCCATCGTCGGTATCGGCGTTGCCGCTGCCGTGGTATTCGGTGCTCTCGTTGTGGTTGTCACGGCGCGTCGTTCCGATGTGCGTGGCGCCGGTGCACTGAGTCGAGAGACCAAGTCACGCGACCGCGCTACCGCCGTGGTGGGCGCCGCTGCAGTGTCGGGCCGCGAGGTCGAGCGTGCTGCTCGATCCACCGAGATTGCCGTTGCGTCGGACAACGCACCGGTGGAGTGGACACCGCCCGATGCCGAGCAGATCGGCGTCTCGCGCCGGCACTTCCTGAACGTTTCGGCCATCACGCTGATGACTGCGAGCCTCGGCGGCTTCGGTGCTGCAGTGCTTGCGTTCTTGTGGCCGAGCGGCACCGGCGGCTTCGGCGGCAAGGTTCCGATCGGCAAGGTGGACGATGTGCTGGCCACCATCAAGCAGGGCAAGGGTTTCGGCTACTTCCCGAACGCACGCGCATGGGTCACCGAGTATCCGGCGGGTTCTTTGCCCAAGGCTCGACTGGTGTATCCGCAGGCCGTGCTGAACGGCATGGAGCGCGGCCTCGCCGTGCTGTGGCAGAAGTGCCCGCACCTCGGATGCCGCGTGCCGCAGTGCGAGAGTTCCCAGTGGTTCGAGTGCCCGTGTCACGGATCGCAGTACAACCGCGTCGGCGAGAAGAAGGGCGGTCCGGCACCGCGCGGCATGGATCGCTTCGGTGTCGAGATCAGTGGTGACAACGTGGTCGTGAACACCGGCTTGCAGTTGAACGGCCCGGCGATCGGTGTGAACACCACCGGCCAAGAGGCCGAGGGACCGCACTGCATCTCCTCGGGTGGAGGTGGCCACTAGTGATTGCTGCGAACATCACCACCACGGTCGCTGTTGTCTTCGCCATCATCTTCATCGGTGGCTGGCTCGTCTACGGCTTCTTCAACTTCCGCTCGAGCCGCAAAGAACTCGGTTCCGAGATCGAACTCGCGGCGAACCGCAAGCAGTACTACGACGACGAGACACTCGAGGGTCCCAAGCTCGAGCGCACGCAAGTGCTCGGTGTGCTCTTGCTCGCCGTGCTCACCATCGGTCTGCCGCTCTACTGGATCCTCGAGCCCAGCCGTCAGCGTGGCGCCATCGAGGGTTGGGAAAAGAAGTTCGAGATCCGTGGTTCACGTCTGTTCGACGTGACGGCCAACGGTGGGTTCAACTGCGCCGGCTGCCACGGCGGCATGAAGGCCACCGGCGGACAGGCTCCGTACACCGTGACCGATCCGAACACCAACGAGGTCAAGGCGGTCAACTGGAACGCTCCGGCGCTCGACACGGTGCTGTATCGCTACTCGGCAGACGAAGTGCGATTCATCCTTGTGTACGGCCGACCGTTCTCGCCGATGTCGGCGTGGGGCGTCGACGGTGGTGGACCGATGAACGATCAGCAGATCGACTCGCTGGTCGAGTACATCAAGTCGATCCAGGTGGAACCCATCGGTTGCAAGAGCGAAAAGATCTGGGATCTCGGCCGTGGCGCCCAATTCGGCAACCGCGAGGCGAACCCTGCCGACCCTGCAGTGTGCGACGGCGGTGAGGTGCCGGCAGACATCTCCGAGGAGTTGCAGAAGGCTGCTGAAGCCGACGTTGCCGCTGGCACCTACAAGAGTCTCGGCGAGGCACTGTTCAACAGCACCTACAAAGCCGGCAGTTTCTCGTGCGCCCGCTGCCACACGCGTGGCTGGTCGTACGGCGATCCGAAGCAGACCGGGGGTGGCGCTCTCGGGCCGAACCTCACGGGTGGTTCGGTGGTACGTCAGTGCGTGACCAAGGAACAACTCACGGCATTCCTCACCGCTGGTTCGCGGTACGGAGCGAAGTACTGCGAGAACGGTCAGGGCAGTGGGCGTATGCCCGGCTTCGGCCACGTGCTCACGGACGAACAACTCGAAGCCATCGTCGATTACGTGCGGGGTCTGTGACCGATGCTCTCCACTTTGCTTGCAATCGGGTGGAAGCCCGAGTTCTTCGGCATCGTCATCGTGATCATCGCGGTGGTCACGCTGTGCGGCAGTGTGTACCTGTTGCTCGGCACCAACCTCGGTGTCCGACTCGGTCTGCTGGTGTCGCTCGCCGGACTGTTCGGATGGATGGCCACGATGGGCTTCATCTGGTGGGCCTACGGAATCGGTCTCAAGGGCAAGGACCCGGTCTGGAAACCCTCTGAGGTCATTGTGGTCGATGGCAACCTCTCGCAACTCGGAATCGGGCCCTCCGATGGACTCGATGCTGACCCCGCCAAGCGTGCGACGCAGAACCTCGGGTTCCTCGAGGAGGACGGCTGGTCGAAACTGCCCGAGGACGATCCGAAACGAGCACTCGCCATCTCGGGTGCTGATGAGATCGTGCAGAAGGAAGCCGAGATCCTGAAGGCGTCGGAGTACAAGGCGATCGCCGTGTACGACAAGGGCGGCGACCGCTACCCATTGCTGTTCAACAACAAGTCACTCGACTTCCTCGCGTTCTGGCACAAGCCCAAGTACGCGATCGTGGAGTTGGGCATCGTCAATCCGGTGTACGCCGAACCTGGTCGCGCGCCGCGTGTCCCCACGGTCGACGAGTCCAAACCGCACGTCTACGTGAAGATGCTCCGCGATCTCGGGGACAAGCGGAAGAACTCTGCGTTCATCGCGATTGGCTCCACCATCATCTTCGGGGCGCTGTGCTGGATGTTGCACAAGCGCGATCGGATCGTGACCTCCAACCGCTTGGCAAAGGCCTGATCGATGAGCCAGTACCTTCCGGTCATCACGCTGATGGTGCTGGCCATGCTGTTCGGGGCGCTCAGCTTCGTGGGTTCGCGTCTGCTCGCACCTCGCCGCCCGAGTGCAGCCAAAGAGGCGCCGTACGAGTGCGGCATCCTGCCGTCACGTGAACCACCGGACCGGTTCCCGGTGAGCTTCTACGTGGTGGCGATGCTGTTCATCATGTTCGACATCGAGATCATCTTCCTGTACCCGTACGCCGTCGATTACAAGTACCTCGGCGTCTCGGCATTCTGGACGATGTTCTCGTTCTCGGTGATCTTCTTCGCGGCCTTCGTCTATGTAGTGGCCCGCGGAGCTTTGGACTGGGGACCGCTGCGTCGAGAGCGCCCGGTGCCGCAGGGTGTATCGCTCGAGCGCACCACAACGTCAACCATTCGCCGAGTGGGGCTCGAGGGCCGCGGCACGGGGGAGGCCGCCTGACATGGGGCAGATTCAGGACATCCTGGACGAAGGCATTGCCGGGCTGCAGCACAACTTCATCACGGGAAAGCTCGAAGATCTCGTGCGCTGGAGCCGCAGCCGCAGTAGCTGGCCGGCGTCATTCGGTCTGGCGTGCTGTGCCATCGAGATGATGGCAACCGGTGCGGCGCACTACGACATCTCTCGCTTCGGCATGGAAGTCTTCCGCGCTTCGCCCCGCCAGGCAGACATCATGATCGTGGCCGGCCGCGTCAGCCAGAAGATGGCCCCGGTGTTGCGTCAGGTGTACGACCAGATGATGGAACCCAAGTGGGTCATCTCGATGGGCGTGTGCGCCAGCAGCGGCGGCATGTTCAACAACTACGCAATCGTGCAGGGCGTGGATCAGGTGGTTCCAGTGGACGTGTACGCGCCGGGCTGCCCCCCAACTCCCGAAACGCTCATTCACGCCATCGAGACACTGCACGGTCTGATCGAGACCGGTGAGTTGCTCAAGCGCCGCGCAACCTCGGGTGCTGGCGCGAACGTTCACGTCGAGGCTGCCCCCGTACCAGCGCAGCCGGTTCCCGTCATTCTCGGGACGCGCTGAGCCATGGAATTGCTCCATGGTTGTCCCACGGGAGATTCGCGTGGTCAGCAGACTGTTTTCCCCTCGGTGGAGCAGTACCTGCCCCTCGTGAAGAAGTTGGCCGATGAGGGGTACTCCATGTGCGCAGACGTGACTGCGGTGGACTACCTCACCTACCGGGGCCGGGCCCTGCCCGAGGGCGTAGAACCCAAGCGGTTCGAGTTGGTGGTGAACTTGGTGTCGCTCGAGCATCGTGGCCGCATTCGAGTGCGGGTGCAGCTCGATGACGGAGACGTGGCACCGTCGCTGTTCGACCTGTACCCGGGCACCGAAGCGATGGAGCGCGAGGTGTACGACATGTTCGGCCTCGGTTTCAGCGGCCATCCCGATCTCACCCGCATCCTGATGCCCGAGGACTGGGACGGCTACCCGCTGCGGAAGGACTACGCGATGGGCCGCATTCCCGTGCAGTTCAAGGAGACCGGCGCACGATGACGCTCGTCCAACAGACCAACGAGGGCGGACAGGAACTCCTGCCCCGCAGTGAGCAGACGGCCAAGCAGTTGCTGCGCGAGGTCGGCTCGGTGCTGCGGATGAGCGAGGCCGAGGCGGCAGCGCTCGCACTGCAGGAGATCGACCCGGACGTCGATCAGACCATGATCATCAACATGGGGCCCCAGCACCCGAGCACGCACGGAGTGTTGCGGCTCATGCTGGAACTCCAGGGCGAAACCGTGCTGCGCTGCAAGCCGATCATCGGCTACCTGCACACGGGTATGGAAAAGACCGGGGAGGAACTCAGCTATCTGCAGGGCGGCACCAACGTCACCCGCATGGACTACCTGAGCCCGCTCAACAACGAG
>JAFMJD010000041.1 GCA_017853685.1 Actinomycetota bacterium | reverse complement strand
ACCAACGGTGGCGACAACACGAGCACCGACATCGCGTCGCTGCCCGAGATCGACTCGCTGCGCACCAACCCCACCGATCAGTTCCTCGTGGACCCGAACGTCATGTCCGGCGGTCATCCTTACAAGGGAACCTCGGCTCAGACCCCGCACACCGGCGCGCACGTTCACTTCGACAACTCCACCAATGAGTGGCCCGCGGGTGGCACTGGCGCGGAGTCGTACCCGGCGATCTACGCGGTGGCCGACGGCATCGTCACGCGCGTGACCGACTCATTCCGCGTGGGGAGCAACGACCGCTACGGCATCAACCTCGCCATCGCACGCAGCGGCAGCGCCGCCTACGAATTCGAGTACAGCATCGAACCGATGGTGCCCGAACCCTCGCCGGGCTTCTACGCCGACTTCATCACGGTTCGCGAAGGCGACCGGGTCGCCAAGGGGCAGATCATCGGATACATGTTCCTCCCGCCCGGCCCGGGCGGCGCCCACATCCACTTCGAGCTCATCAACACCGCTACCGGGGCATTCCAGGCGCCGGCGATCTTCAACAAGGACGTCCTCAAGGAGTTCTACGCCCGCTGGAAGACCTTCGGCTTCGACAGCCCGCAGGGCTACCAGAACCCGATCCCGCCCTGTATGGGCTGGAAGATCGCGGCCGAGGAGAACCCCTTCGAGGCGGTTGCGGTGGAGTGCCTCCAGTAAGACCCCGATCTCCCGCACCCGCTGACCGGTCCCCGTGACTGGTCAGCCACGACAGGGGGTGTGCGAGAATGAGGCCGGTCGCCCGCACGGGGGTGCGCAGGCGCAAGCAATCACCAGGGGGTTCTTCATGTCCTCGGACAAGCCGTCGAACGTGGATGTCGTCATCGTCGGGGCCGGTTTCTCCGGCATGTACCTGCTGCACCGACTCCGCCCCCTCGGATTCTCGGTGCGCGTGCTCGAGGCGGGCACCGACGTGGGCGGCACGTGGTATTGGAATCGCTACCCCGGCGCGCGCGTGGACATCCCGAGCGTGGAGTACTCGTTCTCGTTCGACCCCGAACTCGAGAAGGACTGGAAGTGGTCCGAGAAGTACTCGCCCCAACCCGAGCTGCTGAAGTACGCGCAGTACGTGGCGAACCGCTACGACCTCTACCGGGACATGGAGTTCTCCACCCGGGTCGAGGCCGCTTCGTGGGACGACCAGGCGCAGCAGTGGACCATCCGCACCTCCCACGGCGAGTCGATCACCGCCCGCCACTACGTGATGGCCACCGGGTGCCTGTCGGTGCCCAAGGAGATCGACATCGACGGCATCGAGCGCTTCACCGGCGACACCTACCTCACGAGCCGCTGGCCCCACGAGGGCGTGGACTTCACCGGCAAGCGCGTGGGCATCATCGGCACCGGCTCGTCGTCGATCCAGTCGATTCCCGTGATCGCCAAGCAGGCAAAGAGCCTCACAGTGTTCCAACGCACACCGAACTACTCGATCCCGGCGTGGAACGGCCCGGTGGCACCCGAGATGCGCGAGCGCTTCCTGGCGGACCGCGACACGTTCCGCAAGCAGGAGCGTCTCTCGAGCGCGGGCGTGGCGTTCGACCCGAACCCGGTGAGCGCGCTGAGCGTGAGCGACGAAGAGCGCGAGGCCACCTACGAGATGGCGTGGAAGCGCGGCGGCATCGTGGAGTTCCTCAACTGCTTCTCGGACCACCTCACGAACGCGAAGGCGAACGAACTCATCGCCGAGTTTGTTCGCAACAAGATCCGCGCCACGGTGAAGAACCCCGAGACCGCCGAGGACCTCTGCCCGAAGGATTATCCGATCGGCACCAAGCGACTCTGCGTGGACACCGATTACTACGCCACGTACAACCTGCCGAACGTGCGTCTCGTGAACCTGCGCAAGCACCCGCTCAAGACCGTCACCGAGCGCGGCCTCGACACGGTGGACGAGTCGTTCGAGTTCGACGTGATCGTGTACGCCACTGGCTTCGACGCCATGACCGGTGCAGTCGTGAGCGTGGACATCGCCGGACGCAACGGCATCACACTGAAAGACGCATGGCAGTACGGCCCGGTGACCTACCTGGGTCTCATGGCCAAGGACTTCCCCAACCTGTTCATGATCACCGGACCGGGCAGTCCGTCGGTGCTCTCGAACATGATCGTGTCCATCGAGCAGCACGTCGACTGGATCACCGATTGCCTCGTGTCGCTGCGCGATGGCGGCTTCACCACCATCGAACCGACTCAGACTGCGGTGGACGGTTGGGTGCAGCACGTGAACGACTGCGCCAACATCACGCTCATGACCGGCACGAACTCGTGGTACATGGGAGCGAACGTGCCGGGCAAGCCGCGGGTGTTCCTGCCCTACGGCGGCGGTGTCGGTTTCTACCGACTTGCGTGCGACCGTGTTGCCAAAGAGGGCTACCTCGGCTTCGAGCGCCGCGGTCCCCGTGGTGCCGCCGTGAACGACGGCGTCGTGCGGCGTCTGCAGCCCGACATCAACATGATGCTCGATGCCATGGCCACGATGGATCTGCCGGCCATGGAGACCATGTCTGCAGTCGACGCTCGCGCGTTCTCCGATGCGATGTCTGCTGCTCGCGCCCCGGGGCCCGCGGTGGGCGAGATCGTCGACGGCACCCTGCCCGGACCCGCTGGCAACGTCATCGACTACCGCCTCTACCGACCCAAGAGTGCCGGCCCGCACCCGATCGTGGCCTACTTCCACGGCGGCGGTTGGGTGCTCGGCAATGCCACATCCGACGATCCGTTCTGCCGTGACCTCTGTGACCGCTCCGATGCGATCATCATCTCGCTCGACTACCGCCACGCACCCGAGGCCCGCTTCCCTGCCGCGGTGGACGATGCGTTCGCTGCACTGCAGTGGGTGGCGGACCATGCAGCCGAACTCGGCGGCATTCCCGGACGACTGGCTGTGGCCGGCTGGAGCGCAGGCGCGAACCTCGCAGCAGTAGTGGCGCAACTTGCCCGTGACGCCGGCGGACCGACGATCTCGGGACAGATGCTCGTGACACCGGTGACCGACGGCGGCGCGCGAGACGGTTCGTACCTCGAGAACGCCGAGGGCTACATCCTCACCAAGGCGTTGATGGACTGGTTCTGGGATCACTACGCCGACGCAACCGCTCGCCTCGACCCCAAGGCCTCACCGCTGCGAGCAGCGAGCCTCGCGAACCTGCCCCCGGCCTTCATCGTCGCCAGCGAGTTCGACCCGCTGCGCGATCAGGGCAAGGCCTACGCCGATGCGCTCGCCAAGGCGGGCGTAGCGGTGAAGTACCTCCCAGCACGCGGGCACACCCACACCTCGCTCACCGCGGTGGACATGCTGCCCTCGGGTGCGTCGATCCGAGCCGAGATGGCAGCGGCCGTCCGTGGGTTCTTCGGCGCACGCGTCAGTGCGTGAGCGCTCTGCGCTGTCAGACCGGGCCCGGAGCGGCCCAGACATCGCGCTGGGCCTGCACGGCCACCCGCAGATCCGGCAGACGAGCAACGAGGTAGCGACCGGGGCACGTGGTTCTGCTCATCGCTCGATGCCCCGTGATCGTCGGGGTGGTGACCTCCATCCCGCCGGGCCACCGATTGGACCCGCGTGACACAAAGGTCGCGGTAGCACCGGGACGGGTGTCGACGCCATGGCGGTCTGCGAGCCAGGCGAGCACCTTCACGAGCGACCCGAACGCTGCAGCCGATGGACGGTTGAGGTTGTAGTTGCCGATGACGCACACCAACTGACCGAAACCCTGGCTGCCGCCCGTGGCTGCAGCGCGCACCGCTCGGTCCATCGAGCCGGCGCGGGCCTCCCACACACTTCCGTCGGGGCCGACGAAGAAGTTGTAACAGACATCGCTCCAGTGCTTCGACCGGGTGTGGAACCCGTAGATGCTGCGGATCGTTCCGCGAACACTGCGCGGGCGACTGGACGTCGCCGTGTGATGCACCAACAGGTACTTCACCTCCTCATCGGCGAGTGCCCGGCGCGGAGGAAGGTCCTTTCCCCATGCATCGCGCGGGTACACCCGCAGACCGGGGCGTACCTCGATCGCGGGGACCAACGAGGCAGCATCGGCCGCATCGGCGCCGATGAGCGACGAGGCCGACGCCCCGATCACCGCACCCGACAGCGATCCGAGCACCGCCCGTCGGCTGATGTTCATCCCCCCGACATCTTGCACGTCCCACCCGCTCGGGGCTGCACCGCAGCAGGCGGCGTCATCACACATGCGGGCACCCTAGCGGAGACGAGATCTCGCCCCGGGTGGGCCTAACGTCTCGGATCGTGGTGCGTCACTGGCTCGGACAACGAGAGACCGACGAGGTGACGTCACCGCGTCTTGCACGTCTCCACCCGACGTTCCCCGGTGAGGCCCGCGTCTCGGAGATGATCCGCGCGTTCTGGGGATTCACCGCTGGTGGTCGGCGACGTTTCGCCGTACAGGTGGTGCTCTCACTCACGGCTTTCGCGCTGGTGGCGGCCATACCGCTGCAGGTCGGCAACCTGCTCAGCACCGCATTGAGCGCTGCCAACGCCGAGCGCGAGGTGGAACGATTCGTCGAGAACCCCGAGGAACTGCGGCGCGCCACCGAACGCCTGCTGCTGCCGATGTTCGACACGACCGCCGAACGACGTGCTGCTTTCGAGGCAATCCGCGCCACCGAGATCGAGGTGCGCGCCAGCAACTCCGATGAATTGCTCGATGCACTCTTTCCCAAAGGACTCACCTACGACGGGGAGCGACTCGCTTCGATCGACGACCCCGAAGCCGGATGGGAGGTACTGGCGAGTGGCATCTTGAACCAGACACGCATCGAGCGCGAGGACCTCGAGGTGCTCGTGGCATCGATGGGCGAGGCGCCCTCGCTGGACAAGAGCCGAGCCTTCACGTACGCCGTCAACGTCATGCTGGTGGATGAGGCCGCGAAAGCTCAGCGCGAGTCATGGCGCAACGAACGATTCCGTTCGGAACTGATCCGCTTCGCTCTCGTGGTGCTCGGCGTGTTCGTGCTTCGCGCCGTGGTACTGCTGCTCGCCACACAGAACACGCTGCGAGCCGGGCGTCGACTCCAGGACGCCGTGTTCCGGCAGGTGCACGACTCCGCTCTCGTGGATGCAGGAGCCCTTGCACGACCCAGCATGGTGAGTCGATGCACGAGTTATGTGGACAAGGTGCAAGAAGCACTGCTCAAGGCCCAGATCGAGGGTATCCCCGATATCGCCGCACTCGTGCTGTCCACCGCTGTGCTCGTCTACATCGATGTGCCGATCGGCCTCATGATGATGGGCGTCCTTGTGCTTTTCGAGATCATCCGCCGACTCATCTCGGGTCGCTGGTCACGGCTCGCCCACGAACGCCTCGATCTCAACACCGCCATGAGCGAGGTTGCTGACGACGCCATCGCCACCTCCGAAGGCACCCGAGCCGCCCGCGCTGAGTCCGTGGCGCGCGCCCGGTTCGCCGGGCGGGCCGATGCGGTGGCTCGGTACACCCGACGGCTCGAGGCATTCGGCGAGGGCTTCCGCATCTCCGCATTCGGTCTTGGACAGATCAGCGTGATGATCGCCATCGCGATCGTGGGCTTTCTGCGGAACGACCTGAGTCTCGGTGAGGCCGCTGCAGTGGTGCTCTACGTCCGTGAGGTTTCCAACGCCCTCGACGGCATTCCCTCCATGGTCGTCGAACTGCAGGAGGCATCTCCGTACATGCGTCGGCTCCGCAGGGTGCTCGGTGCGGAACGGCGACGAGGATCGGCAGCTGACGCTGTGGGCGCATTCGCACAGACATCGGACACCGCAATGTTGCAGGTGAGCGGCGCTTGGTTCGAGTCCCCCGACGATTCCGCCCGTTGCGCAGACATCGATCTCACTGCGCGCCCCGGAACGTGGACAGTGCTCGTGGGTGGGCCCGGCAGCGGTGTCGACGCGGTACTGGACCTCGTCGCAGGTCTCGAGACGGCCGAGCGCGGACAGGTGCTGCTCGGCGACGTGGACCTCTCGCGATGCTCCTACGAGGACCTCGCGCGCGTCATCACGGTTCTTCCCAAGCATCCGTCGGTGTTCGAGGGTTCCGTTGCACAGAACATCGCGTGGCCCCTCGTTGCGCAGGACCCAGAGCGCGTGCGCGCTGCAGTCGAGCAAGTGGGCCTCACCGAGTGGCTCGGTGCACAGCCCGACGGACTCGACACCATCGTGGGCCGGAGCCGACAGCGTCTCCCCCATGACGTCGTCATCGGTATCAACGCGGCGCGTGTGCTGCTGAGCGACGCACCGCTCGTGGTGGTGAACGATCCCACCGATGCCATCGACCGAGAACTTGCCGACCAGATCTGGCGCGCCCTCAGGACCGGACTGACTGCACGCCTCGTGGTGGCAACCACGGACCGGCTGGACCTGATCGACGATGCCGACGATGTGGTCTGCCTTGCGTCGGGTCGCGTGGTGGAGCGCGGACGACGTGCGGACCTCCTCGCACGCTCCACCACCTTCGCCCGACTCTGGCAGCGCCTGGTGGAGGGCTCCGACGCCGCCGACGACCTCGCACGCATATCGACCTTCGCTGCGCTCTCTCCCGAGGCACTCGACGAACTCTCGCAGCGACTCGTCGTGGAGCGTTTCGGGGCCGGCGACCTGATCTACGACGAGGGCGACCCCGCCGACCGGGTGTACCTCGTCGCCGACGGCACCGTCGATCTGTTCAGCGACGGACAGCGTGTGGCGAGTGTGCACCGCGGCTTTCACTTCGGTGAGGTTGCACCGGGGGCAGCCACGCGACGCACCACGGCAGCACGCGCACGCACACCAGTGGTACTGCGCTCGTTGCACCGACTCGCCGTGTCACGCGGCCTCGTTGGGGTGCTCGACCGCCCCGAGCACGAACGGGCCCTGTACACGTGGCTCGTCCGTCACGGGAGTGCCAGCCGTGACGACATGGCCGAACTCGGCGACCGTCTGGACGTCGATGCCGTGCTCGGTGCACTGGTTGCCGACGGAACGGTGACCCGCACTCAGGACCCCGACGGCACCGAGCGGTACCGCGCCGCCGGATCGCGCCGTCAGACGGTCCGCTCCCCCGGTGTGCTCGACGCGCTCACCGATTCTTGAGGTTGCGATCCAACAGATCGAACAACGCATCCCAGTGACGGGCCTCGCCACGCGGGTGGTGTTGGGGTCGATCGTCGAACGCGAAACCGTGGTGCATCCCCCAGTAGCGCTCCACGCGACCCCGGACGCCGGCATCCTGCATCGCCGCCTCGAAGCGATCGATCTGATCGAGCGGGACATAGTCGTCGTGCTCGGCCGGAGCGATGTACAACTCACCGCCGATCTCGCCGAGGCGCAGGTGCGGTGAGTCCGGAGCGTCGGTGTGGAGTCGCACCCCGTAGAACGAGGCGGCCGCGCGCACGCGCGCCGCATGCTCTGCTGCAACCCACACGGCGAACGGTCCGCTCATGCAGTAGCCCACCACACCGGCGTTGGTTGCGTCGGCTGCAGTATCCGACTCGGCGGTGGCGAACAACGCGCCTGCATCCCGACCCACCATCTTGTTCCCGACACCGCGCATCAGTTCTGACATGCGTGCGAATGACTCCTTGCTCGAGAAGTCGAGCTCGAACGCCGGCGTAGTGCGGTAGTACAGGTTCGGGAGCATCACGTAGTAGCCACGCTCGGCAATCCGTCGTGCCATCTGGTGCAGCAGTGGACGCTTGCCCGGAGCGTCCATCAAGAACAGCACCACGGGGTGCGGGCCCCCTTCGGGGTGGACCACGAAGGTCCCCATGGTTCCCTCGCCGGTGTCGATCTGGAGGTCGCGCTCGATCATGGAGGCACCGTAGTTCGGGGACGAACATCCCTTCTCGGTGCGGGCAGCCGCCCGGAAGGCCACAAGCGACGTAGCGTTACACCATGCACAGGGGTCGGCCGACCACTCGAGGCGGTGGAATGCGACCCCGAGCTCGCACCGCAGCGCTCGGCGCGCTCGTCACCACGGCGGCACTGGCTACTTCACTCGTCGCAGCCCTGCCCGCCCGGGCGAGCACGGACACCGCACCGGTGGGCGACTCGCGGGAGACCCCGGAGTCGACCGGCGGGGCCGAACGGACCGAACGGACCGAACAGATCATCGTGCACCTCGACGATCCCCGGACGCGCTCAACGGCGGTGGTCTCGGCAGCAGCCGAGCGCGCCGGAGTGCACAGCGTCGGCGTGCGCCGCCTCGACGAGGGCACCTTCGTCGTGCGGCTCACCGATCCGGTCTCGGGTACGGAACTGGACACGCTGCTTGGATCCCTCGCCGACCAACCCGGCGTGGCTTCTGCGGTGCCCGACCGTCGGATGCAGCGGTCCGCTGCGCCGAACGATCCCGATTACGCATCGCTGCAGTGGGCACTCAAGGCATCGGTGCCGGCATCGCCGTACTACAGCGCGAACGTGGCGCCGGCCTGGGACATCACCACGGGTTCGTCCAGCGTGGTGGTGGCTGTGCTCGACACCGGCTACACCGACCATGCGGACCTCGACCCGGCTCGGCTCCTGCCCGGTTACGACTTCATCGCCGATGTGGACACGGCGAACGACGGCGACGGGCGAGACACCGATCCGCACGACCCCGGTGACTGGATCACCTACACCGAAGCGAACCAGATAGACGGACCCTTCGAGGACTGCTTCGCCGAGAACAGTTCCTGGCACGGAACGCACGTCACCGGCATCATCGCCGCCACTGCCAACAACGCCACCGGCATTGCTGGCATCGATTGGGGTGCGCGCATCCTCCCGGTGCGCGTGCTCGGCAAGTGCGGTGGCGTCACGAGCGACATCATCGACGCCATGCGCTGGTCTGCCGGCCTCGTGGTGAGCGGTGTGCCGACGAACCCGAACCCAGCACAGGTGATCAACCTCAGCCTCGGCGGCGGAACCGGTGGCTGTAGCTCCGCGATGCAGAGCGCGATCAACGACGTCATCGCCGCAGGTGCAGTGGTGGTGACCGCTGCCGGGAACAGCAACGAGAACGCGGCCAACAACGAACCCGGCAACTGCGCGGGCGTCATCAACGTCACGAGCAATCGCACCGACGGCTTCCGTGCTTCGTACGCCAACTACGGGTCGACCGTCACGCTCGCCGCGCCCGGCGGCAACGGCACCTGCACCACCGGAATCCGCTCCCTGTACGACACCGGCACACGGAGCCCGAGTGCAGACAGTTACAAGTGTCTACAAGGCACGAGTATGGCTACCCCTGTGGTCTCGGCGGCGATCTCGCTCATGCGGTCGGTAGGCCCCACGCTCACCCCTGCACAGATCCGCACACTGCTCACCAGCACGGCGCGTGCGTTCCCGAGTCCCTCCTACAACTCGTGCGTCCTGCAGGGTTGCGGGGCCGGCATTCTCGACGTGTACGCCGCCGTGGTGGCCGCCGGAGCCTTCGTCATCCCCGATGCGCCCACTGCGCTCGCCGCAGTTCCGGCACCCAACACCGTCACGCTCTCGTGGGACGCTCCGACGGACCCACCCTCGTACCCCGTGATCGATTACGTGCTGCAGCGTTCGTCGAACGGCGGCTCCACATGGACCACCATCAACGATCCCGTGTCCACCGTGCCATCGTTCGCGGTGACGGGTCTGCGCAACGGCACCACCTACCGCTTCCGCGTGGCAGCGCGCAGTTCGATCGGAACGAGTCCGTGGTCGACCACCATCAACTCCCGTCCGGCCGCGCTGCCGAGTGCTCCTCGCCTGCCCATCGCACGCAGTCGCAACCAAGCCGTTCGACTCACGTGGAGCACGCCCTACACATCGGGTGGGGCACCCATCACGGACTACGTCATCCAACGCTCCACCGACGGACTGCTGTGGGACGAGGTCGATGATGGTGTCTCCACCGCCACCTCCCGCACCGTCGGCGGACTCGTGAATGGCGTGGCGTATCGGTTCCGGGTTGCGGCCGTGAACTCCTCGGGTGCCGGCGCCTGGTCCACGATCCGCACGGCCCGACCCCGCACGGTGCCCGTGGCACCCACGGTGCTCACAGCTGCTCCTCGCAACACCCGTGCATCACTCACCTGGCTGGCACCTGCAGACTCTGGAGGCGCCCCGCTGCAGCGCTACGTCCTGCAGCGATCGAGCGACGGCGGCGTCTCGTGGGTCACGATGGCGACAGGCACATCACTCACACCGTCGTATCTCGCTCGCTATCTCCGCAACGGACGCACATATCGCTTCCGCGTCGCGGCGCAGAACGTGGCGGGCCGCGGTCCGTGGTCCGACGTCGTCACTGTGCGCCCGCGCACCACACCTGGCGTCCCGCGCTCGGTGTCGGTGACACCCGGCGACACCACGTTCACCCTGCGGTGGACCGCGCCCTCATCGAACGGTGGCGCACCGATCACGGCTTACCGCATCTCGATCTCCACCGATGGAGCCACCTGGACAGTGCTCGACACCGTCGACGGAGCACTGCGCGAATACACCGCAAGCAGCCTCATCAATGATGCGACGGTGCGGGTACGGATTGCTGCGGTGAACGAGGCCGGTGCCGGGCCGAACTCCACGATCCGCTCGGTGACACCGACCGCTGCCCCCTGAGCGGCAGCGGCTGCGGTCGCTCAGCTACCGGTCCACTCGGGCGGACGCTTCTCGGCGAACGCCTTGGGGCCTTCCTTGGCGTCGTTCGAGGAGAACACCGATGCCTGCAGCGGGCCCTGGATCTTCCAGAACTCGTCCTCGGTGGTTCCCTGCGTTGCGCGGATGAGTTGCTTGGAAGCAGCAACACCGAGCGGAGCATTCTTCGCCACGCGCTGCGCGAGTTCGAGTGCAACCTCCACGGCCGAGCCCTTCGGGGCGATGCGGGACACGAGTCCGAGCGACGCAGCCTCCTCGGCACGGATGGGATCACCGGTGATGGCCATCTCCATGGCACGTCCGTAACCCACACGACTCGGCAGGCGCAGCAGACCGCCGCCAGCAGCGAAGAGCCCGACATTCACCTCGGGGATGCCGAGCTTGGCACCCTCGGCGGCAACGAGCAGATCGCAAGTGAGCGCAAGCTCCAGACCGCCCGCGAGTGCGAATCCCTCGATGGCCCCGATGAGCGGCTTCTTCGAGCCGTTCTGGATGAACGTCATCATCGGACCAATGTCTTCGCCGCGCGAGAACGCCTTGAGGTCCATACCGGCCGAGAATCCCTTGCCCGCTCCGGTGAGCACACCGGCGGTGAGGCCCGGATCGCTGTCGAGTCGCTGCACTGCTGCCCACAGCCCCGACGACAACGCTCCGTTGATCGCGTTCATCGCATCGGGACGGTTCAGGGTGATGAGCAGGACGCGTCCGCGCTGCTCGGTCAAGACTGCTTCGTTGTCGCTCACGGCATGCTCCTCGTGCATCACAGACCCACCGGGTCAGGGCCGAACGCTAGCGTGCGCCCATGCGAGCCGTTGTCCTCCAGGGTCACCGTTCGGTATCGGTCGAACGGGTTCCCGATCCCACCATCACCACACCGGACAGCGCGGTGATTGCGGTGGAACACACCGCGATCTGCGGCAGTGATCTGCACCTGTATCACGGCGATCTCGGCGGGGCCGGCATCCGCCTCGGCCACGAGTTCGTGGGCACGGTGCTCGAGACCGGCAACGACGTACACCGGATCCGCAAGGGCGATCGGGTACTCGTCTCTGGAGTGATCGGCTGCGGGCACTGCGCTTCGTGTCTGGCGCGTGATCCGGTCACTTGCAGCGGCGGCGGGCCCAAGGTGTTCGGCGTGGGCCCCGATCTGCACGGCGGCCAGGCCGAGATGGTGACCGTCCCCGGCGTCGACGCATTTGCGCTCGCGATTCCCGAGCAGGTCTCCGCCGAGCAGTCGGTGCTGCTCACCGACATCCTCCCCACCGGTTACCTCGGCGCCCTGCGCGCAGACATCACCCCGGGATCCACCGTGGTGGTGATCGGCCTCGGACCCGTTGGGGTGTTCGCGCTGCAGTGCGCTGCACTGTTCGGCCCGGCGCGCATCCTCGCGGTCGATCGTGTACCCGAACGACTTCGCCGTGCACGCGAACTGGGCGCCGAACCCATCGACGCCACCAACGGCGACACCGTGGCTCAGGTACTCGCCGCAACCCAGGGACGCGGCGCCCCGTCGGTGATCGAGGCGGTGGGTGCAGATGCCACCGTGAGCGATGCACTCATGTGCGCCGCGCCCGGCGGGACCGTGTCGGTCATCGGGGTCAACACCAACATGGCGTTCGCCTACCCCATGCCGGTCGCCCTCATGCGACGACTCACGTTCCGCGTCACGCTTGCGTCGATCCCCAGCACGTGGGACGCCCTCGTTCCACTCATTGCCACCGGTCGACTCCACCCCGAGCAGGTGTTCACCCATCGCGTGGGTCTCTCGAAGGCCGCCGAGGCCTACCGGATGTTCGACGAACGCGCGGATGGCGTGCTCAAGGTGCTGCTCGATCCCACGGCGTGATGTCACGCGCTTGGGGGCGGCTCGCTACCCGAATTCGGGTGCGGCGAGGCCGCGCTCTTCGTTCCAGCGCCGCAGGATGCCGCAACCCTGCGCGTACGAGAGGTCATAACACCGCCGGGCGCGTTCGAGGTCGAACAGATTGTTCGGCAACCGCGCGAGTGCGGCAATGGCGTGATTCGGCCTGATGAGCCAGAAGGTGCCGCCGGGGTTCGACCGCTTCCATGTTCGCACCTCGGAACGCAACGACCGTTCGGCGAGCAGGCCGGCAGGGCCGAACATCGGACCAGCAATGGGTGCGAGCACCAACAGGTTCTGCGCGTTATCGGCGCGGTCAACCGACACCATCGATCGCACACCGCCGTCCACATACAGCGTGCCCGCAACCCGGTGCGGTGCGAGCAGGCCAGGCACCGCCGATGACGCAGCGATGAGATCGGCCGCCGCATGATCGGCACCGGACAACATCACCCTGCGCAAGCGAGGAAGCGAGCACACCGACACGCGCATACCCGGGACCCGGCGCTCACCGAACACCTCGGCGGCAACCGAGCGCAGTCGACCCGGACGCACATCGGGGAACCGGGGAACGATCGGGGCCACCACGTCGACGGCGTCGTCCCAGCGGATCCCGAGTCCCACCGCAGCGGCCGCCCACGCACCCGCAGACGTGCCGAGTGCCGGGGTGTGTGCCAGGTCGACACCACCGTCGATCAAGGCTTCCGCCACGCCGAGCAGGTAGGCGATACCGAACAGGCCCCCACCACCGAAACACACGGCCAACGGCCGATCCGATTCCATGTCGATTGCCATTGTGGTCGCAGTGCCCGGGCGATGAGGCGATGCTGTGCCGCGCCGTTCCCCGCCGCTGACGGATGGACCCCACAATCGGCCACTGGAACGGCACCCTGCGTGAGAACTGCACCGGGCTCACCCCGCCGAGTGCTCAATCCTCAAGTAAGAATCAGGTAAGAGACTCGGCTTCGCCTCGATTATCGACTCCGCGTGATCATTTGTCACGCTGAGTATTCGGAGTTAGGTTCTCCGCATGGACATCGCCCAACTGCAGTCGGGATCCGTCATCCGGGGTCGCACGGTGGACGCCACCGCCATGCGCGAGCGACGCCGCCAACGGCGCACCCGTCGATTGCTGCTCGTGGTGCTGCTGGTGATGGCGTGGGTGTGGCACCGGGTGTACACCAACAACCCGATTCGCCTCGGTATGCCCGATGCCGTAGCGAAGTCTCCCGAGATCTGGATCTCGGTGGGACTGATGCTGTTCCTGTGCCTCATCATCGGTATCCCGTTCCTCACCGCCGGCCGCTCGCCGCACACACTGCTGCGACCCTCGGACTCCAACGTGCGTCTCGCCGATGTGGTGGGCGCATCGGCCACCAAGCGCGAGGCGATCGAGACACTCAATCTCTTCCTCGCGCATCAGACCTTTGCCGATGAACTCGGTGGTGCACCGCGTCGAGGCGTGCTGTTCGAAGGCCCTCCCGGAACGGGCAAGACCTACCTCGCCAAAGCACTCGCCGCAGAGGCCGGCGTGCCGTTCCTCTTCGTCTCGGCGAGTTCGTTCCAGTCGATGTACTACGGCCAGACGAACCGCAAGATCCGCACATTCTTCAAAGCACTTCGCAAGGCAGCGCGGGCCGAAGGCGGCGCCATCGGCTTCATCGAGGAGTTCGACGCCATCGGCGGTGCGCGCAGCGGCATGAACAGCGGCTCGATGCGCGAAGGTGTCGTGGGCATCGTGAACGAGCTGCTCGTGCAGATGCAGAGTTTCGACCTGCCCACCGGCTGGGTTCGCCTGCGGTCCAAACTCGTCGACGCCGTGAACTCGCTGCTGCCGCCCACGCTCGCGCTTCCCCGCCCGAAGTCGACGACAGCGAACATCTTGGTGGTGGCAGCAACGAACCGCGCCGCCGACCTCGACCCTGCGCTCCTGCGCCCGGGTCGCTTCGACCGCGTGATCCATTTCGACCTCCCGCCGCACGCCGACCGCGTGGAGATCGCCTCGTACTACCTCGGTCGCAAGTCGCACGACCCGGCTGTCACCGCAGCTCAGGTTGCCGACATGACCGCTGGATACACGCCGGTGCGCATCGAGCGACTGCTGGACGAAGCACTCATCCTTGCGGTGCGCGATGGTCGTCGTGCACTCACACACGATGACCTCGTTCAGGCCCAACTCGTCACCGAGGTGGGCCTGGCCCACGAGGTGGGCTACCACCCCGACGAACGGCGTCGCGTCGCCGTGCACGAGGCAGGGCATGCGCTTGCTGCTGCGCTCGTGGGACGCGAGATCCGCATCGCATCGATTCTCCGCCGCGGCGCAGCACTCGGCCTCGTGGCACATGACGACCCCGACGAGCGGCAACTGCGCACGCCGAGCGAACTCCACGAACTCATCGTGATCGCCATGGCGGGTCGAGCCGCCGAGATCCTCGAGTTCAACGAGGCATCCACCGGGATCGCGGCAGACCTCGCAGCGGCCACCACCATGGCATCCACACTCGTGGGACTCCTCGGTGCGGGCGACAGCCTCCTCAGCCTCGAGGCGGCGCAGATGCCGATGGCCGGCAACCTCGCCGCAAAGGTGCTGTCGCACGATCCGTCACGCCTCAAGGCCGACGAGATCGTCCGCGCGGCGGCCGATCGCGCGGGTGGGATGCTGCTCGAGCACCGGTCCACACTGCTCGCGATCGCTGCTGCGCTCGAGGAGCACGACGAACTCGACGGCGACCACGTCCGCCGCATCGTCAGCGCCGCAGTCACGCACTGAATCCAGTCGCCCCTGTGGGTGGGCGGCCATGCCGACTACGGTGTCCCGCATGCGAGGCTTCACCGATCCCGAGGTCCAGGACAACCCGTTCCCGTATTACCGCGAACGATTCCAGCAGTGCCCCGTGTGGCACGAGGACGATGTCGATCTCTACGTGATCGCGGGGCTCTCCGAGGCGCGCGAAGCGCTCATGGACGTGGACACGTTCTCGAGCGCCCCGGCCCGCAAGGGCGCAACGGGCAGTCCGGTCGCCACCGCCTATGTGAAGGCACTCGCCGAGCGCGGCTGGGCGCGAGCCACCACGCTGCAGCGAACCGACCCACCGGTGCACACCCGCTACCGGCAGATCCTCAACCGCATCTTCACGCCGGCGCGCGTGAAACAACTCACACCGCTCATCGACAACATCACCGAAGACCTCATCGATCGCTTCGCCGATTCGGGTCGATGCGAGTTCGTCGCCGATTTCGCACTCCCCCTGCCCGGCATCTTCATTGCCGAACAGCTCGGCCTCGACCGGTCCGAGTACAAGACATTCCGCCGATGGGCCGAGGCCATGCTGTGCCTCGCCAATCGTCCCACCATGACGATGGAAGAGGCCATGGAGGAAGTGGAGGTGGAGCTCGAGGCCCAGCACTACCTCGCCGCCGAGTGCGAGCGGCGCCGCAGCCAGCCCACCGACGACCTGCTGTCACTCATCGTGCATGCACACGGTGACGACGAACCGTTCAACATGCACGAACTGCAGGACCTCATGCACCAATTGGTGACCGGCGGCTTCGAGACCACTACCGGAGCCCTCTCGGCCGCGATGTGGCTCCTTGCCACACACCCCGATCAGCAGCAGTTGTTGCGCGACCGACCGGACTTGATGTCGAACTTCATCGAGGAGTCGCTGCGCATCGACAGCCCGGTGCAGGGCTTGTGGCGCAGCGCGAAGTGTCCCGCCTCGGTGCAGGGCATGGACATCCCCGAGGGCGCTTCGGTGATGGTGCGCTTCGGTGCTGCGAACCACGACCCGCGGGTCTTCGACGCCCCCGAGCGATTCGACATCACCCGCGACAACGCTCGCAATCACGTTGCATTCGGGTTCGGTGCGCACTTCTGCATCGGAGCGGCCCTCGCCCGCCAACAGATGCACAGCGCGTTCACCGCACTGCTCGATCGCTTCTCGCACATCGAGCTCGCCGAACCGCTTCCCGTTCCGGCCCACGACCCCAGTTTCTTCCTGCGGCCGCTCAAGGTATTGCCGCTGCGACTCGAGCCCGCACGATGAGCGCACCGCGTCCGATCCTCGACGGCATCCGTGTCGTCGACATGACCCAGTACCTCGCCGGGCCCACCGTGACCCGACTGCTCGCGGAGGCTGGTGCCAATGTCGTCAAGATCGAACAGGCACCGTACGGTGACCCCACGCGCACCCTCGCCGTGCAGACCGATGGTCGATCGGGCTACTTCGTCCAACAGAACCACGGGAAGCGGAGCGTGTGCATCGATTTCGACGATCCACGTGGCCGTGAAGTACTCGATGCACTGATCGCACAGGCTGATGTGTTCGTGGAGAACTACGGCCCGGGCGTACTGGCACGCCGCGGCCTCGACCACGAGTCGCTCCTCGCGAAGCATCCCGGGCTCATCGTTGCGACGGTGTCGGGTTTCGGCCGTGACAGTGCGTACTCGGACAAGGTGGCGTTCGATCTCATCGCCATGGCGTACAGCGGCTTGCTGCACCTCACCGGTCCCGTCGACGGATCACCCGTCGTGATCGGCACCTCGATCGCCGATGTGATGTCGGGAGTGCACACCGTCGCCGGCATCGGACTGGCACTGTTCCACCGCGAGCGCACGGGGCGCGGACAGCACGTGGATATCGCCATGGTGGACTCCATGTTCCACGCACACGAACTCGCCGTGCAGGGACACTCGATCACCAAGGGCAAGTGGCGCCAGCGACGAAGTGGCGAGAAGTCGGGACTCAACTCGCCACAAGGAATCTTCCGGGCGCCCGAGGGCTACATCGTGATGCAGGTGATGTCGGCTCAGTGGCCCTCGTTCTGCCGTGTGATCGGCCGCCCCGAACTCGAGCACGACGAGCGTTTCGCCGATCTGCGCGGGCGACACAAGAACCGCGAGGAACTCAACGCCATTATCGATGCGTGGATCATGACCCACCGCACCGACACCGAGGTGCTCGCCAAACTCGAGGCCGGCCGCATCCCGTCGGCACCGGTGCTGGACCCCGCGGACGCCATCGGGCACCCGTACTTCGAATCGCGCCGTGCGGTGCGACGCATCAACGACCCGATCCTCGGCGAGGTAGCAATCCCCGGCAACCCCCTGCGGTTCTCGGAATACCCGTGGGATCTCGATCAGGTGGCACCACTGCTGGGCGAGCACAACGCCGAAGTGCTCACCGAACTGGGGTACTCCGAGGCGGCCATCGCCGAACTCGTCGGCGCGGGTGTGCTGCGCTCGGGCGATCGCTGACCCCTGCGGACCGACGCCACTTTCGAACCGGTCGGTGATGTCACCTAGGGTTTGGCACCGGAGGCCAACGAATGCAGTACCGACCCACCGCAGCCGAACTTCTGAGGGACATCGCTGCGCTGCTCGACGACCACGTGATCGACGAGGTGAACCCCGCCTTGCAGCACAAGGTTCGCGTGGCGGCGAATCTCGCCAAGATCCTCGAGCGCGAGGTGGATCTCGCTCCGGCCAACGCCCTGCGCGAGTCCGACACCATCCGTGATCTCCTCGGTGTCCCGGCATCGGAACACCCCCCGCTCACAGAACTGCGCGCTCGACTCGCCGACATCGTTCGCACGTCCGATGTGCCCGGACGTTCCGACGACGAGGTGTGGGAGGCATTGGTGCGCATCACCCGTGACGACCTTGCGATCTGCAAGCCCGGGCACGACACCTGGACCGGCGACGACTGGGGCGACGGATCGTGACGACGCCGTTCGAGTCCGGTATCGCACGCTGGTTGAGCGAGCACTACGGCCGCACTGTGGGTGTACGCGGACTCGAGCAGGTCACCGCCGGCGCACGACGGGTGAACGCCCTCTTCGACGCCGTGGACGACTCGGGCGCGGTCATCGAGCGACTTGCGCTCACCGCACTGCCGACGCT
This sequence comes from Actinomycetota bacterium, assembly GCA_017853685.1. Classification (GTDB taxonomy): domain Bacteria; phylum Actinomycetota; class Acidimicrobiia; order Acidimicrobiales; family Ilumatobacteraceae; genus WLJO01. Next base: position 1,664 of record JAFMJD010000041.1, on the reverse strand, counting down.
CGACATCCAGATCCTCCCGATGACCGTGGAAGCCGGCATCCGCACTATCGCTCACGAGGCGGGAGTTCCGACTCCGCGCATTCTCGGCGCCACCGAGGACCAGTCCTACATCGGTGGGCCATTCTTCGTGAGCGAACGCATCGACGGTGAGACAATCCCACGACGTGTGCTGCGACTCGTGGAACAGCACGGCATTGGCACCACGATCGCCAAACAACTCGGCGCGGCCTTCGCAACCCTGCACTCGATCGATCCGCACCGCGCACCCGATGCCATCGTGCGTCCCGCCATGGGCCCGATCGAGGCGGCACTGATCGGCACCGATCAGTCGCTGCGCGGCCTGCTGCAGCCGTCGCCCGTGCTGTCGTACGGCATGCGTTGGCTCGAACAGAACCGGCCGCCCGAACCCCGCCGCACCACGATCGTGCACAGCGACGTGCGCAACGGGAACATCATCGTGAGCACCAACGGTCTCGAGGCAATCCTCGACTGGGAGGGCACCCGCATCGGCGATCCCGCCGAGGATGTCGCCTGGCCGATGGTGCGCATGTGGAGATTCCGCAACGACCACCTGCCCGTCGGCGGGTTCTCGGCCATCGCCCCCTACCGATCGGCCTACGAGGCCGCAGGTGGCGAATGGGACGACGAGCGAGTGCGTTGGTGGTTGACGCTCGGAACGCTGCGCTGGGGACTCGGGCTCGCGAACCAGGCACACCAACACCTCGGTGGCCAGTACGTGAACATCGTGATGGCAGCGAGTGGTCGTCGAGTGTCCGAACTCGAGTACGACACCCTCATGTGCCTGCGGCGCCGCTGAGCGCCTTCGTCCACCCGGGCAGGCCCGGTATCGGTCAACTACCGTCGGACGCATGGGCCAGTACTGCAACGCCGAACGCGACGGACATCTCCTCATCGTCACCATCAACCGTCCCGATGTGATGAATGCGATGCACCCTCCGGCAAATCGCGAGATGTCAGAGGTGTTCGACGCCTTTGCGGCAGATCCCGATCTCTGGGTGGCCATCGTGACCGGCGCCGGCGATCGCGCCTTCTGTGCCGGAAACGATCTGAAGTATCAGGCCACCGGCGGCGACATGAGCGCACAACCGCCCACCGGCTTCGGCGGGCTCACGAGCCGCTGGGATCTGCACAAGCCCGTCATCGCCGCCGTGAACGGAGTGGCGATGGGCGGCGGGTTCGAGATCGCTCTTGCGTGCGACATCATCATCGCCGCCGAGAACGCCCGCTTCGCACTCCCCGAAGTGCGCGTGGGACTGGCGGCGCTTGCGGGTGGTCTCCTGCGCCTGCCCCGCACGATCGGCACCAAGCGCGCCATGGGCATGATCCTCACCGGTCGCCATGTGCCCGCCGCCGAGGGATACGACCTCGGCTTCGTCACCGAAGTGGTGCCCGAAGGCCAGGCACTGGAGGCCGCGAAGCGTTGGGCAGCGATGATGCTCGAGGTGTCGCCGATGTCGGTGCGCGCGTCGAAGCAGGTGGTGTACGAGAGTTTCGAGCACGGCGGAGTGCGAGCGGCCACCGAGGCCCGCTACAGCGAAGTGATGGCGATGCGCTCGAGCGAAGACTTCATCGAGGGCCCGCGGGCATTCGCCGAGAAGCGTCCGCCGCAGTGGAAGGGTCGCTGACCCCGGGCCCAGTTCGCA
>JAFMJD010000171.1 GCA_017853685.1 Actinomycetota bacterium | reverse complement strand
AGTCAGCGCTGTCCGAAGCGGGCACGACGCCGCTCGCTCTCGGCAGCGGCCTCGGCACGGGTGCGTTGGTCGTCCCATCCCCAGCACGGCGCAGCGATGCGTGCCACTCGCTCCACCGTGTCTGCATCCACTCCGCCGAGGGTTCCCAGCACCAGTCGCCGATCGATCACGTCGCTCAGCGTGCGTGCACCCTCGTGGGTGATGGCGACAACGACCTGCGCGGCGATGTCGAGACAGCCGTGGCGTGTGGTGATGCGCTCGGCGAGCTGTGGCCGCTCCGCCACAAGGTCCAGCACCACGGCGTGGTCGGTTCCGTAGAGGCGGCCGAGGTGTTCCGCAGTGGGTGCGTCGATGCCGAGCGTGGATGCGCGCGCCGCGATGCCGCGCAGATAGGGCTCGGCGTCCTCGGCCCAGGCAAAGGTGCCGGCCGCGGCGGCGTGCCGTGAGTCGTACTTGCGCACCGGTGTGCCGCGCAGCTCGTGCCGCAGGAGCGCTTCGACCATCTGCTCACCCGTTGCGCGCCCCGTGGTCCACTTGCCACCTCCGATGGACCACAGTCGGTCCACCGCTCGATCGCTGTGGTGGTACAGCTCGTGGCGTCTGCTTGCCGAGTACGTGCCGCCACCGGAATCGGCGGCGGTCCCGCGCTTGATGAGCGGGCGGACCCCCACGGTGGTGGTGATGACATCATCGGTGGTGAGTGGACGTTCCGACGGATTCATCGTGGAGTTCACCGTGCGAAGGATCGATTCGACGTCGCTGTCGGTGACCTCGACGGCCTCGCCGTCGGCGAGTGGTGAGTCGGTCGGGCCGATGAAGGAACCGCCCATCCACGGCGAGACGATCACGTGCTTGCCGGACTTGGCACGCGCAAACACCGCAGCGTCCACTCGACCGGGCCCACCGAGTGGGCGAGTGAGTACGTGGACGCCCTTGGAGCGGTTCACCGCAACACCGAGTGGACGCCCGAGCGGAGCGAGCACGCGATCGATCCACGGACCGGCTGCATTCACCACCGCACGGGCGCGGAATGCGCGGGTGTCGCCGGTGATCGCATCGACGGTGGTGACACCGTCCACCACGAGTCGACCACCGTCTTGATGGTGCAGGAAACCCGTTGCGGTCGTGTGGGTGAGCAGAACTGCACCGTGTGCGGCTGCGGACTTCGCGTACGCAAGGAGGAGACGCTCTGGATGGATGTTCAGTGTGTCGTGGTAGGCGTAACCGCCCTGAAGGTCGTCGGTGTCCAACCACGGAATGACCTGTGTGAGTGAGCGTCGTGGGATCCAGCGGGGATGGGGAATCCTCAGGCTCGGCGGTGTGTGGCGATTCCGGTCGTAGGACAGCAGGTCGTAGAGCGCAACACCGGCACCGATGAGTGCTGTGGGCGGCTTGCTCCACTTCCATGCAGGCATGATGAAGCGCGTCTGTCGGACGAGGTGCGGTGCACCGAGTGCAAGGATGCGCCGCTCGCGCAGACTCTCGCGCACCACCTTGATGTCGTACTGCTCGAGGTACCGGATGCCGCCGTGGATGTACTTGGTGGTTGCTGCACTGGTCTCGCCCCCGAGATCGCCGCGCTCGACGAGCAGTGTGCGCAGACCGCGGCCCGCTGCTTCCCGGGCAACACACACGCCGGTGATGCCGCCACCGATGACGATGACATCGAAGGTGTCGTCGAGCGATGGACTGCGGTCACCTCGGAGCATGTCGATCGGCCTAGGAACGGACGAGTCCCGGCACGTCGCCCGACAGGTCGAGTTGGGCGAACGATGTGATGGCGAGATGGTCGCCCACGCCGGCGTCGAAGTACTGATCACCCTCCCTGCGCACACCCACCGTGCACCAGCCCGCTTCACGCGCGGCATCGAGTTCGGCGACGAGGTCCGACAGGAACACGATCTTGTTTGCCGGAGCCCCGAGCACGCCAGCGATGTGTGTGTAACTGGAGGCCACGCGCTTGGGGCCCGTGTTCTCGGTATCGAAGTGGTGAGTGAAGAGCGGCAGCAGGTTGCCCTCGGGTGAATGTCCGAACCATGCACGCTGCGCGTTCACCGAGCCCGAGGAGAAGATCGACAGGTCGAAGCCCGCTGCTTTCCAGGCCCGCATCGCCGGTATCGCATCGTCGAAGAAGTGCGAGGTGAGGTGGCCGGCCGCGAACCCTTCGTCCCAGATCCAGCCCTGGAACGCCTTGAGTGGTGTGATCTTCTGGTCGTTGTCCAGCCAGTGCCGCAGCCACCACACCACACGGTCGTCGTCGGCATCCGGTTCGTTCGCGATGTCACGCACCATCTGCACCATGGCCTGCACGTCGTCCCGGCGTCGGTGTGCGGCGAGCCACGTGCCGAAGCGTTCGTGCGAGTACGGGTACAGCGTTCGGTGCACGAACCACGTGGACGACGTGGTGCCCTCGATGTCGATGATGATGTGGGTGGTCACGGTGTGCTCAGCGCGCCGGACTCACGAGTTGGTCGAAGGTGGGGAAGCGCTGAGCGATGGGGTCGCCGGTGAAGTTGCCCACCCATCCGTCCTCGATGGCGAAGAATCGGATCGCGGTGAAGCGCGGACGCGTGCCCATGTCGAACCAGTGGTTCGTGTTCTTCGGTACCGACAGGTAGTCGCCGGCCTCGCAGATCACGATGTGCACCGACCCGCCGATGCGCAGGTAGAACGCTCCGCGACCCTCGACGAAGAATCGCACCTCGTCATCGGCGTGCGTGTGCTCGGCGAGGAACTTCGCCCGTGCCTCGGCCGCCTTGGCGAGGAAAGCCGGATCGTCGGGATCGCCGGCGATGCGGGCAACGTCCACGGTGGAGAAACCTTGGGCCTTGATACGTGCGACGTCGCTCGCATAGGCGGCCAGCACTTCGTCCTGATCGGCCGAGTCGGCGAGCGGCTTCCCGGCGGTCCACTGCTCGAAGCGGATGCCGATGGACCCGAGATGGATGGTGATGGCACCGGCGTCGGAGGTGGAGAGCGACGGGTTCGACGGGTCCGTCTCGGGCAGCACGATGAGCGTGGTCATGGGGAGTGACTCTATTCAGCCCGTCGCCATCGGCGGCAGGTCACCCGGCAGTGGACCGCAGTGGAGCGAGGGCAGCGAACGTGTCACGGAGCGAACCCGCAAGTATCGAGCGCCGCACGTCCTGCACGGTGCGGTAGGCGCGGTGACGCTCGGGATCTGCGGGACTCGATGCCCCGCCCGATACCCACGTGCTCACCGTTGCGGCAAGGTCGTCTACCGCACCCACGCCGAATGCGGCGAGCGCAGCGTTGGCAAGGATTGCTCCGTCCTGCCGAGAGGGCACTCGCCATGTTGCACCGACCACATCGGCCTTGATCTGGTTCCAGATACCGCTGCGCGCGCCACCGCCCACGGCGAGTACCTCATGGACGCCGATGCCGTTCGCGGCGAAGACGTCGAGGAAGTCGGCGTACTCGAACGCAATCGACTCGAGCATCGATCGCCACAGCACGGCCACATTCGTGCCCGCAGTCATGCCGAGCCATGTTCCCGATGCGTGCGGGTTGTCCGGATTGCCGCCCGAGAGGTACGGCATGAAGATCACGCCGTCGCTGCCGGGCGCAACTCCCGATGCGAGCGAGTCCAGTTCGCGGTAGAGATCGTCGTCGCCGGGTCGGCGCAGCACTTCGTCGCGCAGCCAGCGCAGCGACAGTCCTCCAGCCTTCACGTAACCCCAGTACAACGCCTGGCCGGGAAGTGTGCCGAGCGAGTAGAGCATGCCCGGCACCCGGGTGATCGCAGGCACGGGCGCAGCAACCCCCACGGTGAGGATGCTCGCTGTGCCGGCGACATCGGTGGCCATGCCGGGGGCCACGAGGCCCGCCGACAGGTTGCTCTGCATCACATCGCCTGCCCCGGCCACCACGGGCGTACCCGTGGCGAGTCCGGTTCGCCGCGCAGTCTCCGGCGTGATCGAACCGATCACGTCCGAGGGCGTCACGATGCGCGGTGCGTGCTCGAGCGGGATTCCGAGTGCGGCGAGCTGGCGCTCGCTCACCGTTCCGGTTGCAGCGTTCCACCCGATGATCCATCCCGACAGGTGCGACGGATCGCTGAAGGCGTCCGTAGCGCGCAGACCGCAGAGTCGTCCCGCGATGTACGGAGCGAGCGAGAGGATCTTGCGGATCCTCCGGTGCACCTCGGGTTCGTGACGACGTACCCACTCGTAGGTGGTGGCCATCACATAGGTGTCGAGGCTCGCGTTCGCTGACTCGGTCTCCCAGATCGGTTCGACGTCGTTGCGGAGCCATGTCACTTCGTCCTGGGCACGAACATCGAGGAACGGGATGATCGGTCGTACCGGCACCCAGTCGTCATCGACGAACACGGGTCCGCACAAGATGCCCGACAGGGCGACAGCCTTGATGCGCGCGCCGTCGACACCGGCGGCGGCAACGGCACGGGCGATGGCGTCGACGACCGCAGCCTCGATCTGCGCAGGGTCCATCTCCACCCACCCGGGTCGCAGGTGTGCAAAGACGTGCTCGGCGTACGTATCGGCCACGCAGGTTCCGGCGGCGGTGTAGAGCCCCGCCTTGGAGCCTTGGGTGCCCACGTCCACCCCGAGGTACAGGTCGTCGGAGTCCGTTCGAGACGTCGATGCCATGGATTCATCATGCACGGAGATGGTGGACATAGACCACATGCGGCAGACTTTCGCCCGATGTCCTCACTGTCGACAGCCCTCGTGCCGGTGATCTCCGTGTCGGGGCTCACCAAGCGCTACGGCGGCGTCACCGTGCTCGACGACGTGGACATGTCGATCGCCGCAGGTGAGGTTCGGGCACTGCTCGGCGAGAACGGTGCGGGCAAGTCCACCCTCATCAAGATCCTGTCGGGCGTCGTTCGCTCCGACGGCGGTCACGTGA
>JAFMJD010000170.1 GCA_017853685.1 Actinomycetota bacterium | reverse complement strand
TGCATGCGCTTGATGCGCAGACGTGAACCCGCCTCGTCGATGAGGTCGATCGCCTTGTCCGGGAGGTGGCGGTCCGAGATGTACCGATCGGCGAGGTTCGCCGCGGCGACGAGCGCCTGATCGGTGATGGTCACCCGGTGGTGCGCCTCGTAGCGATCACGCAGACCCTTGAGGATCTCGATGGTGTGCGCCAGCGTGGGCTCGTCCACCTTGACGGGCTGGAAGCGGCGCTCGAGTGCAGCATCTTTCTCGAGGTGCTTGCGGTACTCGTCGAGCGTGGTTGCGCCCACGGTCTGCAACTCGCCACGAGCGAGCATCGGCTTCAGGATGCTTGCCGCGTCGATGGCACCTTCGGCGGCACCAGCACCCACGAGGGTGTGGATCTCGTCGATGAAGAGGATGATGTCGCCGCGGGTGCGGATCTCCTTGAGCACCTTCTTCAGGCGCTCCTCGAAATCGCCGCGGTAACGCGAACCGGCAACGAGTGCGCCGAGATCGAGTGTGTAGAGCTGCTTGCCGCGCAGAGTGTCGGGAACGTCGCCCGAAACGATCTTCTGCGCAAGGCCTTCGACGATGGCGGTCTTTCCCACACCCGGTTCGCCGATGAGCACCGGGTTGTTCTTGGTACGCCGTGACAGCACCTGCATCACGCGCTCGAGTTCGCGCGTGCGGCCGATGACCGGGTCGAGCTTCTTCTCACGCGCCAGTTGGGTGAGGTTCCGACCGAACTGATCGAGGATCTGGCTCGATCCCTTGTCCTCGCCCGACGACTGCTCACGTCCACCGCCGCTGCTGGCCGGTGCGCCGGATGCAGAACCGCCCGCTTGGGGTTCTTTGCCCTGCGACCCCTGGTAGCCCGAGAGCAACTGGATCACTTGTTGACGAACGCGTGAGAGATCGGCACCCAACTTCACCAACACCTGAGCGGCAACACCTTCGCCCTCACGGATGAGGCCGAGGAGGATGTGCTCGGTGCCGATGTAGTTGTGACCGAGTTGCAGTGCTTCGCGCAGCGACAACTCGAGCACCTTCTTGGCACGCGGCGTGAACGGGATATGGCCAGAGGGGCTCGAGCCGCCCTGTCCGATGATTTCTTGGACCTGACTCCGCACCGCTTCGAGCGAGATGCTGAGTGATTCCAATGCCTTGGCAGCAACCCCTTCGCCCTCATGAATGAGGCCGAGGAGGATGTGCTCCGTCCCGATGTACGAGTGATTGAGCAGGCGCGCTTCTTCTTGCGCCAGCACCACCACCCGCCGGGCCCGATCGGTGAATCGTTCGAACACGTCTCGGAGTGTATCGGTGGGTTCTCACCGATGTCGCGGGCCCGAATTTCTCAGGGTTTTCTAGAGAAAATCCCAGAATCCGGGAACTTTTCAGCGGCGGCTCGAAATGACTCCGGTGTCGAACCCGGCGAGGTGGAGACCGCCGTGAAACCGGGCGTGTTCGATCTTGAGACAACGGTCCGTCACCACGTCGAGGCCGGCATCGTGCGCGATCTGCACGGCGTCGTCGTCGTGCAGTCCGAGTTGGACCCAGAAAACCCGAGCGCCGATCGCCACGGTCTCCCGGGCCACTTCGGCGAGGTCGGCCGGCTTCCGGAACACGTCGACGAGATCCGGCACCACCGGCAGCGCGTCGAGGCTCGGGTACACCGGTCGCCCCAGCAACTCGCGTTCTGCCGGGTTGACGAAATAGACGTCGTAGTCGGCCGACGAACTGAGCAGATACGTGGCCACGAAATACGACGGCCGCGACGGCTTGCTCGAGACGCCGACGATGGCAATCGAACGGGTTCGGTCCAGGATCGCCTTGCGTTCGCGCGCCGATGGCTGCTGCCAGGTCACGGTGTCTCCCTGAGCGCTTGATCGATGTCCCACATCAAGTCGTCGAGATCCTCGAGACCGACCGAGAGCCGAATCAGGTCGGGGCCGATTCCCGCTGCGGTCAGCTGGGCGTCGGACAGTTGCTGATGCGTGGTGGAGGCCGGATGGATCACAAGGGTCTTTGCGTCGCCGATGTTGGCGAGATGGCTCACCAGTTCGAGCCGCTCGATGAACGCCGCACCGGCTGCCCGACCGCCCCGTACGCCGAACGAGAACACCGATCCTGCGCCGTCGGGCAGGTACTTGTCGGCCAGGGGTTTGAACGGCGATGAGTCCAGGCCGGGGTGATTCACCCACGCCACCTGCGGGTGCTCCGACAGCCAGGCGGCGAGCGCCGTGGCGTTGGCCACGTGGGCGCTCATGCGCAGCGGCAGGGTCTCGAGGCCCTGCAGCAGCAAGAACGCGTTGAACGGGCTCAGGCTGGCGCCGATGTCCCGCAGCTGTTCGACGCGCAACTTGGTGCAGAACGCGTATTCGCCGAAGTTCTCCCAGAACTTCAACCCGCCATACGACGCCACGGGTTCGGTGAAGTGCGGGAATCGCCCGTTCCCCCAGTCGAACCGCCCGGACTCGACCACGACACCCCCAATGGATGTGCCGTGTCCGCCGATGAACTTGGTGGCCGAGTGCACCACGATGTCGGCGCCCCACTGGATCGGCCGGCACAGCGCCGGGGTCACGGTGGTGGCGTCGAGCACGAGCGGGATGCCGTGCGAGTGCGCAATGTCTGCAAGACGTTCGATGTCGGCGACGATGCCGGCCGGATTGGCGACCACTTCGGCGAAGAGGAACTTGGTGCGACCGGTGATGGCTGCTGCGAAAGCGTCGGGTTGATCCGCTGCGACGAATGAGGTGTCGATGCCCAGACGACGCAGCGTGACATCGAACTGGGTGACGGTTCCGCCGTAGAGACTCGCGGCCGCAACGATGTGATCGCCGGAGTCGCAGAGGCATGCCGCGGTGAGGAACTCAGCAGCCTGTCCCGAGGCAGTGGCGACCGCTCCGATGCCACCCTCCAGAGACGCCATGCGTTCCTCGAACGCGTTCACGGTGGGATTCGAGATCCGGCTGTAGATCGTGCCGTATTTCTGCAGCGCAAAGAGGTCCGCGGCGTCCTGGGTGTCTTCGAACACGAACGACGTCGACTGGTAGATCGGAACGGCACGCGCGCCGGTGGTGGGATCGGGACGTGCACCGGCGTGCAACGCACGCGTGCGGAATCCCCAAGCGCGGTCGGTCATCGCCCCGACGCTAGCGATGCGGCCGCAGCGAGGCCCGATAGCGCAGCACCCTCCACACGGGGTCCCGCAAACGCATCGCCGGCGAGCACGAGCGGCGCAGGGCCCGAGTCGTCGAACCAGCACGCCTCCGGCCAGATCGTGCGCGGCGTGGCGAATCGCCAGCGTTTCGGACTGACTTCGAGCACCGAGGCGTCACCGATCCACGGTGCGGCGTGGCCGAGGAGCGCTGCAGTGATGTCGTCCCGGGGGTCGTCCCAGTGCGACTCGCTCCACTCCGCAGCGGCGTGGAAGGTGAGTGCCGGGTGTGACGACGCACCCTTGGCGACGTTGTCGCCGATGAAACTGAACACGTCGTTGGGGTTCTGGAGCCCACCCGGAGCGGGCACGGCGCCCGGCCGGTCGAGAGTGACGAGGATCGACAGGGTCCGGTCGTACTCGGTCTGGCGCAGGTCGACGGGAAGTTCCACGCCGCTCGACACCAGCAGCGAGAACGACTGGGGCAGGGGACAGGTCACCACGAGGGCATCGGCCGGCAGCACCGAGTTGTCGTCGAGTTGAACCTCCCAGCACCCGGCGCCGGGTCGCACGGCGAACGCAAGCGTGTTGCAACGCACGTCGAGTCCCTCGGCGAGGTGCTTGGCCAGACGGTTCATGCCGCCGGCGACGGCGTACCGAGGAAACCCGTCACCGCTCGGAGTGAACCCCCGGCACCATTCGTGAACGAGGCCATCGTGCTGCCAGCGCTGAACGTAGGCGGCGAAGTTGTCGCTGCGCACCGTGAAGAACTGGGCACCGTGGTCGAGGCGGGCCGGACCCAACCGGCGGGTGGCCAGGCGCCCGCCCGGGGATCGCCCCTTGTCGAGCAGGGTGACGTCGTGGCCGGCCGCCGACATGGTGCGGCCGCACAGCAGCCCGGCCAGACCCGCCCCGATGATCACGATTCGCATGGCTGCTCCTGCGCCCGCCCTGCCCCTCTCGCCGGGGAGCAGCGACCGCACGGCGACCCTACCGGGGGAGCCCGTATTGCAAATTCATGACAGAGAAACCCCGAAAACCGTGGTGACCCGACCACTCAGTGGGGTACCGTGACGGGAGTGCTGACCGCTGAGGGATCCCCGAAGCGGCCGGTCTGGGCGGAACCGGTCGGTTCACCGACGCGACCTCGCATGAGTCGAGGCCGCGTGTTGCTCGCGTGCGCCCTCGTGGCCGCCGTGGTGCTCGCCGTACTCGTCGCCGACTGGGGCCGTGGTCAAGCGGCACCGCCGCCGATCAAACCCCGACCCGAGGGTCAGCCGTACGCACTGGACGTGTTCCCCGTCGAACCGCCCTGCTTCTACTCGAACTCGTGGGGCGCACCTCGCTCGGGAGGACGCAAGCACGAAGGTGTGGACATCATCGCAGCGCGCGGCAAACCCATCTACGCCGTGCGCGACGGCCGGGTGAACAAGAAGTACTCGGGTGCGAAGTTGGCCGGCAACGGCATCGCCATTCAGACGAGCGACGGCACGTACTACTTCTACGGTCACCTCGACCGATTCGCCGATGGCATCCAGAAGGGGTCGAAGGTCAAAGCGGGCGACATCATTGGCTACGTCGGATCCACCGGCGCCACGCTCGTTCCGCACCTGCACTTCGAGGTGCACCCCAAGGGTGGCAAGGCTGTGGACCCCACGCCGTATGTGGCAACGCTGGATCGGTGCGGCTACCGCGGACCGAAACTGAAGCCCATCACCACCACCACGTCGTCCACCACGACCACCACGGTCAAGCCCACGACGACCGCGAAGCCGACGACGACGACGGCGAAGCCGACGACGACCACGGCGAAGCCGACGACGACCAC
>JAFMJD010000040.1 GCA_017853685.1 Actinomycetota bacterium | reverse complement strand
TGCGACGCGCACAGGCTGTGGAGCAGTGCTCGACCGGTGAATCCGTAGGTGCACAGACCGTGCAGGATCGGACGCTCGAAGCCCCCCATCTGCGCGAACGACGGGTCCGAGTGCAGCGGGTTGCGATCGCCCGAGAGTCGATACACCAACGCCTGCGTGGGACTCGTCTGGTAGTTCACGACATGGTCGGGAGCACTGTTCGGCGGTTCGTTCACCGCTCCGCTCGGTCCACGGTCGCCGCCCCAGCCACCTTCGCCGCGGATGAACGCCGACATCGTCGTGGTGTAGAGCGGTGATCCGTCCTCGAGCACTGCATCGGCCGCCGTCACCACCACTGCGGCCTTGCCCTTGTCGTAGATGCCGGTGATGCGCGACGTCACCGTGGCGCGGCCCTCGACAGGGAGTGGCCGGTGCAGGGTCACCGACTGTTGGCCGTGCACGAGCAACGCCGGGTTGAACGTGCCGATCTTGCCCATCACCCCGGGACCACGGCCGTAACCCACCACCACGGGGAACGTGGGAAACACCTGCTGGGCCGTGTCCTTGGTGTTCTCGGTGGTGAAGGCAAGCTCATCGGTCCCGCCCCCGATTCCGACGGCGTACAACAAGGCGTCCTTGGAGGTCCACGAGACCTCAGCGGGGTCGGACGTAGCCCCAACAGCATCAGGATTGATCGGCATGGGGACGTTTTACATCGTGGGCAGGACCTTCGCCCCTGTCCACCCGGGTGCCGCGAGGCGTTTGCTCGCTCCATGAGAGTGCTTCTGGTGGAGTCCACACCCGGCAACGCCCACGAGGTGAACTCGTGGCTCACCGACGCGGGCCACGAAGTAGTGCGTTGCTTCGACACGCCGGTCACCTTCGGGTGTCGAGGCACCGTCGCTCACAACGACTGCCCCCTCGAGTCGCGTGCCGACATGGCCCTGCTGGTTCGGGATCTCGCCGGACATGCCCACACCCTCACGGAGATGGGCGCGGTCTGTGCGATGCGCCACCGAATTCCGGTGGTGGAGGTGACAGAACCGCACAGCCGGGATCTCGACGCCACCATGCTGGGTGCACTCGCCGCCGTGCAGTACCGCACGGAACACGCCGACTACGAGCACGCAGTGCGTGACGCCCTCGGCCGACTACCCGGACTTGCACACGCGGAGCGCGTGCAAGTGGTGGTGACTCTGCAACCCGACCGCGTGCACGCCATGCTGCACGTCCCCGACGACCTCGACGCAGCGTTGGTATCGACGATGGTGGACCACGCCGGCCGGGCGCTGCGCGCGCACGACCCGCATGTGCGAGTGATCGATGTGGGGGTTCGGCGCTAGCCGTCAGCCCTTGAGCGTCGACTGCGGCCAGCCACCCGGCTCGCCGTTCATGCCCGAGTTCGGTCGAGCGGCAGCCAGGAGTTCACGGACGGCCGGACCGATCTTGGTGGGATCCTCGAGCGGTGCAGTGCGCGGGCCGCGCACCCAACCCTCGGCCACTGCGAGCACCTGTCCCGATGCCTCGAACACCCGACCAGTCACGTCCTTGGATTCCTCGGACGCGAGCCAGGTCACGATGGGGGCGATCCAGCGCGGCGAGCGCATCTCGCGCTCCTCATCGGTCTCGGGTGCCGGCCCCAGCCCTTCGGTCATACGGGTGAGCGCCACGGGGCCCACTGCGTTCACCGTCACGCCGTACCGGTGCAGTTCGAGCGCTGCGATGTTGGTGAATGCGGCGATGCCGGCCTTGGCTGCGCCGTAGTTCGTCTGTCCCGGGTTGCCGTAGATGCCCGACACCGACGTGGTGTTGATGATGCGCCCACTCACGGGCTTGCCGGCCTTGGACTGCTCGCGCCAGTACGCAGCAGCCCAGCGGCTCGGGGCGAAGGTTCCCTTGAGGTGCACATTGATCACTGCATCCCACTCGGCTTCGGTCATGTTCACGAGCACGCGGTCACGCAGGATGCCTGCGTTGTTCACCACGACGTGCAGATCGCCGAAGGTCTCGATGGCTGCGTTCACGAGACGCTGTGCGCCCTCCCAATCGGACACGCTCTCGCCATTCGCGATCGCCTCGCCGCCCATGGCCTTGATCTCGTTCACCACCTGCTGCGCAGGCGACAGATCACCGCCGGTGCCGTCGACGTTTCCGCCGAGATCGTTCACCACGACCTTCGCGCCATGAGCAGCCAGGCTCAGCGCGTGCTCGCGACCGATACCGCGACCTGCACCCGTGACAATGGCAACTCGACCCTCACACAAACGAGCCATGGAACTCTCCTCCGCAGACGAACCACGTCGACGGCCACATGCCGTTCGACAGTCCGAGCATTCTCGCCGCCCGGAGCCGGTTCCGGCCAAAAATCCCTAGCCTTCGGGCATGTGACGACCTCCGAGGCGAGCACCCCCCGGACCAACGGTTCGGGCGTGCTGCGCACCGAGGTGCTCATCGTGGGGGCCGGACCTGCCGGCACGGCCGCAGCCATCACCCTTGCCCGGGCCGGACGGGCCGTGACCGTGGTGGACAAAGCCGTGTTCCCCCGTGACAAGTGCTGCGGCGACGGACTCACCACCGGTGCACTGCGTGAACTCGAGTCGCTGGGGCTCGACCCCCACGACGTACCGTCCTGGACAGCGATCGACGAGGTGTGGATGCGTTCGCCGTCGGGCCGAGTGGTGCAGATGCAACTCCCCGAGCGTTCGAGCAACGGGCAGTTCTCGGCCGTCGCACGCCGAACCGATCTCGACGCCGCGCTCGTTCGACTGGCAGTTGCCGCCGGTGCGGCAGTACGCGAGGGCACGGCGCTGCGATCGATCCGCACGCTCCCGGACCACGTCGAGGCACTGCTGGACGACGGCACCACCGTGACCGCCGACGTGGCGATCGCCGCCGACGGAATGTGGTCGCCCACGCGCAAGATGCTCCACCTGAACGAAGACGGTTATCTCGGCGAATGGCATGCGTTCCGCCAGTACCTCACCGGCGTCACCGGTCCGGCCGCACAGCGTCAGTACGTGTGGTTCGAACCCGATGTGCTTCCCGGATACGTGTGGAGTTTCCCGGTGGACGGCGAACCCGGCACGGTGAACTTCGGCTTCGGTGTGCCGCGTGACGGTCGGCGTATTCCGGACATGAAGTCCACGTGGAGCGATCTGCTCGGCCGTGCCCACATCGCTGAGGCGCTCGGGGCAGACGCGACGGCGGTCGACCGCCCCACTGCGTGGCCCATCCCTGCGCGGATCGACCGTGCGGTCATGGCGTTCGGGCGTGTGTTGTTCGTGGGCGATGCAGTTGGTGCCACCGACCTCATGACCGGCGAGGGAATCGGCCAGGCCCTGCTGACCGGACGACTCGCGGGTGAAGCAGTGGCCCACTACCCGCAGGGGGCAACGGCGCGCGCCATCAGCGAGCGGTACCGCCAGAGCGTTCGTGAGCATCTCTTCGCCGATCACCGCATGTCGGTATGGCTCGGTCGGGTGCTGCGCTACCCACTCGGCGCACGAGGCGCCATCCGTGTCGTGGCCATCAACGACTGGACCCGACGGAACTTCGTTCGCTGGATGTTCGAGGACGAGCCGCGGGCGGTGCTGCTCACCCCCCGACGCTGGCACCGCCGCTTCCTCGCCCGGCAGGGCGCGTACGTGGGGCACTCCACTACGGTGCGCAGGTATGCGCACGCGTCTGACTGAACTCCTCGACATCGAACATCCCGTCATGCTCGCCGGCATGGGTGGTGTCTCGTACAACCGACTGGTGGCTGCGGTGTCCGAGGCCGGCGGGATCGGCACCTTCGGCGCAGCAACGTTGTCGCCCGAGCAACTCGTCGACGAGATCAAACTCGTGAAGCGGGCAACGTCGAAGCCATTCGGTGTGGACCTGCTCGCCGCAATGCCCGGCCAGATCGAGGCCGGCATCCAGGCGGTGATCGACGGCGGTGCACGCATCTTCGTGGCCGGCCTCGGCATCCCCCGCGATGTGATCGACCTGCTGCACTCCAAGAACATCCTCGTCGGCTCCATGTGCGGCAAGGTCCGCCACGCGGTGGGGGCGGTGGAGAGCGGGTGTGACTTCGTGGTGGCACAGGGCACCGAAGCCGGTGGCCACACCGGGTACGTCGCAACGCTGCCCCTCGTTCCCCAAGTGGTGGACGCCGTGGGCGACAAGGTGCCCGTGGTTGCTGCTGGTGGCATCTTCGACGGACGCGGCCTCGCCGCAGCACTCGCGCTCGGCGCCGATGGCGTGTGGGTGGGCACACGATTCATCGCATCGGTCGAGGCCAACACCGTGAAGGGCTACAAAGAGACGCTGCTCTCGCTGCGCGAGGACGACACTGTCATCAGTCGGGCGTACACGGGCAAGACGTGCCGTGTGGTGCGCACCGACTGGACGAACCACTTCGAGCAGCACCCCGACGAGTTGAAGAAGTTCCCCGAGCAGTCATTCGCTGCGTCGAAGGCCGGCGTTGCGCACCTCGGTGCCGCCGACGGGACCGAGGTGGACATCGCTCGCGAGTTCATGCCGTGCGGACAGGGCGTGGGAGCCATCGATTCGCTCGAGCCCGCCGGCGACATCCTGCGATCGATGGTGGCCGAGGCCGAGCGGACGATCGACCGCCTCACTGCGGTCCGGCGCTGACACCCGCTGCGCGCCGGGCAACCGAACAGCAGCAAGAGCGCATGAACGCGCAGCTCGCCGCACACGTCGATCAGGTCTGGGCGAACGACATCCTCGGACCGCTGCAGGAATACATCACGATCCCGAACGTTTCGGCTGCCTACGAGGAACGCTGGGCCGAACTGGGCCACATGGACCGGGCAGTCGAGTTGATTGCGTCGTGGTGCGCAGCGCGACGCATCGCCGGGATGACGATCGAGGTGCAGCGCCTCGCTGGCCGATCGCCCTTGATCGTCATCGAGATTCCTGCATTCGGCAACACGCCGAGCCGATCATCCACGCCCGACACCGTGCTGCTCTACGGGCATCTGGACAAACAGCCCGAGATGACCGGCTGGAGCGATGGCCTCGCACCGTGGACGCCGGTGATGCGCGGCGATCGTCTGTACGGCAGGGGCGGCGCCGACGACGGGTACGCAGCATTCGCATCGCTCACCGCCATCGAGGCCGTGCAGGCAGCCGGCGGCTCGCACGCGCGATGCATGGTGCTCATCGAGGCGAGCGAGGAAAGCGGATCGCCCGACCTGCCGGCTCACCTCGATGCACTCGGCGAGCGGCTCGCAGGCACATCGCTCGTGCTGTGTCTGGATTCGGGATGCCTCGACTACGAGCGGCTGTGGGTGACCACATCGCTGCGCGGGCTCGTGGGCGGTGTGCTTCGGGTGGAGATCCTCACCGAGGGCGTGCACTCGGGACTCGCGAGCGGTGTGGTGCCCTCCACGTTCCGCATCCTCAGGATGCTGCTCGACCGCATCGAGGACTCCACGACCGGATCGGTGCTGCTCCCCGAATTCCATGTGGACATCCCAACGCAACGCGTGCGCGAAGCCGCAGCTGCGGCCGCCGTGGTGGAACCGTTCGCCTCCACACTGCCCTTCGTCCCGGGGGCCGCGCCCATGACCACCGATCCGGTGGACCAACTGCTCGCTCACACATGGCGCCCGGCGGTGAGCGTGGTGGGTGCCGACGGCATGCCGCCCACAGGTCGGGCGGGCAACGTGCTGCGGCCCGAGACTGCGCTGCGCCTCAGCGTGCGCATCCCGCCCACATGTGATCACGATCGGGCCACTGCAGCACTCGCTGCAGCGCTCACCACCGATGTTCCCTACGGCGCTCGCGTGACCTTCGATGCCGATCACGTGGCACCCGCGTGGCATGCCCCGGCAACGGCGCCATGGTTGGCCGCGTCACTCGAACGCGCCTCGATGGCAGCCTTCGGCCGACCGGCATGCGCGTTCGGCGAGGGCGGAACCATTCCGTTCATGGGGATGCTCGGTGACCGCTTCCCAGATGCACAGTTCGTGATCACCGGTGTGCTCGGCCCGGGATCCAACGCCCACGGCCCCAATGAGTTCCTGCACCTGCCCACCGCCCGGCGCGTGACCGAGGTGCTCGCCCACGTGCTCGTCGATCATGCCGACGGCGCGCGAACGACCTAGTGTTCGGCCATGGCCACCATCCTCGCCCACATCAAGATCAAGCCCGGCTGCGAACAGAAGATGGAGAGCATGTCGAAGGCGCTCTACAAGGCGACGCACGAAAAAGAGACCCATGTCCGCCGCTACGAGTACTGGCGGGGACAGGAGGAGCGTTCGTACTACACGCTGCTCTCGTTCGACGACTACGTCGGTTTCCTCGAGCACCAGGCGAGCGAGCACCACGAGACACTCACCGCCGGATTCGGCGACATCATCGAGTCGTTCCGCCTCGAGTGGCTCGACCCGGTCCAGGGCGGCTCGCCGTTGTCGACCACGGCCAACATGCCCGCACCCGCCAACGCCACCGACCTGCAGAAGATGTACGCCGAGCGCATGCCGGCCGAGGTTGCTGCGTGGTGGTTGCCGCTGCGCTGAGCAGCGCAACCCGCGTGCCCGAGGCGCTCACCACGTCGGGCGAGCAGTCATACTGAACAGGTGTCGGAGAACGGAACTCGAACAGGTTCTTTCGCGCTGCTCCGCAACAATCCGCAACTCCGCTGGCTGTTCATCGCCCAGGTGGTGTCGTACGCCGGTGACTGGTTCGCGTATGTGGCGCTCGCCGGCCAGATCCACGACCTCACTGGCTCCAGCGTGCTGGTGTCGCTCGTGTCGGTGCTGGAGGCGCTCCCCACGTTCCTGCTCGTACCGCTCGCCGGCCCCATCGTCGATCGCTTCGATCGACGTCGCATCATCATGTTCGTGTCGTTCGGACAAGCGGCGGCAGCAGCGAGCATGGTGCTCGTGCGATCGTCGGCCACGGTGCCCATCGGTTTCGTCGCCGTAGCCATCATCGCCGGACTCGCAGCGTTCGTCGGACCGGCCACGCAAGCGGCCATCCCGAATCTTGCGCGGTCACCCGAGGAAATGCGCGCAGCAACCGTGTTGTTCAGTTCCACCTGGGGGATCATGCTCGCCGTCGGCTCCGCACTCGGCGGCGTCGTGGCCTCGGTGTTCGGTCGCAGCACGGCCTTCCTCGCCAACGCAGGATCGTTCCTGCTCGCCGCCGGGTTCATCGCCCTCGTGAGCGCACCCATGCAGGGCGACCGCAGCAATACCTCACGACGCGTGCGCCCACTCGCCGACATGGCCGAAGCAGCACGTTTTGCTCGACGCGATCACGTGACCCTTGCGCTGCTCTCGTTCAAGATGACCGCAGGCATCGGCGCAGGGATCGTCTCGCTGCTGGTGGTGTTCGCTCGCGACAACCTCAACGGCGGTGATGCAGCGAGCGGTCTGCTGATGGGAGCGCGCGGCGTGGGCGCAGTGCTCGGGCCCATCATTGCCATGCGATTCATCAAGCGTGACACCAGTCGTCTGCTGACGGTGTGCGGCATGTCCGGATTGGTCTTCGCCGTGGGCTATCTGTTGCTGTCCGCCTCGACCGTGCTGGCAGCGGGTCTCGTTGCGGTGATGTTTGCCCACCTCGGTGGTGGTGCGAACTGGGCACTGTCCACCTACGGACTGCAGTTGCGATCCCCCGACGAGATACGCGGGCGCATCCTCGCGGGCGACTTCGCCATCGTCACCCTCGTGCTCTCGGTGTCGGGGATCGCAGCGGGCCTCATCGATCAGGCCACGGGGAACCTGCGCGCCACCATGGTGGGGTTCTCACTGCTCGCCGCCGTGTCGGCAGTGGCGAACCTTGCCGCCACCAGATCGCTGCGACGGCGCCTACGCGCCGAGGACGCCGCGAATCGCATCGGTGAGTGACACCGTGCGCGGGTCGTTCGCGAGATTGTTGTCCATCTGGTTCATCACATAGGCGAACGCGATGTCGGCCTCGGGTGATGCGAACGCAACGCTTCCACCAGCACCCGGATGGCCATAACAGCCAGGTCCCATGTAGGGCGACATGAAGCCAGTGGTCATGAATCCCATGCCGAAAGTGGACGGCATCACGAGACAGGCATCGGGTTCGTTCTCCGGGGTGACCGTGGTGCGCGCACGATTGCGGGTGGATTCCGACAGCAGGTGCACGCCGTCCACCGGAGCAAGGGTGGCCGCATAGATGCGTGCCAGTGCAGCGGCGGTACCGATGCCGTTCGCTGCGGGCACCTCGGCCGCATGCACCGCACGGGAGTTGAACGCCGTCGTGGAGCCGTCGCCCAGGGACTGCTCACCGAAGGCGCCGTCGAGGGTGAGACAGCGCCACGCATTCGTGCCCGGCCCCATCATCTGGGCCATCATCTCGGCGACAGCCGGATCCGCGGGCGGCGCACTCGGGATCATCGGCGACACCCGTGGCTCGTGTTCGGCCGGCAGGCCGATCCAGAACTCGGCGCCCAACGGGCCCGTGATCTCCTCGGCCACGAAACGTCCGAAGTTGCGACGCTTCGGATCCACACGCCGTACGAGCTCGCCCGCGAGCCACCCGTAGGTGAGCGCGTGATAGCCGTGCGCGGTTCCCGGGGTCCACACCGGCGTCTCTGCAGCGAGTCGCGCCGTGACCGTGCTCCAGTCGAGTGCTTCGTCCAACGAGAACGGAGAGGTCACCGTGATGAGCCCGGCTTGGTGTGAGAGCAGTTGGGCGACCGTGATGCCACCTTTGTCCTGCGCCGCGAACTCGGGCCAGTACGTCGACACCTTCTCGTCGTAGTCGAGCAGACCACGATCCACGCACATGCCCACGGCGATCGCCGTGATGCCCTTGGTGGTGGAGAACACCAACTGCAGGGTGTCGTGGTCGTAGGTACGGCTGCGCGACGGATCGAAGAAGCCGCCGCGCAGGTCCACCACAAGCTCGCCGCGGTGGTACACCGCAACGCCTGCACCCACATCACGCCCGGCAGCGAAGTTGTCCGCGAATGCGTCGCGTACCGCTGCCCAACCGGGTGCCACCAGACCGTGCGGAGTGCCCGCTGAGCCGACTGTGGCCACGGGTCAGCCTCCGACGAGATCCTTGAGCATCTCGATCTGCTGCGTGGCGTTCTTGCCCACCGGGTTCACCTGCAACACGGTGACGCCGGCTTCTTTGTACGCAGCGATGCGCTCCTTGATCATCGACTTCGGCCCGACGAGGTTCGTCTTGCGCAGCATGTCGGCAGGAACGGCCTTGGCGGCCTCTTCCTTCTTGCCGTCGAGGTAGAGGTCCTGGATCTCTCCGGCCTCTTTTTCGTAGCCATACGCCTTGGCGATGTCGTTGTAGAAGTTCTTGTCACGCGCTCCCATGCCACCGATGTAGAGCGCCGAGTTCGGACGGGCGAGATCCAGCAGCTTGTCGGCACCGGCCTGATCGAGCGAATCGTCGATGCAGAGCATGCCGCCGGCGGAGATCTCGAGACGCTTCATCGACGAGTCACGCTTGGCGAGACCGGCCTTGAGCGGGCTGCCCCACACCTGCTGGAACTTCTCGGGGATGAACATGATGGGCAGCCATCCGTCGGCCGACGCAGCGGTGGCCTCCACGGCCTTTTCCTTGAGCGATGCCCACCAGATCGGGATGTCCTGGCGCACGGGGTGGTTGATGAGCTTGAGCGCCTTGCCGAGGCCGGTGCCCTTGCCGGCAGGCAGCGGCACCTGGATGGTGTCGCCGTTGTAGACGAGCGGCTCGCGCTTCCACACCATGCGGCACGCGTCGATGTACTCCGAGATCCGCTTCGCCGGCTTCTCGTAGGGCACGCCGTGGAAGCCCTCCACCACCTGCGGGCCCGACGCGCCGAGGCCGAGGATGAAGCGACCGTCGCTCACGTAGTCGCAGCCCGCAGCAGTCATCGCCATGAGCGCGGGTGTGCGTGAGTAGACGTTGACGATGCCGGTCCCGATCTCGATGCGCTCGGTCTTGGCCGCGAGGTACCCCACCTGGCTGATGGCGTCGAAGCTGTACGCCTCGGCGACCCACACGATGTCGAGGCCGGCCTTTTCGAGTTCGACCACCTTCCCGATGGACTCCTTGAAACCACCCGAGTAGCTGAGCGCCATGGCGAGCTTCACGATCTGTACCCCTTTGCGTGCGATGCCGGAACTGTCGATGGATCGCCGGGCCCGGTTCGGGGCAGCGGCGTCGCAGGGACGCTAACCGTTGAGGTTCCCGCTCCGAAACCCCTCGAGATCGAGGGTCACGTAGCGGTACCCGGCCCTGCGGACGGCGTCGACGATCTCGGCCCGTCGTTCGAGAGTCGCCGGGAGGTCGGCGAGGTCGAATTCGAGCCGGGCGGTGTCGCCGTAGTGACGCACCCGCAACTGGCGGAACCCGAGGCGCCGCAACGCAGCCTCGGCCCGGTCCACCTGCGACAGCGTGGTGAGCGTGACCGCCGTGCCGTACGGGATCCGGGACGCGAGACAGGCGGCGGCGGGCTTGTCCCAGGTCCGCAGCCCGAGCGCACGAGACGCAGCACGAATGTCGGACTTGGAGAGTCCGGCTTCCACGAGCGGGAAGCGTGCGCCGCGCTCCTCGGCCGCCTTCTGGCCCGGACGGTGGTCGCCGAGATCGTCGGTGTTCACACCCAACACCACGGTGGCACCCTCGGCCGCCGCGATCGGACCGACGACGTCCATGAGTTCGGCCTTGCAGTGGTAGCAGCGGTCGGTGTCGTTGGCGCGGTAGGCGGCTCGAGCCATCTCGTCGGTGTTCACCGGGGTCCAGTGCAGACCCCACTCGGCGGCCAGCGCACGACAGTCGGCGTCCTCGTCGGTGGCGAGCGACGGCGAGACCGCCGTGACCGCATGGGCTGCCGATCCGAGCACGGTGTGCGCCCTGTATGCGAGGAATGCGGAGTCGGCGCCTCCCGAGAACGCCACGACAACCCGGCCCAGTTCGCTCAGGACGGCGTCGAGGCGCAGCAGTTTCTCGTTCACCGCAGGCTGCCCGTCCATGCGATCGACCCTACCCAGTCCGCGTTCTGGGCATCTCCTCATTCTGAGCAAGGGAAAGTCAGCCATTGCTGACTCCGGGCCCGTCAGAGCGCAGAAGTGGGGGCAGACTGGGGGCATGGCGTTGGGTCAGGGTCTGGAACCAGTCGAGCAACGCATCCCCGTGGCACCGGGTATCTCCCTGCGCACCTTGCACTGGGGTACACCCCCGACCGCAGGATCCGACCGACCGACATTCGTCCTCGTCCACGGACTCGCCTCCAACGCGCGCCTCTGGGACGGCGTGGCCGCCGAACTCGCAGCCGCAGGACAGCACGCTGTCTCGGTGGACCTCCGCGGCCACGGCCACTCGGACAAGCCGGATCACGGCTACGACTTCGACACCGTCACCGCCGACCTCGTGGCCCTCATCGACTATCTCGGCCTCGATCGTCCGGTTGTCGCCGGTCAGTCGTGGGGCGGAAACGTCGTCATCCATCTGGCGTGGAGCGCTCCCGAAAAGCTGCGCGGTGTGTGCGCGGTCGACGGCGGCATCATCGAGCTCGGCACGCACTTCCCGTCGTGGGACCGCTGCGCCGAGCAGCTGAAACCTCCGCCCATCGCCGGCATGCGCGCGTCTCGCATGGAGAGCTTCATGCGCTCCGCGCACGGCTCGTGGCCGGAATCGGGCATTCAGGGATCGATGGCGAATTTCGAACTGCGCGACGACGGCACCATCGCCCCGTGGCTCACCCTGGACCGGCACATGAAGATCCTCCGCTCGCTCTGGGAGCACCGCCCGTCGTCGTTGTTCCCCGAGATCGTGGTGCCCGTGATGCTCGCTCCGGCCGACACCGGAACGAACCCGAACTGGACTGCCGACAAGCGGCGCGCCATCGAGACCGCGGAAGAACTGCTCGAGCGCAGCCGCACACATTGGTTCGCCCCCGCCGACCACGATCTGCACGCGCAGTTCCCAGACCGACTCGCCCGCCACCTGCTCGACGCCGTTGCTGACGGCTTCTTTGCCTGACCCACCGCTCTTCGTACATGAAACTTCCGCGCATCCTCACCATCATGGGTTCGGGCGAAACCGCACCCACGATGATCAAGACCCACCGTTCGGTGATCGAACGACTCGGCTCGTCCCCCCGGGCAGTGGTGCTCGACACGCCGTACGGCTTTCAGGAGAACGCCCCCGAACTCGCGGCACGAGCGCAGGACTACTTCCGCAAGAGCGTCGGTCACCCCATCGAGGTCGCCGGGCTCCATGCAGTGCGCGACGCCGATGACCTCACCCTCGCCCAAGGCATCAGCCGGATTCGTGATGCGGACTACCTCTTCGCCGGGCCGGGTTCGCCCACGTACGCGTTGCGCCAGTGGGCGGGCAGCAACGTGCGCTCCGAGATTGCCGACAAACTCCGCAACGGCGGGGCCGTCACCTTCGCATCGGCAGCCGCACTCACGCTCGGACGCTTCACGGTGCCGGTGTACGAGATCTACAAGGTGGGCGAGGATCCGTATTGGCTCGACGGACTCGATGTGCTTGCCGAAATCGACCTGCACGTTGCGGTGATCCCCCACTACGACAACGCCGAGGGCGGCCACCACGACACCCGCTTCTGCTACCTCGGCGAGCGTCGACTCCGCATCCTCGAGGAGCACCTCCCCGACGATGTGCATGTGCTCGGCATCGATGAACACACCGGGGTCGTGATCGATCTCGATACCGAGTCGGTCACGGTGGTGGGGAACGGCGGCATCACCATTCGAGTCCGCGGCGAGTCCACCGTGTACCCCACCGGCTCGGAACTCACACTCGATGTGCTCCGCAACCGCACGGCATCTGCGGTGGGTGCAGCACCACGCACGCCCACCGTCGCCGTTGTCGATGTCGAGGCGCCTGCGGGCACCAGCGAGACCTCGCTCATTGCTGCAACCGGGCGCTGCGAG
This sequence comes from Actinomycetota bacterium, assembly GCA_017853685.1. GTDB lineage: Bacteria > Actinomycetota > Acidimicrobiia > Acidimicrobiales > Ilumatobacteraceae > WLJO01. The sequence continues at coordinate 7,833 of JAFMJD010000040.1, read as the reverse complement.
GCCGATTTTGCTGCAGCACTCGCCGCCCGTGACGCCGACGGCGCGGCGCGCGCAGTGCTCGAGCTCGAGGCCGCGATCCATGACTGGTCGGCCGACACGGTGCAGTCCGACGACACCGACCGTGCGCGCGCAGCACTGCGCTCGATGGTGGTGAAACTCGCCGCTGCAGCATCGGGTGGTCTGCAGGATCCCCGCGAGGCAGCAGCGCCATTCGTGAATGCACTGCTGTCGCTGCGCGCAACGGTGCGGGCCGAGAAGCGCTACGACCTGTCGGACATCATCCGTGACCGCATGCTCGAGGCCGGCGTCGAGGTACGAGACACCAAAGAGGGTGTCGAGTGGGTGCTACGCGGCGCGTAGCGGGGCACCGTGATGGTCGAGGCCCGCTACGGCACGACGGCCCTGCGCTCCGGTCACGGCGAACACCACCACGAACACCACAGCACCCACCAGGATGACGGTGGCCCCGGTGGGCCAGTCGGTGTGGTACGAGACGTTGGTACCCACGAAAGCAGTGGCCGATCCGATGAGCGGTGAGAGCCACAGCATGCGACCGAACGACTTGGTGAGCATGCGTGCGGTGATCGCTGGCGTCACGAGGAGCGCCGAGATGAGCAACACGCCGATGACGCGCATCGTGACGAGGATGGTCAGCGACAGCAGCGTCATGAGCAGCGCCTCCATCCGGGCCACTTTCACGCCGGACACCTGGGCGACATCGGGGTCGAACGTTGCGAAGAGCAGCGGACGGTAGCGGAGCACCACCATCACGGCAGTAACCGCCCCCACGACTGCAACGGCGATGATGTCGCCCGGCTCCACGCCGAGAATGCTGCCGAACAGCGAGGCCTCGAGACTCTTCTTGGCGGTGCCGTACACGGCGAACAGCACGAGTCCTACTGCGAACGACACAGTGGTGACCACACCGATGGCCGCATCGGCGCCGATGATCCGACGACGTGACACCCGCCCGATCAACAGTCCCGAAGCGATGCCCCACAGTCCGGCACCCACGAAATAGTTGATGCCCATCACCGCAGCAGCAGCAGCGCCGCCGAACACGGCGTGCGAGAGGCCGTGGCCGATGTAGCTCATGCCACGCAGCACCACGTACACACCGATGAGACCGCACACGACGCCGGCGAGCACCGAGACCGCTACCGCATTGCGGAAGAACTCGAAGTGATACGGCTCGAAGAGATCGAGCGCAATCACGAAACCGACCGGTCCCGCAAACGGCGGCCGAACGAGTGCATGCCGTCGACCACCACGGGCATCCCGCCGTGCTCGAGCACCTCCATCGGTGCGCCATAGGTGCGCTCGAGGAAGTAGGGACGCAACACCTCGAGCGGCGCCCCGTCGGCGATGACCGTGCGGTTGAAGCACACGAGTCGCGGCAGGTGCGCTGCGAGTCCGTTGAGATCGTGCGTGGTGAGCACGATGCCGATGCCTTCTTCGTTGAGGTCCTCGAGCACGTGAAGGATCTCGTGACGTGTGCGAACGTCCACGCCCGAGGTGGGTTCGTCCAGCACCAGCAGATCGGGCCGCTGAACGAGTGCACGAGCGAGGAACACGCGCTGCTGCTGTCCACCGGAGAGTTCACGGATGTGGCGCTTGGCAAGACCCTCGAGACCCAGACGCTCGAGCAGTGACTCGACTTCGACACGCTCGGCCTTGGTGGACGACGGCCACGGCCGCTGCGTGCGGGTCATCAGCACCACCTCGCCCACGGTCACCGGGAAGTTCCAGTCCACGGTCTCGACCTGCGGCACATAGCCCATCCGGACGCTTTCGTGGCGCTCGATGGATCCGTGAACCGGCCTGACCGTGCCGAGCAGTGCACGCAGCAACGTGGTCTTTCCGGAGCCCGACGGACCCACAATTCCGACGAAATCACCCTTGCCGATCGTCAGATGCACGTCCTCGATCACCGCGGGGCCGCCGTAGGTGCACGACACGTGATCGAAAGTAATGAGCGACACCATTCGACTGATCAACATCGGAACCTAGCGGGAGATTCCCGATGCGCTGTGTGATGTCGGTCATCAGCGAATCCGGAGTGCATGAGTCGGGTTTAGCGATCCGACTCCGTGCAACACCGTTGCGATGGTCTCGACACCATCCACGAGGCGTGGACCCGGGCGCACCACGAGACCGTTCGCATCGATCGCCCACACCTGCGCGCGCTCGGGCATTCGGTGCAACAAGTCGCGCGCATGAGCGGCGGAGTCCTCCACACCGAAGCCACACGACGCCACGATCACCACATCGGGATCGCATTCCGTGACCTCGTCCCACGTGGTGGTGATCGAACGACCACCCGGTCGAGCCAGCACCGCGTCGCCACCGGCGAGCGCGACGAGTTCGGGCACCCAATGCCCTGCGACGAACGGAGGATCTGGCCACTCGAGCACGAACACACTCGGACGACGGCGGCCGTCCACCGCAGTGCTCACCCGTGCGAGTCGAGCACGCAGCGAGTCGACAAGGTTGTCTGCGCGATCACGCGCACCGCACACGTCGCCAACAGCCCGGATGGTCTCGAACACCTCTGCCACCGAATGCGGGTCCAGGGTGACCACGGTGGCGCTGCAACCCAGATGCTCCATGGCGATTTCCACGTCACCGCTCGGGAGCGCGCAGACCCGACACAGGTCTTGGGTGAGCACGATGTCGGGCGCCGCGCGCGCAAACCGCTCGCGGTCGAGTGTGTAGAGCAACTCCCCGGCGGACACGCGCTCACGCACCAACGCGTCGATTGCCGTGGCATCGAGGCCGTGTGTGTCGAGGCCACCCACCAGGATCTCCCTGCCGACGCGCGGATCGGGCGGGAAATCGCACTCGAAGGTCACGCCCACGAGGCGATCCGCCAGACCGAGCGCGAACACGATCTCGGTGGCCGACGGGATGAGCGACGCGATGGTGCCCGCGCCGCTCATGGGCGCTGGCTCACTTACCGGCGAGGGCGGCTACTACCGGGGCGAAAGCGTCGAGGCTCGTCTCGCCCACCGTCACGTAGGAGATGCCGTACTGCTCGCGTCGCTTGATGATGGTGTCGATGATCTGCTCCGGCGGGCCGATGAGCGCATGCGGGTAATCGATCACCTGATCGGCCGTCATGCCGAACATCTGGCCGAACTGCTCGGCCACCGGCTGCGCCTGGGGCACCACGAACGTGAAGTACGCGCCGATCTCGAGTTCGGGCATCGCACGACCCGCAGCGGCCGCACCTGCCTGCACCCACTCGACCTTCTTCTGGGTGAGCTCGGGCATGCTGCTCGCCACACCGGCCGGCCCGATCATTCCCGATGAGTTGTCGAAGTTGAAGCTCACGATGTCGGCGAGACGTCCGCCGAGTGTGAGCACTCGCTTGGAGCCCCCGCCCACCATGATGGGTGGCACCGACGCAACGGGCTGGGGTTCGCCCTGGAAGCCCGTGAGGTTGATGAACTTGCCGTGCACGTCCACCTCGCCGGGCGCCATGAGCGCCTTGGCCGCAACGATGGCCTCCTCGAGCCGACTGATGCGCACCCCCGGCGCGTCGAGCGGCACGCCCATCGCCTCGTACTCACCTGCGAGCCAGCCCGCACCGAGACCGAACTCGAGGCGTCCACCGCTGAACCAATCGATGGTCATTGCGTTCTTCACGAGCACGGCGGGGATGTGGTAATCCACGCAGAACACGCGACAACCGATCTTGATCGTGGAGGTCGCCTCTGCCGCAACCGCCATGGCCGGGATCGATCCGAGCAACTGCATCGGGTGATTCGTCTTCGCGAGTTGTGGCCCGTTGCCGATGTAGTGATCGGCGAGGTGGAACGACGAGTACCCGAGGTCCTCGGCCTTCTTGGCCTTGTCGCGCCAGTCCTGCGGTGACGTTGCATTGAATGCCTGCAGTCCGAAACGGAACGGGCGTGACATCGGAACCTCCGGGTCTGGCCGACTGGGCCGGTGAGAATGGGTTGGGACGAGTGAGTTGCGACGAGTGAGTTCGGACGGGCCCGCCGGACGGACCACGAATTCGGTGCACGGTTCGTAGCACGCGTGCACCATCCGGCGCACGTTCGGACCTGATCCAAGCCGGCCCGATTCGAGCTGGCCCGGCCCGAAGCGAGCTGGTCCGAGCTGACGGTCTCAGCGTGACGGTGGCGCGAAGGTGGGCTTGCGCTTCTCCAGGAAGGCGGCAATGCCTTCCTGGGCATCGGGGGTGACTGCGGCTGCGGCCATGAGTTCGACGGCAAACGCGTAGGCCTTCGACTGGTCCAGATCGATCTGCGCGTAGAAGCCGTGCTTGCCGAGTCCCTTGGAGAGCGCGCTGCCGCGTGTGGCGCGGCCGATGAGGTCGAGCACTGCGGCATCGAGATCTGCCGCCGGTACCGCCCGATTGATGAGACCCCACTCGGCGGCGGTTTGCGCGTCGATGGGGTCGCCCGTCATGGCCAGTTCGAGTGCACGTTTGCGACCCACACTGCGCCCCACCGCCACCAGCGGGGTGTGACAGAACAATCCGCCCTTGCCTCCCGGGATGGCGAACGCAGCATCCTCCGACGCGATCGCCAGATCGCAGGTGGCCACCAATTGGCAGCCCGCAGCCGTGGCGAGTGCATGCACCTTTGCGCACACCGGCTGCGGAATGGATTGCAGCGTGTTCATCATCTCGGTGCACACCTCGAACACATGACGCGTGTCCTGCAGCGATGCGCCGGCCATGTCGCCGAAGTTGTGACCGGCAGAGAACACCGGCCCGTTCGCGGCGAGCACCACACCGAGCGCATCGGACTCGCCGACCTCCCGGAAGACCTGCGTGAGTTCCTGCATCACCTCGAGCGACAGCGCATTTCGCTTGTCCGGCCGATTCAGGGTGATGGTGGTGATGGTGCCGTCACGGTCGACGAGCAGATGCTGCAGAGCCATACCTCATTGTCGCGCCACAACCGCCCGGCCGCCCGATCATGTGGGAGCGAGGTGGGGTCGCTGACTAACTTGCCTGCGATGACCGAGCGCTGGAACCTTGCCGATATCTGGGAACGCATTGCAGAGAGCATCCCGGATGCACCCGCGCTCAGCCAGGGCGCGAACGAACGCAACTGGGCCGAGTTCGACCGTCGGTCCGACGGCGTGGCGGCTGCACTGCTGGCCGGAGGCACGGTCGAGCAGGACAAGGTGGCGCAGTACCTGTACAACTGCAACGAGTACACCGAGACACTCTTTGCGTGTTTCAAGGCCGGGCTCGCGCCGGTGAACACCAACTACCGGTACACCTCCGACGAACTCGTCTACCTCTGGGACAACTCCGACACCGTCGCCGTGGTGTTCCACGGAACCTTCGCCGCCCAGATCGAATCGATCCGCTCCCGACTCCCACGCGTACGCACCTACCTCTGCGTCGATGACGCAACAGGGCCGTGCCCGTCCTGGGCAACCCCGTACGAGACCGCTGCTCAGTCCGGCGCACCGCGGTGTCGCACACCGTGGGGCCGCAGCGGCGAGCACATCCTGCTGCTGTACACCGGCGGCACGACTGGCATGCCCAAGGGCGTGATGTGGCAGCAGCAAGACCTGATTGCGTCGCTCGATGCAGCGAACCGCAAACGCCTGCCACCCGAAGTGGACCTTGCGGCGGTGAGCGGTCGCCTCGGTGGCCCCGGACCGCGCAATCTCCCTGCGGCACCGCTCATGCACGGCACCGGTCAGTTCAACGCCATCAGCAACCTCATGGTGGGCGGCAGCGTGCACACGCTCGTGGGCCGACATTTCGATGTGGTCGAGCTGCTCGACACGGTGCACACCAAGCGGATCAACTCGATGTCCATCGTGGGCGACGCGTTCGCCAAACCGATCCTGCGGGCACTCGATGCCGAGCCGTCGCGCTGGGACATCTCGTCGCTGCGCGTCATCGTGTCGAGTGGCGTCATGTGGAGTGCCGAGACCAAGGCCGGTCTGCTGCGCCACAACGACCGGCTCATCCTCGTCGATTCGCTCGGTTCGTCGGAGGCCATCGGCATGGCCAGCAACACCACGACCTCGGGCTCGGTGGGCAAGACCGCAACCTTCCAACTCGGTGAGAACACGCGCGTCATCACCGACGACGGTCGTGATGTGGTGCCCGGCTCCGGCGAGCGCGGCAGGGTGGCCATGCGCGGGTTCACGCCGGTGGGCTACTACAAGGACCCGGAGAAATCGGCCTCCACGTTCGTCGTGGTGGACGGTGTGCGCTACTCGATGCCGGGCGACTGGGCAGAGGTCGATGCCGACGGCACCGTTCGGCTCCTCGGTCGCGGCAGCCAGTGCATCAACACCGGCGGCGAGAAGGTGTACCCCGAAGAGGTCGAAGAGGTGCTCAAGTTGCACGCGTCGGTGAGCGACGCGGCAGTAGTGGGTGTTCCCGACGAACGCTTCGGTGAGGCCATCACGGCGCTGGTGGAGCCACGACCGGGCGCGTCGGTGGACGAAGCAACACTCGTGGCCCACGTGAAGGCACACCTCGCTGCCTACAAGGCCCCCAAGCGGGTGCTCGCCATCCAGAGCGTGGGGCGCGCTGCGAACGGCAAGCTCGACTACAAGGCACTCAAGGCCACCGCACTCGAACGGCTGGAGAGCGGCACCCACTGAGTACCGCCGGGCCGTAGAGTCCTGCGCATGGCAAATCCGCTCCTCACCGAGGCCGTGTTCCAGCGATCGTCCGGCACCGGCACGCTGCCCCCGCCCGATGCATCCACGCGCGTCGATCACATCGGGGCCGGCCCGGCACAGCGCTCCACCATGTCGGTCGACGGCGCCATCACCGCAACGCTCGGCCTCATGGCCCTGCTGCTCGCAGGCGGCTTCATCGGGTGGCGGCTCGTCAAGGTGAACGAGGGCGAGATCACGTCGTTCCCCACGTGGACCATCGGCATCGTGATCCTCGGAGCCATCGGCGTGATGATCACGAACTGGAAGCCCCAGATCGCGCGCTTCGTCGCCCCGGTCTATGCCGTGCTCGAAGGCCTCTTCGTGGGCGCAGTGTCACATGCATACGAAACCTGGCAGGACGGCATCGTGCTCGCCGCCGTCGGCGCCACTCTCGGCGTGTTCACCGTGATGCTCCTGCTGTACCGGTTCCGCATCATCAAAGTCACCCAGCGTCTGCGCTCGATCATCATCAGCGCCACGCTCGGGCTCATGGCGTTCTACCTCGTGTCGTGGGTGCTCTCGCTGTTCGACGTGAACATCTCGATCATCAATTCCACCTCAGGACTCGGCATTGCCTTCAGCGTGCTGGCGGCCGGCCTCGCAGCGTTCAACCTGCTGCTCGACTTCGACCTCATCGAACGGGGCGCAAAGGCCGGGGCGCCTGCCTACATGAACTGGTTCGCAGCCCTCGGCCTCATGGTCACCATCGTGTGGCTGTACCTCGAGATGCTGCGCCTGCTCTCCAAGCTCCAGCGCAGGTAGTGGGCGTCCCGCTCGGCCAGTAATGTCCTAAGCCGCTCTCCCCACGGAAGGACCCCACCATGGCTGATGTCGGATTCGACGGCAAGGTTGCAATCATCACCGGTGCAGGCGGAGGTCTCGGCCGCCAACACGCGCTGCTGCTCGCAAGCCGCGGTGCGCTCGTGGTGGTGAACGACCTCGGTGGCTCGGTCGACGGCACCGGCAGTTCGGATTCGGCTGCCCAGAAGGTGGTCGACGAGATCAAGTCGCTCGGTGGCGACGCCGTGGCCGACCACAACTCGGTGGCCACTCCCGAGGGCGGTGCAGCGATCGTCGACACCGCGGTGAAGACCTACGGTCGGGTGGACATCGTCATCAACAACGCCGGCATCCTGCGCGACAAGGCCTTCCACAACATGG
>JAFMJD010000169.1 GCA_017853685.1 Actinomycetota bacterium | reverse complement strand
TCTCGAAGAACACGAAGAACAGGAACAGGTCCTGGCTCATGAACGAGCCCATCACGCCGGCCTGCAGGATCAACAGCCACGATGCATAGGGCTTTTCGTCATGGTGTGCATCGGCGCCGAGGAGCGCTATCGGCCAGAGCAGTCCGGTGAGCACGATGAGGAACAGCGAGATGCCGTCCACACCCAGATTCCACGAGATACCCCATGGCTTGATCCACAGGTGCTTGGAGACGAACTGCATGCCCGGCTCGCCGGACTCGAACGACGCCAGCAACCAGATCGAGAGCGCAGCGGTGATGCCGCTGAATGCCAGCGAGACCAACTTCACGAGCTCGGGACGACGCTTGCTGATGGCACTCACCACCACCGCACCGGCGGCTGGGGTGAGCACCATGGCGGTGAGGATGGGGAACGACGTTGCTTCGGCGCTCATCACAGGACCCCCAACGCTCGAAGGAGGAACCAGCCGAGCAGCAGAATGACCCCACCGCCGATCAACAGTGCGTAGTTACGGACGAATCCGGTCTGGGTGCGACGCACGACTCCGCCGGTACGGCGAACCGCAGTAGCGACGCCGTTCACTGCGCCGTCCACAATGGTGCGATCGGCCCAGGCAGTCGCCTCGAACGCATCGCGGCCCGGCTTGCCCATGAACCACGACACGAAGCGGTCATACCGCCATCCGTCCGCCAGGATCTGCGGCTCGACGGCTCGCAACTTGTGTCGCTGGTAGACGGCGAGCGCCACCCCGATCGACACGATGCACAGCGCAGCAGTTCCTACGGCGAGACCCCACTTCACACCGGCAGATTCGTGCGGTTCGATCTCGCCGAAGTGCACGATCGGCTCGAGCCAGTGCAGCAACCGCTTGGTGGACTCGGTGAAGGGCAGGTTGAGCACGCCACCCACCACCGACAGACCGCAGAGCACCACGAGGGGCAGCAGCATCACGGCCGGTGACTCGTGCGGCTTGAAATCGCCGTGTGCGCCGTGGTCGCCCGAATGGTCTTCCCAACGCGCCTTGCCGAAGAACACCATGACCACCTGACGGGTCATGTAGTAGGCGGTGAGGAGTGCGGTGACGAGGGCAACTCCCCACAGGATCTTGTAGAGCGCCTGATGATTCGGATACGCCCACGCCGAGAGCAGGATCTCGTCCTTGCTCCAGAAGCCGGCGAACGGCGGCACGCCCGCAATCGCGAGCCAACCGATGATGAACGTTCCCGCAGTGACCGGCATGAGCGCGCGCAGCGCACCCATGCGACGCATGTCCTGCTCGTGGTGCATTCCGTGGATGACCGAACCCGAACCGAGGAAGAGCAGCGCCTTGAAGAACGCGTGGGTCACCATGTGGAAGATCGCCGCAACGTAGGCACCGGAGCCCACTGCGAGGAACATGAAGCCCAACTGGCTCACCGTGGAGTAGGCGAGCACCTTCTTGATGTCGGTCTGTGCCACGGCGACGGTTGCTGCGAACAGTGCTGTGGCCGCACCCACCACAGCGATCACTGCCGGTGCCCATGAGAACGCGGTGGCGATCACCGGGTTGACACGCACCATGAGATACACACCCGCGGTCACCATGGTGGCTGCGTGGATGAGCGCCGACACCGGCGTGGGACCTTCCATGGCGTCGGGCAGCCAGAGATACAGCGGCAACTGTGCACTCTTGCCGCAGGCGCCGATGAACAACATCATCGTGATGGCAGTGGCAGTGGACTTGCTGAGCACTCCGCCCTCTGCAGCGAGATTCAGACCCGAGTAACTGAGCGATCCGACCGCCTGGAAGGCGAGGAACATCGCCACCATGAAGCCCCAGTCACCGACTCGGTTGGTGACGAAGGCCTTCTTGCCTGCCGTTGCGGCGCTCTCACGTGTGTGCCAGAAACTGATGAGGAAGTACGAGCAGGTGCCCACGCCTTCCCAACCGAGGAAGGTCACCAGCATGTTCTCGCCGAGCACCAGCATCAGCATCGAGAAGGCGAAGAGGTTCAGGTACAAGAAGAACTTCGAGAACTTCGGGTCGCCCTTCATGTACCCCGTGGCATACAGGTGGATGAGCGTGCCGATGCCAGTGACGAACAACGCCATGGTGATGCTCAGCGGATCGGCCAAGAAGGCCGCGTCCACCTTGAGGCCCCCCACAGGCAGCCACGAAAAGATCGTGACGACATGGCTGCGCTCCTCGGCGTCTTTCGAGAGCAGATCGAAGAACGTGAGCAGCGTCACGAGGAACGCCCCGCCACACATCGCGGTGGCGAGCAGACCGGCCTTGGGGTCGCCGAGGCGGCGGCCGAACAACAGAATCAGCAGGAATCCCGCCAGCGGTAGCGCAGGGATCAGCCAGATGACGTCGAGCATGATCCCGTCAGCCCTTCAACTCGGCAATGTCGTCGGCGTTCGCACTGGGTCGGCGCCGGAGGATGGCCACGATGATGCCCAAGCCCACCACTACCTCGGCAGCGGCAACCACGAGCACGAAGAACACCGTGGTCTGCCCACTGATATCGGTGTAGGCCTTGGAGAACGCCACGAACGAGAGGTTCACGGCGTTCAGCATCAACTCGATGCTCATGAACATCACGAGTGGATTGCGGCGCACCAGTACACCGGTGCAACCCACCGCAAACAGCAGTGCAGCGAGCAGCAGGTACCACGTGGGTGTGGGGGTGGCTACCGCAATCATGCGTTCACCCCGGCCTTGTCACGGGCGGCCTGCAGTCCTTTGTTGGGTCGGCGGGCCAGGAGCACGGTGCCGACCACGGCAATCACGAGCAGGACCGACGTGAGTTCGAATGCGAACACGTAGTCCGAGAACAACGACCGGGCGAGTTGCTTCACATTGGAATCCGGATTGAGCGTGCCGTCGGCAGCCACCTCGGGATCGAGGCCCGTGGCGTTGCGCACGATGGTGCGACTGCGAGCCACGAGGATTCCCGCACCGACGAGCCCGAGCACGCCGACACCGATGATGGGACCGAGAATCCGCTGGCGCAGCATCGGTTCGGTACGCAGATCCTCGGCCTTGTCCACACCCAACAACATGATCACGAAGAGGAAGAGCACCACGATGGCGCCGGCGTACACGATGACCTGTACGGCTGCGAGGAAGTGCGCCTCCATCGCCACGAAGTGCACGGCCACACCGAACAGCGTGAGGATCAGGCTCAACGCGGCATGCACCGGGTTGCGGCGCAGGATCACGCCCAATGCGCCGCCCACCACCATCAGGCTGGCGATAATGAAGACGAGGAGTTCGATCATCGGGTGATCGCCTTCACGGTCTTGGTGGCCGTGTCGCGCTCGGGCTGTGCGGGCTCGGGTGTCCGGACGCCGTAGCCCAACTCACCGCTCCAGCCCACCTGACCCTCGAACTCGGCCGACCCCGAAGGCGCCGTTGCTCGCATCCAGCCCGATGTGTTCGCATCGTCGCCAGCGCGCCAGTCTTCCCAGGGCATCTTCTTGGGCTTGCCGTCGTCGCCCACCACGAGTTCGGACTTGGTGTAGATCGCGTCGGTGCGATTGGTGAACGAGAACTCGAAGAGCTTGGATTCGGTGATGGCCTCGGTGGGGCACGCCTCCACGCAGAGGTCGCAGTGGATACACCGCAAGTAGTTGATCTCGTATACGAACCCGAAACGCTCACCGGGTGACGTGGGGTTCTCGGGATCGTTGTCCTTGCCGCGCACGTAGATGCACTTGGCCGGGCACACGCCGGCGCACAACTCGCAACCGATGCACTTCTCCATGCCGTCTTCGTAGCGATTCAGCACATGACGGCCATGCAGGCGCTCGGGCTTGTCGATCTTCTGATCGTGCTCGTCGAGCGTGCGGCCGCCGGAGTACTCGGTGGTGACGCGCTTGCCGCCGAAGAGGCGGTGCTGGCGCATGGTGATGGCAAAGCCTTCGAGGAGTCCCATCAGAACATCGCCCCTTCCTCGGCCCGCACACGTGCACTCACGCGAGTGGCCAGTCGCAGGAGGCCGAAGCATGCGATCAGGATCGCCGCACCCACCACCATGCCGAGTACCTGTGCCCCGCCGCTCCAACCTGCGTTCTGGGCCACCTTGAGACCCGCAAGGGCCATGAACCACGCCAGTGCCACCGGGATGAGCAACTTCCAACCGAGATCCATCAACTGGTCGTAGCGAAGCCGCGGCAGTGTGGCACGGAACCAGATGTACACGTAGAGGAAGATCAGCACCTTCAGCAGGAACCAGAAGGTTCCGGTGAACGGTCCGAGCGGAACATCGAGTGTCCAGTCGCCCACGCTGATCGGCTGCGGACCACCGAGGAAGAGCGTGACGATGATGGCGCTCATCGTCATGGTGTTCATGAACTCTGCGAGGAAGAACAGTGCGAACCGGATCGAGGAGTACTCGGTGTTGAATCCACCCACGAGTTCCTGCTCGGCCTCGACGAGGTCGAACGGTGGGCGGTTCAACTCTGCGGTGGCTGCGATGAGGAAGATGATGAACGGCACCACGCCGGTCGCCACGATGTTCCAGTTCCGCAGCGAGCCCTGTCCGGCCACGATGCCGTTCGTCGACATCGTGCCTGCCAACAAGAAGATGGTGGCCACCGACAGACCGAGCGCTGCTTCGTAACTCACCATCTGTGCCGAGGCACGCACCGAACCGAGCAACGGATACTTCGAACCGCTCGACCAACCGGCGAGCATGATGCCGTAGACCGCAATCGAACTGAGCGCCAGTCCGAGCAGCATGCCGATCGGCGGATCGGCCACCTGCAACAGGGTGTCGTGACCGAACAGACGCACGCGTCCGTTGTTGCCGTTCGTGAAATCGCCGCCCACCGGGATGATGCAGAACGCGAGGAACGCCGGGACGAACGAGAGGTACGGCGCCAGTCGGAACACGAAACGATCGGCCTTCTCGGGAAGCAGATCCTCTTTGAAGAACAGCTTCGTGCCGTCGGCCAGCGTCTGGAGCAGACCGAACGGGCCCGCTTTGTTCGGTCCCACGCGGTTCTGCATGCCGGCGATGACCTTGCGCTCGAACCACACCATGAACATGGTG
>JAFMJD010000168.1 GCA_017853685.1 Actinomycetota bacterium | reverse complement strand
CGGCAACACCTCGATGTCGCCGGTAGACAGCCGCTCACCGTCAGGTTCGGCGGTGCGTCGGCGAAGTTGCACCCTCACTCTCGCCATCAACTCGCGATCGTTGAACGGCTTCGTCACGTAGTCATCCGCGCCGATCTCCAGCCCCGTGACGACGTCGTGGCTGTCCTGCTGGCCCGTCACCATGATCACCGGGACGTTGCTCTTGCGGCGGATGTGACGGCACACGTCGAATCCGCTCACTCCCGGTAGGCGCACGTCCAGGAGAACGAGGTCGAAGGTCTCGGCATCGAACCGCTCGACCGCCTGCGTGCCCGACGATGCCTCCACGACCTGCAACGACTCGTCTTCGAGCAGCAACCGCAACAAAGTACGCACTACCTCGTCGTCCTCGACTACCAGCACCCGGTCGGGCATGATCACACCTGCTTTCAGGTCAACACGTCCATAGCCGTCACGCTGAGGCTAGCCCCTTGCAGAATTCGGTTCCCGGCTGCGGCGCAGAGGAGCGATCTCAATGCGGTTGATCAAACGCGATCACCACCACGGGACACGCCGCCGACATCAAGCAGCGCCGGATCGTTTTGCGGAAACGTCGTTCGGACGCACCCAGCACCAGCAGGTCTGCACCGCAGGAGTGCTCACGCAACACCCTGTCGGGCCTCCCGATGTGGACCTCCGTCGACATCGTCGGTCGCACCGGTATGCCCACCAGCGCCGATTCCAGCACCTCGGCTTGCCACAGCGAGGTGCGGTGCATACGTGCCTTCTGTCCGACGAACGGCACCCAAGACACGCCTAGTGGGCTCAACGGCGCAGGGTCGGCGACGACCGTCACGACCCGGAGTTCCGCCTTGGAATCGGACGCACGCAGTGCCGCCCAGCGCAGCGCGCGACGAGCGGAGTCCGAACGCCCAAGCCCCACCACGATCCGATTCACGGCTCCCACCGCCGACTGAGGAACGGACCGGTGCTCCACATGATGATGAGGGTCACGTCGGGATGTGTCATCGTCGCGACGGACTTGTGGCGATCGTGTGTCGACTGGTCTGCCCCGTACAAGAGTGAAGCGCCCCGGGTTTCGTAGAGGCTCGGGGGTTTGTGTCTACGCCTGGTCGGCGGAGATGGTTTGACGGTAGTGGTCGGCTTCGAAGTCGGCTGGGGTCGTGAAGCTGTTCGAGGCGGCCTCGGGAGGCGAGTGGCGGCTGCCGCCACAGCGAACCTGACCACGCTCGAAAAACCTTCGGCTTGCTATGGCACATGTCACACCGGAGGAGTACGTTCCAGACTCTTGTACCGCTGAGGGAGGATCCGTGGCGATCGAATCAAATGGTCACAGTGCTGGTAACCCCCGCCTGTACGAACTGATCGAGCATTCACCCAAGACCGGCAAGAGCCCCACTGTGTGGGCGTGGCCGCAGCTGATCGACCACCTCAAGGTCGCCGGGCAGCCGGTGCAGGGTCCGTGGCCGCCCCATCAGGAGCCTCGCCCCGACCCCGACGCCGAGTCGATGCCCACTGCCGTCCCCGATACGGGCCGCCCGAGCTGAGCGCCTGCGAACCGACTGGAGCGAGAGACCTATGTACCCGTCAAGATTCCGCTACGAGGCGCCCACCACCGTCGCCGAGGCCATCGCCCTGTTGCAGGCAGGCAAGGGCGAGGCGAAGGTCCTCGCCGGTGGTCAGAGTTTGGTGCCCATGCTCAAACTGCGGTTTGCGGCACCCGAGATGCTCATCGACATCAACAACATCTCGGCGCTCCACTACCACCACTTCGATGATGCGGGTGCTCTGCACATCGGTGCCCTGTGCCGGCACGAGGACATCGAGAAGTCGGCGCTGATCGCCACCCGGCAGCCAACCATCGCCGCCGCCGCACCCCTCGTCGCCGATCCCATCGTGCGCACGCGAGGAACCTTCGTGGGTTCGATCTGTCACGCCGACCCGCAGGGCGACTGGGCAGCCTGCATGGTTGCACTCGACGGGCACATCGTGGCCCAGGGCCCTCGTGGTACCCGCACCATCAAGGTGCGCGACTTCGTCACCGGACCGTTCCAGAACGTGCTCGACCCCGACGAGATCGCGATCGAGGCAGTGGTGCCGGCTCCCACCGGAGTCGCCTTCGGCGGGTACCTGAAGCTCGAGCGTCGCGTCGGCGACTTCGCCACGGCTGCTGTTGCTGTCGCCGTCGAGATTGCGGGTGGCACCGTTCGCCGTGCTGGCATCGCCCTCACCGGTGTGGGCTCCACCACGGTGCACGCCGCCGAGGCCGGAGACTCGCTCGTGGGTGGCGCGCTCACCGAAGCCGCGATCCAGCGTGCCGCCGAACTCGCCGCCAGTGTCGCCAAGCCGCGTACCGATCACCGCGGAAGCGCCACCTATAAGCGTCACATCATCAACACGTTCACAACGCGAGTCCTTCGGGGAATCGCCGAGTCACAGGAGAAGGCTGCCTGACATGACGAGTTTGTTCGAGGAAGTCACCCCCGACGCGCCGAGCGATGTTCCGGTTCGTCGAGTCAGCATCACGGTCAACGGTGAGCGGCGCACTGCCGACATCGAGCCGCGGTTGTTGTTGGCTCACATGCTGCGGCAGGGTCTGAACCTCACCGGCACGCACACGGGTTGCGACACCACCAACTGCGGAGCCTGCACGGTGTTGTTCGACGGCAGGCCCGTGAAGAGCTGCACGATGCTCGCAGTGCAGGCCGATGGTCATCAGGTCACCACTGTCGAGGGGCTTGCCACGGCGAGCGAACTCCACCCGATCCAAGAAGGCTTCAAGGAAGAGCACGGCCTGCAATGCGGGTATTGCACCCCGGGCATGATGCTCACTGCCAAGGCGCTGCTCGACGAGAACCCCAACCCGACCGAAGACGACGTGCGTTGGGCATTGTCGGGCAACCTGTGCCGCTGCACGGGATATCAGAACATTGTGAAGGCCGTGCTGTGGGCGGCCGACAAGATGCGCAACCAGGCCGACTGAGGGAGACATCATGACGCTCGACGAGATCAAGATCGGCGGCCTCGGCGCCAGCAGGCGTCGCGTGGAGGACAACCGCTTCATCCGCGGCAAGGGCAAGTATGTCGACGACATCGTGCTGCCCGGCATGCTGCACATGGAGATCCTGCGCAGCCCCCTGGCTCACGCACGCATCAAGTCGATCGACGTGAGCAAGGCGTGGCAGATCCCCGGAGTACGCCTCGTGCTCACCGGTGACATGCTCGCCACGCGCAACCTTGCCTGGATGCCCACGTTGTCGTACGACACGCAGGCCGTGCTGGCCACCGACAAGGTTCGCTTCCAGGGTCAAGAAGTCGTGGCGGTCATCGCCGACGACCCGTACATCGCCAAGGACGCTTGCGAGGCGATCGTCGTCGACTACGAGCCATTGCCTGTCATCGTCAACCCGACGCAGGCGATGAGCCCCGGCGCAACGCTCATTCGCGACGACAAGGAGAACCAGAGCGACAACAAGGTGTTCGACTGGGAGGTCGGCGACAAGTCGGCCACCGATCGCGCCTTCGAACAAGCGGATGTGGTCTCGAAGATCCAGTTGCACTACCCGCGTTCGCACCCGTCACCGCTCGAGCCGTGCGGTTCGATCGCCGACTACGACCGCGCCACCGGCAAGCTCACGGTGTACATGACCACACAGGCACCTCACATCATCCGCGCGGCGGTTGCACTGGTGGCTGAACTGCCCGAACACATGATCCGCATCGTGTCGCCTGACCTCGGTGGTGGCTTCGGCAACAAGGTGCCCGTGTACCCCGGCTACGTGGTGTCGATCCTTGCATCGATCCTTCTCGAGCGCCCGGTGAAGTGGATCGAGGACAAGACCGGCAACCTGATCTCCACCGGCTTCGGTCGCGATGTGTACCTGCAGGGTGAGATGGCGATGCGCAAGGACGGCAAGATCCTCGGCGTCCGCATGCACACCATCTCCGACCACGGCGCCTTCTTCTCTGATGCGCAGCCGAGCAAGTTCAAGATCGGTCTGATGCACTCGGCGTTCGCCTGTTACGACATCCCGGCTGCGCACCTCACCGCAACTGGCGCCTACACCAACAAGGCGCCGGGTGGCGTTGCGTACCGGTGCTCGTTCCGAGTCACGGAAGCGATGTTCTTCCAAGAGCGCATGGTGCAGGCGGCCGCCGACGACCTCGGCATGGACCAAGCCGAGTTCCGGCGCATCAACTTCGTGCGCGACGACGACTTCCCGCATCGCACCGCCTTCGGTTTCCTCACCGACTCGGGGCAGTACGGCAAGTGCCTCGACGTCGGCCTCGAGGCCATCGGCTACACGGACTTCCTCAAGGAGCAAGAGGAAGCGCGAAAGCGCGGGCGTCTCCTCGGCATCGGCATCTCGACGATGACCGAGCCGCTCGGCGCCGGCAACAGCCGCGAGTACGACATCCTCGGCATCAAGATGTTCGACTCCGCCGAGCTTCGGGTGCACATGACCGGTAAGGCCATCCTCCGCACAGGTGCCAAGACGCAAGGTCAGGGTCACGAGACGACGTGGGCGCAGATCGTGGCACACGAACTGGGCATCCCCGCCGACGACATCGTGGTGGAGGAGGGCGACACCGACACGGCACCGTTCGGCATGGGTACCTATGCGTCGCGCTCCACACCGGTCGCCGGCGCCGCAGTCGCCATGGTGTCGCGCAAGATCCGTGCCAAGGCTCGCAAGATCGCCGCTCACCTGCTCGAGGTGTCCGACGAAGACATCGAGTGGGAGCTCGGTCGCTTCTACGTGCGCAGTTCACCCGACCGCGGCGTCTCCATCCAGGAATGCGCAATGGCCGCCTACTCGAACGTGCCCGACGGTCTCGAGCCGGGTCTCGAGAACACGGCGTACTACGACCCGCCCAACCTCACCTGGCCGTTCGCGTGTTACATCGCCACGGTCGAGGTGGACCCCGAGACGGGTGTGTGGGATGTGTTGCGCATGGTTGCAGTCGACGACTGCGGTGTGCGTATCAACCCGATGGTGGTCGAGGGCCAGATCATGGGCGGCCTCACCGAGGCCTATGCCATGGCGAGCATGCAGTTCATCA
>JAFMJD010000039.1 GCA_017853685.1 Actinomycetota bacterium | reverse complement strand
TGCTCCACTGCTGGAGCACCTGGTCGAACGCCTTCTGGATGAAGAACGACATGCCGGCAAGGAACAGCGACACCGCTGCCGTCAACACCGAGGCAACGGTGAGTGTCCAGTTGCGCTGGAAACCCTGCCAGGTCTCGCGCAACGCGTAGCCGACGCGGGAGAACATCTACTCGTACACCCCGCGTGTCTGGTCACGCACGATGATGCCGCGATCCAACTGCACCACTCGGCGCCGCATCATGTTCACGATCTGCTGGTCGTGCGTGGCCATCACCACGGTGGTTCCGGTCTTGTTGATGGCCTCGAGCAGGCGCATGATGTCCTCGCCCGTCGCGGGGTCCAGGTTTCCGGTGGGCTCGTCGGCCAACAAGATGAGCGGGCGGTTCACGAACGCTCGGGCGATAGAGACTCGCTGCTGCTCCCCACCCGACAACTGGTTGGGGAACCGGTCCTCTTTGTCGGCGAGTCCGACGAGATCCAGCACTCGGGGCACCTGCTGGCGGATCACATGCCGCGGCTGGCCGATGACCTCAAGTGCATACGCCACGTTCTCGAACACCGTCTTGTTCAGGAGCAGTTTGTAGTCCTGGAAGATGTTGCCGATCTGACGTCGGAGCTTGGGCACATCGCCCTCGCGCATCTGGTTGATGTTCTTGCCGGCGACCCACACATCGCCCCGCTCGGGCTTGGCCTGCCGGTTGAGGAGGCGCAGGATGGTGGACTTGCCCGACCCCGACGGCCCCACGAGGAAAACGAACTCGCCCTTGGGGATGTCGAACGAGGCGTCCCGCAATGCGGTGACGTCGCCGTCGTAGACCTTGGTGACGTTCTCGAGTCGAATCATCGGTAGGAGGACGGTATCAGGGGCCTATTCGCCCGCAGCGGCAGCCCCGGATCGCTTCCACTGCAGGAACCCCTCCATGAAGGTGTCCAGATCGCCGTCGAGCACTGCGGCCACGTTGCCCGTCTCGACCCCCGAACGCAGGTCCTTCACCATCTGGTACGGCTGCATGACGTAGGAACGGATCTGGCTCCCCCAGCCCACCTGCGCCTGACGGCCGGCGATTCGCTCGAGTTCCGCAGCGCGCTCTTCCTCGGCCTTGGCGGCGATCATCGACTTCAGGCGAGTCATCGCCTTCGCGCGGTTCTGCAACTGGCTGCGTTCCTCCTGCGAACTCGCCACCAGACCGGTCGGCACGTGGATGAAGCGAACGGCCGAAGACGTCTTGTTCACGTGCTGCCCACCGGCACCCGAAGCACGGAAGACCTCCATCTTGACGTCGGCCTCGTTCAACTCGACATCAGGATCATCCATGTCGGGCCACACCTGAATGGCTGCGAAGCTCGTCTGACGACGGCCCTGGTTGTCGAACGGGCTGATGCGCACCAAGCGATGCGTGCCGCGCTCGGCGGTCATCAGGCCGTAGGCGTAACGCCCGCGAATGGTGAAGTCTGCAGAGAGAATTCCCGCCTCGGTGCCCTCAGAGACGTCGTTCACCTCGAACTCGAACCCCCTGCGCTCTGCCCAACGCTGGTACATGCGCAGGAGCATCTCGGCCCAGTCCTGGGCGTCGACACCACCGTCCTTCGCGTTGATCTGCACGATGGCATCGCCGGCATCGTGATCGCCGGTGAACAGGCTGCGCAGTTCGAGCCCGTCGAACTTGCGGGCGAGCAATGCGATGCCGGCCTCGATCTCGGGCTCCTGTGACTCGTCTCCCTCTTCACGCGCGAGTTCGGCCAGTACTTCGGAGTCCTCGAGCGCATTGGCAAGTCCGTCGTACTCGCCCACGTCGCTCTTGAGGTTCGCGTACTCGGCGTTGATCTTCTTGGCCCGCTCCTGATCGTCCCAGAGGTCCGGCTTGGAGATCTCCGTCTCGAGGTCCACCAAGCGCGCTCGACTTGTCTCCACGTTCAGATAGGCGTGTGCCTCACCGAGGCGTCGGCGAAGTTCCTTGAGGTCCGACGAGAAGTCGCGCATGGAAGCCTCAGCCGTTCCGGCCGTGGCACATCTTGAACTTCTTGCCCGACCCACACGGACACGGTTCGTTTCGACCGGTCTTGGACCACTCGTCATTCACCACGGTCTGCTGCTTGCTGGTGGGCTGCTGAGCAGATGCACCGTCGTCGAGGGCTGCGTCGTCATCGAGCGGGCCGGCGAGTGCGGCAGCGGCGAAGCCGTTGCCACCGAGTTCGGGGGCCGAGGTCTGCAGATTCTGCACCGGCGCCGGGTCCGACTGCTCCTGCACCACCTGCACATGCATCATGTAGCGAACGAAGTCATCGGCGATGCCCTTCATGAGCAGACCGAACATCTCGAATCCCTCGCGCTGCCACTCGACCAGTGGGTCCTTCTGGCCCATGGCTCGCAGGTTGATGCCCTCCTGGAGATAGTCCATCTCTACGAGGTGTTCGCGCCAGCGCTGATCGATGATGCGCAGCATCACCTGACGCTCGACCTCGCGCATCACGTCGGCACCCAGGGTGGCCTGACGCTGCTCGTAGTACGCAGTGGCCTCGGCCATCACGACGTCGTACATCTGGTCGGTATCACGGCACGAGCCGAGACGCTCCTCGGACAGTGTCGACGGGTAATAGCTCTGGAGTTCCTGTGCGAGACCGCCGAGATCCCATTCGTCGTCGGCGTCGGACACGCAGTGTCGGGAGATGAGCGCGTCGACGGCCTCGGCGAGGTACTCGAGGGCCGCGGACTTGAGGTCTTCACCAGCAAGGATCTGATCGCGGCGGCGGTAGATCACCTTGCGCTGCTCGTTCATCACCTCGTCGTACTTGAGCACATTCTTGCGGATCTCGGCGTTGCGCTGTTCCACCGTGGACTGCGCGCGCTCGATGGCCTTCGTGACCATCTTGGCCTCGATCGCTTCGTCGTCGGGCAGGGCACGACCCATCACCCACGACAACGCACCCGTGGCGAACAGACGCATCAACTCGTCGTCGAGGCTCAGGTAGAAGCGGCTCGCGCCCGGATCTCCCTGTCGGCCCGAACGACCGCGCAACTGATTGTCGATACGACGTGACTCGTGACGCTCCGAACCGATCACGTAGAGCCCACCGAGCGCCCGGACCTCGTCGCCCTCGGCACGGCACTGGGCGTTGAAGACCGACAACAACTCCTGGTATCGCTTCTGCGCTGCGGCGCGAGCCGTGCGGAAGTCCTCGGGCATCGACTCGAGCGGCACGGGCAGCGCGAACTCGTCCACCATGGTCTCGGGCGAATGACCCTCTTTCAAGACTTCCTGGCGGGCGAGGAGTTCGGGATTGCCTCCGAGGAGGATGTCCACGCCACGGCCAGCCATGTTCGTGGCCACGGTGACTGCGTGGAGGCGGCCCGCCTGCGCAACGATCATCGCCTCACGCGTGTGCTGCTTGGCGTTCAGCACCTCGTGATCCACTCCCCGCTTGGCCAGTTGGCGAGAGAGGTACTCGCTCTTCTCCACGCTCACCGTGCCCACCAGCACGGGTTGGCCCTTCTCGGATCGCTCGACGATGTCTTCCACCACGGCGTCGAACTTGGCGCGCTCACCTTTGTAGATGAGGTCGGCGGCATCCTCACGGATGGCGGGCTTGTTCGTGGGGATCGGCACGACATTGAGGCTGTAGGTATTCATCAGTTCGGCCGCCTCGGTGGAGGCCGTTCCGGTCATACCCGCCAATTTGTCGTACATGCGGAAGTAGTTCTGGAGCGTGATGGTGGCGAGGGTCTGGTTCTCCTCCTTGATCTTCACGCCTTCCTTGGCCTCCACGGCCTGGTGGATGCCCTCGGACCAGCGGCGACCCTCGAGGATGCGACCGGTGAACTCGTCGACGATCTTCACCTCGCCGCCCTGCACGATGTAGTCCTTGTCGCGCTTGTACAGCTCCTTGGCCTTGAGTGCTGCCTGCAACTGGTGCACGAGGTTCTGTTGCACCTCGTCGTACAGGTTGGCGATACCGAGGGCCTGTTCGACCTTCTCGATGCCGGCGTCGAGTGGGAAGATGATGCGCTTGTCTTCCTCGATCTCGTAGTCCACATCGCGCTGGAGGCTTCGCACGATGCTGGCGAACTTGTAGTAGAGCTTCGCTGCGTCGGCGATCCGACCGCTGATGATGAGCGGCGTGCGTGCCTCGTCGATGAGGATCGAGTCCACCTCGTCGACGATCGCATAGTTGTGACCGCGCTGGGTCTTGTCGTCGAGACGCACTGCCATGTTGTCGCGGAGGTAGTCGAACCCGAACTCGTTGTTGGTGCCGTAGGTGATGTCGCAGGCATAGGCCTGACGCTTCTCGGGCGGACTCTCACGGAACCCGGGGATCACGAGACCGACCGAGAGGCCCATGAAGCGATGGATGCGACCCATCCACTCGGAGTCACGGCGGGCCAGGTAGTCGTTCACGGTGACGATGTGGGTGCCCTTGCCGCCCACCCCGTTCAGGTACGCAGCGAGCGACGACGTGAGGGTCTTGCCCTCACCGGTCTTCATCTCGGCGACCCAACCGAAGTGCAGCGCTGCGCCGCCCATCAGCTGTACGTCGAATGGGCGCTGACCGATCACTCGGTGGGCGGCCTCACGGACCGCTGCGTAGGCCTCTACGAGCAGTTCGTCGAGGGACTCCCCCCGGTCCAGACGCGAGCGGAACTCGGCGGTCTTTGCCCGGAGCGCGTCGTCGCTGAGCTGCACCATGGCGGCCTCGAACGCGTTGATCTCGGGGACGAGGGTGGCGAGCGCCTTGATTTTCTTGCCCTCACCGGCGCGGAGGACGCGATCGAGAATTCCCATGCGGGGAGTGAGCCTACCGGGGGTGGGGTGCACGGCCCGGACGCGGCGGCGCCGGGCCCCGCCGACCCTCGTGGAGCCCCGAAGCGGGGTGCGACACGCCAGCAGCCGCAACAATGGTGGGGTGAGCACCGGCCGGAACATCCACGCAGTCATCTTCGACCTCGGTGGCGTCCTGATGCTGAACGGCCGACCCACCGACGTTGCACAGCGCTACCCCGATGCCGACCCCGAGGTAGTCACGCGTGCACTCATGGGCGTGTACGGCGAGGACAGCGACCATCCCTGGCACCGTCTCGAGCGGGGCGAGATCTCGATGGCCCAGTACCAGCGCGACGTACGCGCACTGCTGACCGAAGCCGGCATCACTCCGGCTCCGTCGCAACGGCCGCCCGGACAGGCGGGCTCTCCGTTCCGCTTCGAGCCGAACGAGCACATGATCGCCCTCGTTCGGGACCTGCGTCGCTCTGGCCTCCGTACCGCGATGCTCACCAACAATGTGCGGGAACTCCGCACTGCGTGGTGGTCCGTCTCCGAGTGGCCACGACTGTTCGACGACATCGTCGACTCGCACGAGGTGGGGATGCGCAAGCCGAATCCCGAGATCTACCGCTTGAGCGCGTCACGGATCGGCGTGGTACCCGAGGCAAGTGTGTTTCTCGATGATGTGCTCACCAATGTGCAGGCCGCCGACCGCGTAGGTATGACGGGCGTGCACGTGGAGGGGGCTGGCGAATCGGCGATTCGACGGGTACGCGATCTCGTGGGGCTCCAGCACGCCTGACTGCTCAGGGCGCTGCCGAGGCAGCAAGACACACCACTGCGGTGGCGCCCGCACGCACGAGTGCCGCTGCGCCTTCGCGCAGTGTGGCGCCAGTGGTAACCACATCGTCCACGAGCAACACACGGGGTGCGTCACGCAAGGGGCGGGCACGGAACCGCGGGCCCAAGAGGCGTGAACGACGGTCCCTCCCCGCCTGGGGCATGGAGCGACGTTCACGAAGCAGCAGGCGCCGGCACGGACGACCCAATAGACGTGCCAACTCGCGCGCCAAGAGTTCCGCTGGGTCGTAGCCACGATCAGCCACGCGTCGGGCCGAGGTGGGCGCCCAGGTGACAATGTCCACCTCGGGCGTCGGGCCCGCACGCTGCATCATGTATTCGGCGAGTTCACGCGCAGCACGACGGGCATTTCGGAACTTGAGCCCCAGCACGGCGGATCGCACGGGGCCATCGTGCACGAGGGCGGCGGGCACCCCCGGCGGGGCGATTCGGACCCCGGCGCGACAGCGCGCACAGAGCCGGGACCCCGGCGTAGCACACGAGGAGCATTGCGTGGTGATGAGCATGCGGCGAGTTCTACGACAGGGGTGTCGCAGGGTTTCCGGAGCGAAGCCGGAAACCCTCGCCGCAGATGGTCAACCGAACAGTTCGTCGTACTTGGTCCGAACAGCCGCCAGCAGGTCGGGGTGCGTGATAATCCAGAAGCGGTCCTCGCGAACGGCCGCCAACACCGCAGCGCCCACCTGCCGTGGGTCGATGGCCGTCTGTTCCACCATCTTGATCATGTCGTCGTTCACAGCACGCGCAGCCGACTTCTTCGTCTCGTTGCGGAGCGCCTGCGGACGGTTCCGCTGACTCGTGAAGATGTTGGTGCGAACGAAGCCCGGGCAGAGCACGCTCACCCCCACCGACGAATCTGCGAGCTCCTCGCGCATCGTCTCGCTGATTCCCACCACCGCGTACTTGGTCGCAGAGTACGGCGCCGCCCCGGGCAGCGGACTCAGCCCAGCCATCGAAGCCGTGTTCACCACGTGGCCACCGTCGCTGTTGGCAAGCATCATCGGCAAGAACGCCTGGAGGCCGTGCACCACTCCCCAGAGGTTCACATCGATGACCCACTTCCAGTCCTTCAGCGTGAGTTCCTCGAGACGCCCCCCGCCACCCACACCTGCGTTGTTGCACAGCAGGTGACAGGTGCCGAAACGTTGACGCACGTCATCGGCCAGTGCCTCCATGGCGGCCGCATCGGTGACATCCACCCGATGGCCGTACACGCCGAGCTCCTGCGCCGTTGCGTCGAGGGCGGACTGCTCCACATCGGCAATCACCACGCGCATACCGGCATCACGGAAGGCCTCTGCCATCGCCCGGCCGATACCGCTCGCCCCGCCGGTCACCACCGCTACTTTCCCGCTCACGTCCCGCATGGGCCCGAAGGTAGTCGCCCGCCTGTGGAAGCATGGGCGAATGACGCTGCAGTTGGACATCGCTCGGTCGCACTTGGAGACGATGATCGAGCGGCTCGCCAACATTCCCAAGGCAACGGCCGACGACGATGGTGACTACATGGTGCCGGCAGAGCATGCCCGCTTCTTCGCCCGGGTGGACGGCGAGGATCAACCGGTCATCCGGGTGTTCAGCGTGATCGCGAGCAATGTCACCAAGACGCCCGACCTCTTGGACGCCATCAACTCGATCAACAGTCACCTCGCGTTCTTGCGCACCATGTGGATCAACGGCCAGGTGCTCATGGAGGCAGACCTCATTGCCTTCAGCGCCGACACCGCGAGCTTTGCCGACTCGTGTCGACGCGTGGCCATCGCGTCGGACCACTTCGGGCCCGAGCTCATCGCCAAGTTCGGGGGCGAGCCGCAGTTCGAACGCAGCAAAGAACCGGGATACGCGCCGGAGAAACCAGCCTACTTCGGTTATCTCTGATCGGATCAGCCCTGGTTCCGCTGCGCCTGCGAGTCACAGCAGAACCAGCACGGCCGACTCAGTAGCGGTAGTGCTCCGGCTTGAAGGGACCCCGCGGGTCCACGCCGAGATACTCGGCCTGCTCGTCGGTGAGGCGTGTGAGTTTCACACCGAGGGCATCGAGGTGCAGCGCCGCCACCTTTTCGTCCAACTGCTTGGGGAGCACGTGCACACCGAGGGGGTACTTCTCGGGGTGGTTGAACAGATCGATCTGTGCGATCACCTGGTTAGAGAACGAACAACTCATCACGAAACTCGGGTGGCCGGTGGCGCAACCCAGGTTCACGAGGCGTCCCTCGGCAAGCACGATCACCGCATGACCATCGGGGAACGTCCAGAGGTCGGTTCCGGGCTTGAGTTCATCGCGCACTGCGCCGCTTCGTGCGAGACCCGCAATGTCGACCTCGGAGTCGAAGTGCCCGATGTTGCACACGATCGCGTTGTGCTTCATCCGGGCCATGTGACCCACCGTGATGATCGCCTCGTTGCCGGTGGCCGACACGAACACATCGGCGGTGCCCACGACATCCTCCATCGTGGTGACCTCGTAGCCCTCCATGGCCGCCTGCAGCGCGTTGATGGGGTCGATCTCGGTGACGATCACACGTGAACCCTGCCCACGCAGCGACTGCGCGCATCCCTTGCCCACGTCGCCGTAGCCGCACACCACGGCCACCTTGCCCGCCAGCATCACGTCGGTGGCACGCATGATGGCATCCACCAGCGAATGGCGGCAGCCATAGAGGTTGTCGAACTTGCTCTTGGTGACCGAGTCGTTCACGTTGATGGCCGGGAAGAGCAACTCACCCTGCGAATGCATCTTGTAGAGACGCTTCACTCCCGTGGTGGTCTCCTCGGTGACACCGCGAATACCGCTCGCCATCCGCGTCCACTTGGCAGGATCGGTCTTGAGCGTGCGCTGGAGCAGTCCGAGCACGATGGCGAGTTCTGCGTTCGAGGCCGTCGTGGGATCAGGAACCGCACCTGCGCGCTCGTACTCCACGCCCTTGTGCAGCAGCAACGTTGCGTCGCCACCGTCGTCGAGGATCATGTTCGGCCCATCGCCGTCGGGCCACGTCATCATCTGATCGGTGCACCACCAGTACTCCTCGAGAGTCTCGCCCTTCCATGCGAACACCGGAACACCAGACGGCGCGTCGACGGTACCGTTCGGACCTACCGCCACGGCCGCTGCGGCGTGGTCCTGGGTCGAAAAGATGTTGCAACTCGCCCAACGAACCTCTGCTCCGAGTTCCACGAGCGTCTCGATGAGCACTGCCGTCTGGATCGTCATGTGGAGCGAGCCCGAAATGCGAGCGCCCTTGAGCGGCTTGCTGGCGCCGAACTCCTTGCGCAATGCGCGCAGACCGGGCATCTCGTGTTCGGCCAGATGGATCTCCTTGCGCCCGAACGGCGCGAGAGACAGGTCGGCAACCCGGAAATCCCGTCGGCTTGCAAGAGAATTCGTGGACATCGCTACTCCCGTGTTTCGGACGTGAGGAGGCTACCGGCCCCCTCACAGCGCCCCGGCGATGCCCGAATCGCATCGCTGCTTCCGTAATCTCGTGTCGTGCCCGAGTCGCTGCGCCGGAGAAACCGACTCTCCGCCGAGGAGACATACGTCGTATGGGGACTGGCGGCCGTTTCTGCGGTACTCGGCGCACTGGCGGGATGCGACCCAACGCGCACTGCGTGGTTCGACCCGATCCTCACGGGCGTCGTAGCCGGTCTGGTCTGTCTCGCCGGCGCAACCGCACCGTGGTGGGCCCCCGCGAGCGCCGCCGCAGTACTCGCTGTCAGCCACATGTCGTCGTGGACGATGTGGGTGAGCATCGCAGTGTGCATCGTGATGGTTGCACTCGGCGTACTCCACGAGAGTGCCGGACTCGTGCGCGCCGTCAGTGCCCTCGCCATCGCCCAGGTGGCATTGCGCCTCGACATCGACCATCCCTTCGGTGTGAGCGCGCTCGTGGGTGGTCTTGCCATGGGAGTCGTTCTCGTCTCGGGCATCAGCCGAAGGTCTCGACGGGTTCGCCAACTCGCGGTGCGTTCGGCGCTGGGCGTGCTCGGCTTCTGCCTGCTGTCGATGATCGGCGCGCTCGTTGCGGGTCTCACGGCCCGAAAGGCCTTGAGCGACGGGGTCAATGCTGCGACCACCGGCCTGCAGTCGATGCGATCGGGTGACTCCCAGGCGGCAGCCGAAGCACTCGAGCGTTCGGCTTCCGCCCTCGGCCGTGCTCGACGTTCCGTGGACTCACCGCTCACATGGCCCGGTCGACTCGTGCCCGGACTCGGACAACACGTCGACAGCGCGGTCCGCCTCGTGAACGCCGGTCGCGATGCTGCGCAGGTTGTTTCCAAGGCTGTGGCGACAGTCGACGTGGACAGCGTGCGGGTCCGCTCGGGCTATGTGGACCTCACTGCGATCGAGCGCCTCCAGTTGCCCATCGAGGTGACACGTGACGCTGTGGGCGAACTGCAACGGGCTGTAGAGCGCAGTCGATCAGGCTGGTTGCTCGGCCCGTTCGCCTCCCGCTTCGAGCGCCTTGCGGAGGAAACCGCCCGCGCCGATCTGCAGGCTCGCAACGCGTACGAAGCGGCACAGTTGGCACCCCACCTGCTCGGCGGCGACGGCAAACGAGTGTGGCTCGTGCTCTTCACCACGCCGGCCGAAGCTCGTGGTCTTGGCGGCTTCATCGGAAACTTCGCCGAGGTAGAGACCGAGGGCGGGCGCATCCGCATCGTGCGCCAGGGCACCAATGTCCAGCTCATCAACGGTGGCGACAACCCGGCAGCACGGTCCATCTCGGGGCCCGCCGAGTACCTCGCGCGCTACGGCCAATTCGGTGCGGGCGGCAACGGCAAACCGATGACCCGGTTCTTCTGGGTGAAGGTGAACATGTCTCCTGACCTGCCCACCGTTGCCCGGGTGGTCGCCGAGATCTACCCCCAGAGCGGAGGTCGAACCATCGACGGTGTCGTGGTGGCCGATCCCTACGCCCTGCGGAGCATCGTCTCACTCACCGGTCCGCTCACGGTGCCGGGAACCGACACGGTGCTCACCACGAACAACATCGTTCGCTACCTCCTGGTGGACCAGTACCAGAGCTTCGTCAGCGCCGACTCCACCCGGAAAGACGCCCTCGCCGAGGTGGCGAATCAGGCAACCGAAGCGCTGCTGGGCACCGATCTCCCCTCACCCGTGCTCATCGCCCGGGCCTTCGGCGGGGTGCTCACCTCGGGCCACTTGATGTTCTGGTCGCTCAGGGAAGAAGACCAGGGACCCATTCGTCGCCTCGAGATCGGCGGGGCCGCACCGGCCGCCACCTCCGACGGCGCGTTCTTCACGGTCAACAACTCCGGCCCGAGCAAGCTCGACACCTTCCTCCAGCAGTCGATGACGTACGACGCCGTGGTGGACGAACACACCGGCGAGGTGCTCGCCGAACTCGAGATCCGACTCAGGAACACGCTCCCCACCCCCTCGCCGCTGCCGAACTATCTGATCGGCAACGACCGGGGACTCCCCCTGGGCACCAATCGAACCCTGCTCACGGTGTATTCACCCCTCGAGATCGTGGGGGTCACCGTCAACGGCGGGCCGCAGGCCTTCGACACCGTGCCCGAGCTCGGCTGGCTATCCCATAACTCCCCGGTGGACATCGCCCCCGGGGGCGAGACCGTGGTCCACCTGACCCTGGCCGGGAGGGTGGGACTCGAGGACGGGTACTCCTGGGCGTTCCGGCCACAACCACTCGTAGACACCACGCAGGTTCAAGTAAATGTCAGGTTCCGGCACGGAAAGCGGTCAATCCGGCTGTCCGGGGACATCGATACCCCCGTTCGCTTGACGGCATGAGGTATAGTTGCAACGTGATCTCAAGAGCCCTTCGCATCGCCGCCATCGCCGCTCCGCTCGTTCTGGGTGCTGCGACTCCTTCGTTCGCCGGTTCCATCGGCTCTGAACCCGCTGAGGTCGATTCGCTCCGCCTGCAGCGCTGCTTGGTGGATGAAGTGGTGCTCACGTTCGAGGGTCTCGATTTTCCCTCGTCCATCACGGGCACGGTGCAGTTCGACAGTCGCCTGCCGAAGACCACGGTGAACCGCAGCGTGACCGTTGCCGACATCGACGCCGGCAACGGTGGTTCGGCTTCGGTGACACTCAGCTACCCGATCCCCGCGAAGACCAAGGTGATCAAGGTGGCGCTGTCGTACACACTGTGGGACGGCACCGTGAAGACGGTCGACCCCACCAAGGTGAACGATCCGGTGTCGCAGCCCTTCGGTGGTCGCATCGAGCGCGCTGACTGCCCCGACCTCCCGGTGACCGGTGGCAACTCCGCTCCGATCGGCAAGATCGCTCTCGGCACGACCTTGGGTGGTGCACTGCTCGCCGCAGTGGCAATCCGCCGTCGTCCCCGCAAGCACAGCGCAGCGGCCTGATCCGGCGCCCGCTCGACGGGCACCGATGAACGAATCCAGCCAAACAGGCTTGATTCGTCGCGGGCAAACGCCGATCAGATGGTCTCAGGCTTGATGGCTGGCGAACCACGCAACCGTTCGCTCGATGCCGACCTCGAATGGGGTCTGCGGTAACCATCCAAGTTGTGCATGCACCGACGAAAGATCGGCGTGAGTGTGCGCTACGTCGCCGGCACGTGGGGGCTGTCGCTCCACCACCGGAGTGACACCCAGGGCCTGCGCAACGGCATCGAGCACGCCGAGGACCGAAACCGGTGAACCACCGGCGACGTTGAACACGTTTCCGGCGCAGTGCTCCGCGGGGGCTGTCGCTGCAGCAACGTTGCACGACACGACATCATCGATGAACGTGAAGTCACGCGACTGAGTGCCATCACCGTGGAGTTCCACCGCACGACCCGAACGCACGGCATCGATGAAGAGCGGAATCACTGTTGCGTATTGCCCATCGGCGCGCTGGCGCGGGCCGTAGACGTTGAAGTAGCGCAGCGACACCGTCTCGAGTCCGTACAACTCCCAGAACACGCGGCAGTAGTGCTCACCGGCCAGCTTCGAAACCGCATACGGCGACCGCGGCCTCGGAACCGCCGATTCCGGGGTGGGCAGCGCCACGTCGTTGCCGTAGACCGACGACGAGGAGGCCGCCACCACCCTGCGCACACCCGCATCACGGGCGGCGAGCAGCACGGAGAGTGTTCCGCCCACATTGACGCGGTCGGTGGACAGCGGCGACTCCACCGACCGAAAAACGGACCGATGGGCTGCCTGGTGGTACACCACTTCGACCTGACGCATGGCCTTGGTCACCGTGGCCGGATCAGCGATGTCGCCCTCGATGAACTCGATGTCGCGGGACACCACGGACCGAAGTCCGGTGGAGAGGTCGTCGAGAACGCGTACCTCGGCTCCTTGAGCAAACAGGTGATCGGCGAGACACGAGCCGATGAACCCGGCGCCTCCCGTGATGAGGACCTTCACGCACCTATTCTGGCCCACTGATGACAACGACCACCGCGGGGCCGGGATGCCTGGTTCGCTGACGCAATCCGGGGAGTCCCCGAGTCCGCCCGACGGTCTGCGATACCGACGGCCGATGCGCCTCGGGCACTTCCTCCGCATGGCGTGGCGCTCGCGAGGGCTCGTAGCAACGCTCACCGAACGCGAGTTGCGCGCGCGGTACAAGCAGGCCTTCCTCGGAGCGGCGTGGGCCTTCGCCGCCCCGTTGGGCTACGTGGTGGTGTTCTCGCTGTTCTTCGATCGGGCAGCCAAGATCGAGACCTTCGGGGTCTCGTACCCGGTGTTCACGTACGCCGCACTCATCCCCTGGGGGTTCTTTGCCCAGACCGTGTCACGCGGCGCGATGTCGGTGGTGGACAATCTCGTACTGCTGAACAAGGTTGCTGCTCCGCGCGAGACCTTCGTGCTGTCCGCAAACACCACGGCACTGATCGACATGCTCGTATCGGCTATCGCATTCCCGGTCGTGGTGCTCGTGAGCGGTGAGCACTTCTATCTGGCCACGCTCACTCTGCTGCCCGTGCTCGCCGTGCAGTTCGCCTTCGCCCTCGGACTCGCACTCCTGCTGAGCGCGCTGCTCGTGTATCTGCGCGACGTGCGACACCTCCTGCCTCTGCTGACGCAGCTGCTCATGTTTGCCACCCCCGTGGTGTGGGGGTTGGCGGCCGTCCGTCAACGCACGAGCGATGGCGTGATCCGGCTCTACGCGATCCTCAACCCGATGTCGAGCGTGTGCGAGTCGTACCGGCGTGCCCTCGCATACGGACGGGCGCCCGAATGGGAACTCCTCGGACTGTCGGCGGCCACGGCAACCGTTGTGCTCATGGCTGGCTACTGGGTATTCAAGAAACTCGAACCGGGATTCGCCGATGTTGCCTGACGGAAGTGTTACCGCCTCGCGGATCTGGAAGCGCTTCCGCAGCGACCGACATCGCAATCTTCTGCGTGACGAGTTCGCACGAATCAGTCACCGGCTCCGGGGCGACACCAGCACCATGTGGCGCTGGGCCGTGCAGGACGTTTCGTTCGAGGTGAAGCCCGGCTCCAGCCTGGCACTCATCGGAGCCAATGGTTCGGGCAAGTCCACCATGCTCAAGATGCTCGCCGGGGTGATGTTCCCCACCTACGGTTCGCTCGAAGCCACCGGACGAATCGGTGCTCTCATCGAGGTACGCGCCGGCATCCACCCCGACCTCACCGGCCGGGAGAACATCTTCATGTTCGGTTCGCTCCTGGGGCTCAAGCGCGCCGACGTCCGGCGGCGATTCGACCAGATCGTGGAATTCGCCGACCTCACCGAGGCGATCGACCGACAGGTGAAGTTCTACTCATCGGGCATGGGCATGCGACTCGCGTTCGCTGTTGCCGCGTTCCTCGAACCCGACATCCTCGTGGTGGACGAGGTGCTGGCAGTCGGCGATGCCACATTCCAACAACGCTGCTTGGACCGGATGCGCGAGGTGATGGCGAGCGGCACCACACTGCTGTATGTCTCGCACGACCTCGCCACCGTCGAGGCCATGTGCAACGACGCCATCTGGCTCGACCGTGGCTGCGTCCGCGCATCGGGGCCGACCCGCGAGGTCATCAGCCAGTACCGGCGGTCGGTGGAGGAATCTGCGAAATTGCACCGCGAGAACGCTGAGGTCGTCACCGTGGACACTGTCCACATCGACGACGGTTCCGGTCGCCCTGTGCGATCGAACGGCCCGGCGGCAATCTCGATGCGACTGCGCGCACCGGATCGTCTGGCAGCGCGCGTGGTGCTGGGGATCTCCGAGGGCTCGGCCTCTCCGGTGTTCGTGATCGAGCACGAGTGCGAGGTGACGCCCGAAGGACTCCAGGTCGAATGCCGGATCGAACACCTGCCACTGCCCGCAGGTGACTTCGCCGTGTGGTGCACCGTGCTCGACGAGTCCGGCCGCGTCGCGCGTGCGTGGACCCCGGTGGCCGATTTCAGCGTGGAGGGGATCCACTTACTGCAGGCACCCACCGGAATCGTTCGCCTCTCCCCGGTGGTGGTGGACTCGAGCTGGCACCGGACATTGTGAAGGTTGCCGCCGTCATCAAGAGCCTCGGCCCCGGCGGCGCCGAACGCCTGCTCGTGGAGTTCGCCGGTCAGGCCGCCGCACACGGCATCGATCTCTCGGTGGTGAGCCTGCTGGACCACAAGCGCGAGCTTGTTGCCGACATCGAGCGGGCGGGTTCCGCGGTGCACTGCATCGGCGTGCGGCGTCTCAGGCAGTTGCGCTGGGTGCCCGCCCTGCTGCGCGCGTTGCGTCACCAACGCCCCGACGTGGTGCATCTCCACTCCCCCGCCATCGCCCCGCTCGTCCGACTCGCGGCTCATGCTCGGGTGCTCGGTATGAGACGGCCGGTCCTCGTCACCACGGAGCACAACACGTGGAGTTCGTACCGACCGGCCACCCGATGGGCCACTCGCCTCACGGCTCGACTCGACGACGCCACGATCGCCGTCTCCGAGGAAGTCAGGGCGTCGATCACGTCACCGGTGGTCCGCCGACGCACCATGTGTGTCCAACACGGCATCGACCTTGCGCGTACGCGCGCTGCCTCAGCCGACCGCGATGTCGTGCGTCACTCGCTCGGACTGGACGACAACCACATCGTTGTGGTGACTGTGGCCAACTACCGACACCAGAAGAACTACCCGAATCTGCTGGCTGCTGCGGCGCGGGCCACTGCGCTCCTCCCCATGCTGCGCTTCGTCGCTGTCGGTCAGGGACCGCTTCGGGATGAGATCGAGGCCGAGCATCGTCGACTTGCGCTCGGAGACCGTCTGTTGCTCCTCGGCTATCGACGTGACACTGCGTCGGTATTGGCCGCCGGCGATCTGTTCACTCTTGCCTCCGATTACGAGGGTCTCCCGGTTGCCCTCATGGAGGCGACAGCGCTCGGTCTCCCTGTGGTCGCGACTGCCGTCGGCGGGATCGCCGAGACCATCACGCCAGCCGCTGGACGTCTCGTGGCCCCGGCGGATCCAGAGGCGCTCGCCGCAGCGATTGTCGAGGTGGCATCCGATCAGGCGCTGCGTGAGCGACTGCACCACGGTGCGCTCGACATCGCAGCGCGGTTCGACGCGGCACGCAGCACTGCCGAGATCACGTCGATCTACCACTCTGCGATCGATCGACGGCGACATTCGCCCTGACGAGCTCGACCCACTGCGCTGCCACGGATTCCGTCTCGAACCGCGCAATCGCGCGTTCGGATCCGCGACGTGGTGTGCCGTCCGCTCGGGCAAGGACATCCTCTAGGGCTGCTTGCAGTACCGACAGGTCACCCGGGGCGCAACAACGTGCGTCTTCCTCGTCCACCAACATCGATGCAATGGCTCCGACCGAGGGTGCCACCACCGGAACACCGCACATCAACGCCTCGATCACCACGCCCGGCATTCCCTCTGTCCTGCTCGTGAGGAGCAACACATCGGATGCGGCGAGCACCGCCCGAACATCGGGAACCGCGCCAAGCAGGCGAACCCGCCCGGGTGCCATCCGTTCTGCTGCGGACCGGACGACATCGGACAGTGGGCCATCTCCAGCGATGAGCAGATCGACGTCATCAAGTCCGGCAACAACCTCTACGGCATCGACAGGGGCCTTCTCGTGGCTCAGGGCGCCGAGCAGGAGCACGGTGGGTCGGGTCAGTCCCCATTGCGCGCGGGCGTGTTGCCGATCTGCCTGCGTTGCCGGGCGGAACACTGCGGCGGACCGGTCATTCGGAATCGCCGAGACCCGGCCCTCAGGCACACCGTACAGACGACAGATATCGCTTGCGGCGCCCTCCCAGAGCGCCACCACACGGTGCGCACGACGCATCAGCCAACCGGTGCGCCAGCGATGCAAGCGACCGCGCACCCACGCGGCGGGGTCCCCGATGCTGCGGTACCACCACTGTGTGCTCGAACCCAGTGAGGCCAACGCCATCGCCGGCAGCGTGGTGGAACCGTGCGCAATCACGAGGGCTCCACGCGTCCTGCGTCGCAGACGCCAGAGGGTGCGGACCCCGAGCGGCGTACTCCCCAATACCTCGACCCCGATCGACGCAGATACGGCGCCCGGTGCCAGCGCAATGACCTCCGTGTCGAATCCCGAAGCGCGCAGCGAATGGGCGAGCGCAACTCCTTGGAGTTCTGACCCGCGACGTTGATCGGCAGCAATCAGCACCACGATCCGCTTGTTGCGGGACGATGTCGGTGGTGACGCCATCACAGCAATTCCACATCGCCGAGCGTCAGATCGAATGCCGACGGAACCACGTTGTCGCCGATCGGGCGGGCGACGAGCCTCGGCCCGGCGCCCGGCACCGGCAACCAACCCCAGCCCGGGCGGGGACCGAGGGCGAGGAGATAGTCGACTGCTGAGTCCCCACCGATGACCGAACGCCAACTCCCGAAGTCACCGACCTCGTCCAGCATCACTCGTTCGACGCTCTCACCGCGCGCCCGATCGCGCACGATCACGACACCCTCACCGGATCTGCCCGACGACTCACTCCACCGGTACCCGAGGGCGGGCAGCCCGTACCTCCAGGCCAAGTACTCGAACGAACGCTCCGTACCCACGCTGCCCGCTGCGGGGCGCCACCGATCTGCGCGGCGCACGAGCGAGAGTGCCGCAGGGTCCGCATCGCTGGCGAGTAGTTCCGACATTGCGGCGAGCTGGGTCTGGTGATGTGCGGGCCAGAGCTCCGCGGCTGTGCGTGAACGCACCATCGAAAGCAGCGATGACCAGCGCGTCGGGCGCACCCACACGGGGAGACGACCGACATCACGCCACCCCATCGACAGGTAGCCCGGTCGACTCTGCTCGTTCGGTGTGTTGAAGACGAATGCAATGCCGTGATCCTGAAGCGCCCCCAAACCGTGCAGGGTGAGCGCGCGGAACCAGCCCCTGCCCCGCTGATCGTGCCGTGTGGCGGTGTCCACCGCCCGTGCGGCCTGCAGCACCTGACCGTCCGATGTGATCATTCGCCAGCGCATGAACGCTCGCAACGCAATCACTTCGCCGCCGCACTCTGCCACCCACACCAGCGATGTACCGAACGGGTTCTGTTCGTGCTTCCAGCGCCAGAGTGCCTCGGCGCGCGGATCCTCGGGCCAACCGAGTTCGCTCTGCATCAAAGCGACGATCGCTGGCACGTCGGCAGCGGTTGCGACACGGATCTGCCCCTCGGCGGAGTGCGACGTCATCGGGGGTCGCCACCACCAGAAGTAGGCTGCTCAGCGTGTCTGGCACCACGATGCTCGCGTATCACCGCTTCGGTGGCAGTACGACAGTCTCGGTCGACCTTCCGGTGCGCCAGATCGCCGAACAACTCGACACCCTTGGCGAGATAGCACGCGTGGTGTCGATCGACGTCGCCGTCGAGGAACTGCTTCCGGGAGCGGGGAGCGGTCGCAAGCCGGATCGACACCGTCGTCCCGAAACACCGACCGTGGTGCTCACCGCCGACGATGGCACGAGCGACTGGGTCGAGCTTCTGCTGCCGCTGCTGGTGGCCCGGAACCTCCCGATGACCTGGTACGTGGCAACTGCGTTCGTGGACGAACAGCGCGACTTCCCCCACGGCGGTCGACCGATCACGTGGTCGGCGCTGCGTGATGCGGCCTCGACCGGCCTGATCACCGTTGCGTCGCACACACACTCGCATGCAGTCATGAGCAAACTCGATGCCCGAACCGCAGCGACAGAGCTCGATCGTTCCATCGATCGAATCGAGACCGAGATCGGTCAGCCCTGTCGACACTTCGCGTACCCGAAGGCACTCTCGGCGTCCATCGAGGCCGAACGTGAGGTGCGGCGGCGATTCCGCAGCGCGGCACTCGCAGGCAACCGCGTCAACATTCCGGGCCGAACCGATCCTGCGCGATTGGGTCGTACACCCATCAAGCGCAGCGACAGCGCCCATCGCTTTGCGTCGAAAGTGCGCGGTGGGGGTCGCGCCGAGGGTTGGCTGCGCGAGCACTACGACCGTTTCCGCTATCACGACGACGGCACGTGACCGATCAACGGGCGCAGCGCGGCAACCACACGTTCTCTGGCCACGTCGTCCATCGCGCCGCTCGGGAGGCACACGCCGCGGTCGAACAGTCGCTGGGACACTGCAGCGGCGCTTTTGGCCAGGAATGCGCTGCCGGCGAACTGCTTCTGCAAGTGCATGGGTTTCCAGATCGGCCGTGACTCGATGTCGGCCGCTGCCAGAGTCGCAATGACCGCATCCCGGTCGAAGCCCGCCAGGGAGGGATCGATCTCCATGGCCGTGAGCCAGTTCACCGGAACCCCAGCGGGGTCATCGGGCATGAAGGTGATTCCCGGCACGTGCGAGAACAGAGTGCGATACCACTGCTTGGTGGCGCGCCGCCGTTCTCTGCGTTGTTCGAGGGTGCTCAATTGCGCTCGACCGAGTGCCGCGAGCACGTTGCTCAACCGATAGTTGAAACCCAGTTCGTGATGCTCGTAGTGCAGCACCGGCTCGCGAGCCTGGGTGGCGAGGAAGCGCACACGGTCTCGCACCGAGACATCGTCGGTGAGCACGGCGCCGCCGCCGCTGGTGGTGATGAGTTTGTTGCCGTTGAACGAGAACACACCGACATCACCGAAGGACCCGGCGGGTCGCCCCTGCCTCGTTGCGCCGATCGCCTCTGCTGCGTCCTCGATGACTGCGACTCCGAGATCGCGGCAGCGCTCCACGATGCCCTCGGCCGCTGCGATCTGGCCGTACAGGTCCACCGTGATGACCGCCGCCGGCAGCGTGCCCACGCTCGCCCGTCGATCCAGTTCCTGCAGCACCAACTCGGGGTCGATGCACCAGGTGCGATCGTCGGAGTCCACAAAGACTGGCCGAGCTCCGCAGTAGACCGCGGCATTGGCGGTGGCGACAAAGGTAAGCGACGGCACGAGCACCTCGTTGCCCTCGCCGACTCCGTGCGCAAGTAGGGCCAGGTGGAGCGCCGCCGTACCGCTCGAGACGCCGACGGCGTACCGCCGACCGGCAATGGCCGCGAGTTCCGCCTCGAATGCGTCGAGATCGGGGCCAACCGGTGCGAGCCATCCGCCCCGAACGGCAGCCACCAGGGCGTCGGCCTCGGTCCCGCTCAATTCGGGAGGGCTGAGATAGATGCGGGACATCGGACTCAGTCTCGCGGAACCCGTGCCACCCGGGGGCGACGCTTCCCCAGCGTTTCGGCATAACACGACGCAATCCTCCGCAGCACCGCCCGCTCATCGAACTCGTCGCACGCCCGGCGCTGCGCCGCTTCGCCCATCGCCCGCCGGAGCGACGCGTCCGACACGATGCGGAGGATCGCACTCCGCAGCGCAGCGACCGAGCCGAGCGGCACCAACAGACCCGTCACTCCGTGCTCCACCACCTGACGGCACCCCCGGATGTCGGTTGCGACGATCGGAAGGCGGCTCGCTGCCGCCTCCATCGCCACCCTCGGGAAGCCCTCCCGGTGCGATGCGAGCACAAAGACATCGAGTGCGCCGTAGACGTCCGCCATGTCCGACCGGAACCCCGCGAAGATCACACCGCTCCTGCGAGCACGGTCGACCTCGTCGGGATCGAGCGCATCGGGCTTGTCTGGGTCCTCACCGCCCACCACCACGAGGCGCGCCCCTTCGAGACCCTCGACGGCTCCGAAGAGTTCCCGAAAGCCCTTCTCGGCCACCAGGCGACCGACCGACCCGATGAGCACCACATCGTCTCCGATGCCCCACTCGCCACGAATGCGTTCGCGGCTCACCGGATTCGGCGTCGAATACCGAGCAACGTCCACCCCGCTGCCCAACAGGTGCAGATGCGAGCGGGGCGCCAGATGAAAGCGTCGCATCACCTCGAGATCCTCGGGATTGTGGACGAGTTCGGCATGTGATGCGTGTCCACCGATGAACTCCGCTGTGTACACGGCCAATCGCTTCCACCACGGGTCGGTCTCCTGGGCGTAGAGCCCATGCACGGTGTTGATCACTGCAGGCACCCCGGCGAGACGGCCGATGACCCGACCGTAGAGACCCGGCTTCGGCGTGTGGGTGTGCAACACATCGGGTCGCTCCCTCCGTAGGAGGCGCCAGAGGTCCCACGCTGTGCGCAGGTCGGCAAGCAGGTCGAAGCGGCGGGTCGATGACATCAGCGCAATGTGCCGAGCACCCCGCGACTCCACTGCCGCGACGTGGGGACCGGGCGCACTCGCCGTGACCACGTTCCAATGTCGTGCCACTGCATCGCTGATGACCGGGCCGAGCAACAGGTCGAGACTCACATCGACCGTGGTGAGATGCAGCACCGTCAAGCGATCGGCGGCGGCCGGTGCAGCGGCCGGTGCAG
Organism: Actinomycetota bacterium; assembly: GCA_017853685.1. GTDB lineage: Bacteria > Actinomycetota > Acidimicrobiia > Acidimicrobiales > Ilumatobacteraceae > WLJO01. The sequence continues at coordinate 197 of JAFMJD010000039.1, read as the reverse complement.
CAGATGGATCAACCATGCGTGTCACGCTCGTTCGACGCCGACACGGGCGCATGGCTTGCGTTGTCGCCACGGAACTCACTCATCGTGAGCGCCGGCCCGTGGTTCACGTCGCTACCCCGCAGCACAAGTGCGACGCTTCGCAGAAGGATCCGAAGGTCGAGCCACAGGGACTGATGCTCGACGTACCAGCAGTCGAG
>JAFMJD010000167.1 GCA_017853685.1 Actinomycetota bacterium | reverse complement strand
CTCGGCAAGATCATGTGGGACTTCTGCGGCATGGAGCGCACCAAGGAGAGCCTCGAGAAGGCACTGGGCGAGATCCCGGCGCTGTACGAGGAGTTCCAGAAGGACCTCTGCATCCCCGGCGATGCAGCGCTGAACACCACGCTCGAGAAGGCAGGCCGAGTGGACGACTTCTTCCAACTCGGCATGCTGCTCGCACGTGATGCCCTCGAGCGCGAGGAATCATGCGGCGGTCACTTCCGGGCCGAGCACCAGTACGAAGACGGCGAGGCCATGCGTGATGACGAGAACTTCGCGCATGCCGCAGCCTGGGAGTGGACGGGCGACCCCATGAAGTCCATCCGCAATATCGAGCCCCTCGAATTCGAAGCCATTCACCTGGCGGTTCGGAGCTACAAGTGAGTCATGTCTCCAACATCACCCTGAAGGTCTGGCGTCAGTCGGGTCCGACGGCGCAGGGTCACTTCGAGACCTATCACGTGGAGTCGGTCACCGACGAGGCATCGTTCCTCGAGTTGCTCGACGTCGTGAACGAGCGTCTGATCGGTGAGGGCAAAGAGCCCATCACGTTCGACTCGGACTGCCGTGAGGGCATCTGTGGCACCTGCGGCCTGATGATCAACGGTCAGTCGCACGGGCCGCAGAAGTCCACGGCGACGTGCCAGTTGCACATGCGCAAGTTCTCCGACGGCGAGACCATCACGGTGGAACCGTGGCGGGCATCTGCGTTCCCGATCCTGAAGGATCTCATGGTGGACCGGTCGGCGTTCGATCGCATCATCGAGTCGGGCGGCTTCATCACGGCGCCCACCGGCGGAGCACCCGACGCGAACCTGATCCCGATTCCCAAGCCCGTTTCCGATGCCGCCATGGACTCAGCCGAGTGCATCGGCTGCGGCGCGTGTGTTGCGGCATGCCCGAACGGTGCGGCGCACCTGTTCACCGCAGCCAAGATCTCGCACCTCAACCTGCTCCCGCAGGGTCAGGCCGAGCGCTACAAGCGGGTCGAGGCCATGGTGGAGACCATGAACGAGCACTTCGGTTCGTGCACCAATCACGGTGAGTGCGAGCAGGCGTGCCCCAAGTCGATCTCGATCGACACCATCGCCATCATGCACAAGGACTACCGCAAGGCGAAGGTGAAGAACCGCAAGGAACTGGCGCGCAACAAGTAGTCCAGCGCCGTCAGGCGATGAGACTCTCGTAGCGGTTGCTCGCAGCGGCCTCGGGGTGCTCGAGCGAGAGATCCAGCATCAGTGCGCCCGGCGCGTTGGGCACGTTGAACGACAGCGAACCCACATGGGCCACCGAGTCTGCGTCGACGTCGCCACCGAATCGCCAGGTCTGTTCGCCCCCCGCCCACGAGAGTCGTGCGGTGACCACCGCGCCGTCGAGGCGTCGTCGCAGGTCGCTCACCACATGGACGTCCACGCTCAACGGGTCGCCCGGGCGAACCTCGGCGGGGGGCCGTTCGGCCACCACGATCACCGGGCGGCATGCATCGGTGACGGTGTCGAAACTGCGCTTGGGTTCGCGTCGGTGATCGAGGATGCTCCAACTCACTGCGGGATGTCCGTCGGCGAACGAGAACAGGCAGAAGCCACCCGTGGGTGAGTACTTCAGTCGCCGCAGGGTTTCGATGTGGTGCTTGAGCAGCACCGCTTGGTACCGCTGGGTCTCGGCACGCCAACTCTCGAACGACACGTGGTCCGAGGGAGGCACGCGTCGATCGAAGATCGACTTCTGGAGAGCATGGTGTCGCTCGAGGTGTGCCCAATCGAGGTCCGGCCACCGCTCGGGCTCCATGAAGTCAGCGTCGTTCGGAACGGACTGTGCGCCGAACTCGCTCACGAAGCGCACCATGCTCGGGAGTCGCGCAGCGAAGCCCGGGAGGTCACGTTCCTCGCCGTGGTACCAACCGAAATAGAGATGGCTGTCGGTGCCATCCAACTGTGGAAGGTGCGGCAGCACGCCCGAGTGCGCCACTACTGGTCGGCTGTCGTCGTTGTGCTCGAGTGATCGCTTCACCCAGCGATCGAGGATGCTCCGGTTCCACGAGGGCAACTGTTGACCGACGAGATACTTGAGGGCGAGCGCGCTCATGGCGGGGGAGCGGCCCGGTTCGATGTCGAGGGTCAGTGGTTCGTTGTGCCCGCACCACACGGCCACCGAAGGGTGATGGCCGAGTTGGTCGACGGCCTCGCGGGCCTGGGCAACCGCTTGTTTGCGCACGCTGCGCGCGTATCCCCACTGGAGCGGCAGGTCCTGCCAGATGAGCATGCCCAGATCGTCTGCAGCCTCGTAGAACTCCGGGCGTGTGATGTGGCCGTGCACGCGGAGCAGATCGAGGCCTGCATCACGGGCGAGTTCCACATCGCGGCGCAATTCGGCTGCGGTCGCCTCCCCGATCTGCATGCGTGTCGGCCCGCAGTTCGCTCCCTTCACGAACATGCGCTCACCATTGACCGTCATCTGCCAGCGGTCGAACGAGATCTGTCGGATTCCGGTACGCCGTGTTGCAGTGTCGCTGGCGGTCGGGTGATCCTCGAGGAACACTTCCACCGTGACGTCCACGAGTTCTTGCGCGCCGAGGCTCCACGGCCACCACAGCCGCGGGTTGTCGATCCCGAGGGTCCACTCCACCTCGTTGGCGCCCCGGGCCAGAGGTTGCACACGCTCGCGCTGGGTGTAGCCGCCCACGGTGGTACGGATACGCACTGATCGTGATTGGTCGCTGTCGATGCGTGCATGCATCAGGAGATTCGCCCGGTCGGCGTTTGCGTCGCGACACAGCACGCGAAGCCGATCGATGCGCACCGGTCCGGTGGTGACGATGCGAACCGGTCGCCAGATGCCGCCGGGATTCCAGTCCGGGTCGAGTGCGTCCCAGTGCTGGAAGATGCCGGTGAGATTCCGCTTCGCAGTCTTGTTGCGCTGGGGCGAGCACGTGACCTCGATGGCCACGGCATGTTCGCTGCCGAGTCGGGTGATCTCGGTGATATCGAATGCGTGGGGGAAGAAATAGCCCTCGGGATCGCCCAGGTACACGCCGTCGAACCACACATCGGCTTGATAGAAGATTCCGTCGAGCACGAGCCACTGGCGTTCGCCGGCGGTGGGCGGCGCAACGTCGACGGATCGGCGGAAGAGCACCGGACCGTCGATGTCGCTGAACGACGAGTGACTGCGCCAGTGCCCGGGAACCCGGATCGGGTCCCATGCCGAATCGTCGACGTCGACCCCGATGCCGCTGCGCCGCAGTTCGTCGTCGGCGATGCGAGCGCGCCACTCACCCGAGAGGTCCACTCAGAGCGCTCCCTGCGCCGTCCAGCGAACCGGCATGGCGTGCACCCCGGCGATGAAGGTGGATGCCATCAACTCGCGCTCGCCGGCAGCGTGGAGATCAGGCATCCGCGTGAGCACCTGACGGAACAGGGCGTCGATCTCGATGCGGGCCACGTGCATGCCGAGGCACAGGTGTGGCCCGCCGCCGCCGAACGCCATGTGCGGATTCGGTGTACGGGCGACGTCGAATCGATCGGCGTCGGTGAACACTTCTTCGTCCCGGTTCGCCGCGCCGTAGAACATCACGAGCTTGTCGCCGGCACGCATCTGTTGGCCGCGAATCTCGGTGTCTTCCATGACGGTCCGACGGAAATGAACGACCGGTGTGGTGTAGCGCAGCATCTCCTCGATGGCAGTGGGCATGAGCCCGTCGAGGTTCGTCTGCAACTTCGATCGCTCCGCAGGTGCATCGAGCAGCAACTGCATGCCAGCCGCCACGAGGTTGCGAGTGGTGTCGCCGCCTGCGTTCACGAGGAGGAGGAAGAACCATTGGAACTCGTCGTCGGTGAGTTGCTCTCCGTCTACCTCGGCCTGCACCAGCAGCGATCCGATGTCATCGGTGGGTCGGGCCCGTTTCTCCTGCGCCACGCCGGCTGCGTAGGCGAGCATCTCCCCGATGGCCGCCATCTTGCGTTCCGGTGGAGCAACGGCGAGATCGGTGGTGTGCATGATCTCGGTGAGTTCGTAGAGACGCTCGCCGTCGCTGCGCGGTATGCCCATGAACTCGGCAATGAGCCCACTGGGGAGTCGGCCGGCGAGGTCTTGCACGAAGTCGCACTCGCCGCGGTCGATCACGTCGTCGACGATCTCGGCGGCGAGTCGGTGGATCCGCTCGGTGAGCCCTGCTGCGGCTCGGGGGGTGAAGCCCCGTGACACGATCAACTTGAAGCGGTCGTGCTGCGGCGGGTCCATGTTCAGCATCATGAGCCGCTGGGCAGCGAGTGAGGCTTCATCGGATTCCTCCATCATCACGCCGCGTGCAGCAGAGGAGAAGCGCTGTGGCTGTCGCGAGATGGCGCGGATATCGGCCCACTTCGTGACTGCCCAGAATCCGGGACTACCGGACTCGGCGGCCTCGGGATGCCAAGCAATCGGGGCCTCGCGTCGCAAGCGGGCGTATGCGTCCCACGGATGTCCCTGCGCGAACGTGGAGGCGGCCGTGAGGTCGATCCAGTCGATGGTGTGGGTCACCAAGCACCGCCGTCGAGTCGGAGCAGGGCACCCGTCATGTAACTCGACGCGTCGCTCGCAAGATAGAGCGCAGCACCGATGATCTCATCGGGCCGACCGCCTCGCTGCAGTGCGATGGTGGCGCGTGCGTTCTTTTCGAACGTCGGCATGTCCCACGCCTTGGAGATGTCGGTGAGGAACGCGCCGGGGACGATGCAGTTCACGCGTACCTTCGGCGCAAACGCCTGGGCGAACGAAACGGTGAGACTGTTGAGCCCTGCCTTGGCTGCGCCATAGGGGGCTTCCGTGGCCGCTGGCTTCAGCGAGGCGATCGACGACACGTTGATGACCGAGCCACCGTCACCGGCCGCCATCTTGGTGCCCACGATCGAGGTGAGTCGGAACGGCCCCTTCAGGTTCACGCCGAGCACCTTGTCGTAGAGGTCTTCGGTGACCGCGTCGAGCGACGGGTACAGCGGTGACATGCCAGCGTTGTTCACGAGGACGTCGACCCGACCGAACGCGTCGTAGGCAGCTGCCGCGAGTTGCTCGGCACCCGACCAACTCGCCGCGTGATAGGCCACCGCCAGCGCCCGGCGTCCCTTGGTCCGCACTTCATCGGCAACTTGTTCGCAGTTCTCGAGCTTTCGACTGGCGATGATGACATCGGCCCCGTGGTCGGCGAACGCCAAGGCCATCTCGCGTCCGAGGCCGCGGCTACCGCCGGTGACGAGGGCGACTTTGCCCGACAGGTCGAAACGTGAATCCGTGCTCATGGTCC
>JAFMJD010000038.1 GCA_017853685.1 Actinomycetota bacterium | reverse complement strand
CGGCGCTCGTGGCCGGCAAACCGCACCAGCCCATGGCGGACCTCGTGCATGCGCGCCTCGGCGCACTGCCGCCGACCGGCAGTGCGCAGCACGGGTTGCACACCGCCTCCGACCCGATAGTCATGGCCGACCCGATGGTCATGACCGACATGGTGATGGTGGGCGACCGTCCCTCCACGGACGGTTTGTTTGCCCAACGGCTGGGGTGTCGGTATGCCCAGGTGTGGTCCGGGGTGACGCCGCGGAGGCGTGTGGAGCCGGTGCCGGATCTCGAGGCCGATGACCTCGCTGCCGTTGCCGAGATGCTGCTCGGCGAACACTGAGTTCCGGGCAGAACACTGGGTCTTCAGGTCCACTAAGGCGCATCGCCGTGCGCCGGTTGCCCGGTACCGTGACGCCATGGCGGCAGATCTCATGAAGCGGCTCAAGCCGCTGCTCGATGCAGGAATCGACTTGGCGCAGATGACCCCAACGCGTGCGGAGGCCGTGGTGCGCGAACTCGTGCGACGCGGCGAGGTGCGCCGTCACGAAGCCGATGAGTTGTTGGCACTGCTCGTGGAGCGCGGCAAGGGCGCTACGGGTCAGGTGGTGGGTGTGCTTCGCTCGGAGGCAGCCAAACAAGTGGAACGTCTCATCGAGCGTGTGGCTCACCTCGAACAGCGTGTGGAAGCGCTGACGACGCTGCTCGGGCGTTCGGGCGCGAAAGCGCCTCGCGGCACGAGCCCGATGACCGAGCCCGAACCAGCATCGTCACCTGCGGCCAAGAAGGTGGCGGCACAGAAGGCACCGGCCAAGAAGGCGCCGGCCAAGAAGACGCAGGCGAAATCTCCGGCCAAGAAGACCGCAGCGAAAAAGACGGCTGCGAAGAAGACGTCACAGCAGAAATCGCCGGCCAAGCGGACAGGCTCGAAGTCTGCGCAACCCGGCCGCGCGGGCTCGCGCTGAAGCGCGCTGTGCTCTGACGCCCATGGCGACACGTCGGCGTCTCGATGCGGAACTGGTACGACGGGGTCTGGTGCCGAGTCGGCGTGACGCCGCTGAGGCGATCGACGCGCATCGCGTACTGGTGAACGGTGCTGTTGCCGAAAAGCCTGCACGACTCGTGGACGTGGGCGACGCCCTGGTGATCGAGGGGCCGCCTCCGCGCTTCGTGAGCCGCGGTGGTGAGAAGTTGGAGCATGCGCTCGCCTCGTTCGATATCGACGTGAGCGGGCTTCGGGTCCTCGATGCGGGCGCCTCCACCGGCGGGTTCAGCGACTGCCTGCTCCAGCGCGGCGCCCGTGAGGTGGTCGCCCTCGACGTGGGACACGGTCAACTGCATCCCCGCATCCGCGAGCACCCACAGGTTCGGGTGATGGAGCGTTGCAATGTTCGAACCGTGGGTGTGGCCGACATCGGCGGTTCGGTGGATCTGGTGGTTGCCGATCTCTCGTTCATCTCCTTGCTCAAGGTGATCGACAACCTCGTCACCCTGGTGCACCCGGGAGGCTCGTTGGTGTTGCTCGTCAAACCGCAGTTCGAGGCGGGTCGCGCCGAGGTGTCTCGTGGCAGGGGAGTGATCACGGATCCCGCCATCCACGATCGGGTGCGAGCCGATGTCCAGCATTGCCTCGAGGCGGCAGGTACCGTCGTATCGGCTTGGACCGAGTCTCCGGTGACCGGTGCGGATGGGAATAGAGAATTCTTGGTGTACGCCGTGCGGGAAGTGATCTCGTGACGCAGGTGGTCATCGTCGCCCACCAGGAGCGGCGTGAGGCAGTGGATCTTGCGCGTACCGCGGCGAGGTGGCTCACCGACCACGGTCACCGGGTGTGGATGCCGGTGGCCGAGGCAGCGACGCTCGGTGTGCCCGAACTGGGCAGCGAGCAACCTGTTGGCGCGGCGGATCTGGTGCTGAGCATCGGCGGCGATGGCACCGTGCTTCGTGTGATCGAGTTGCTCGACGGTGCCGAGGTACCGGTAATCGCTGTGAACCTCGGCTCGCTTGCCTATCTCACCGAGGTGGAGCCGCCGGCCATGACGCAATCGTTGGCCCGTTACTTCGACGGTGAGTGTCGCACCGAGATGCGCATGCTGCTCGACGTGGAGTTGCACCGTGCGGGAGCAGGGCCGGCGGGCTTGCGGTGGCGCGCGCTCAACGAGGCGGTGCTCGAAAAAGAAGAGAGCGGTCACACCGTGCGACTGCTGGTGAACATCGATGGCGAACCGTTCACGTCATACGCCGCCGACGGCATGATTGTGGCCACGCCCACTGGCTCGACGGCGTACTCGTTGTCGGCACGGGGCCCGGTGATCTCCCCCAAGCACCGTGCGCTGCTGGTCACCCCGGTGTCGCCGCACCAGCTCTTCGATCGCTCGCTGGTGCTGTCGCCCGACGAGGAAGTGGCGATCGAGCTCGCCGGACATCGCAGTGCGGCGCTCACCGTGGACGGCCGTCGGGTGGCAACGCTGGGCGAGGGCGACAGCATCCGGTGTCGCCCCTCGACAGCCCAGGCGAGCTTTGTGTGCTTCGGGCGCCGCCGCTTCCATCAGGTCCTTCGGGCAAAGTTCGGACTCGCCGATCGATGACCCCTCCCGAGGCTCCCGCACGGAGGCCCCACCATGTTGACTGAACTCCACATCGAGAACCTCGGGGTCATCGACCTCCTCGACATCGTCTTCCAACCGGGCTTCACCGTCCTCACCGGTGAGACCGGTGCCGGCAAGACCATGCTGGTCGAGGCGATCGAGTTGTTGCTCGGTGGTCGTGCCGAATCGACGCTGGTGCGTCCCGGTGAGCCCGAGGCCCGTGTGGACGGCAGGTTTGTGTTCGGCGACGACGAGGTGGTGCTCACTCGGGTGATTCCGGCCGACGGACGCAGCCGCGCCTACGTCAACGGTCGCCTTGCCACCGTGTCGGGCCTCGTCGAACATGGGGCGCACCTCGTCGACCTGCATGGGCAGCATGCTCATCAGTCGTTGTTGGCGCCGGCCTCGCAGCGCTCGGCGCTCGATCGCTACGCGGGTACCGATCTCGTGCCCCTGCGAGATGCGCGGGCACGGCTCACCGAGATCGACGCAGCACTTGCGGCCCTCGGCGGAGACGCCCGGGCGCGAGCCCGCGAGATAGAGCTGCTCCGCTTCCAGCGGGACGAGATCGATGCGGCCAACATCGTGGACCTCGACGAGGAGGTCACGCTGTCCGAACGCGAGGAATTGCTGGCCAGCGCGGAGTCGCATCGGGAGGCCGCCCACAAATGTCTTGCCGCACTCGATGACGACGGCGGGGTGATGGATGCACTCGGCACGGCAGTGGCGTCGCTGGGAGCGCGCGCGCCGTTCGCCAGCACGCTCGAGCGTTTGCGTGCGGCGGCAGCAGAGTTGGGTGATATCGCCAGCGACTTGCGCGCGCTCGCCGAAGCGATCGAAGACGATCCTGAAGGACTCGCCCGTGTACGCGCACGGCGCCAATCCCTGCGTGAACTCCGCCGCAAGTACGGCGAGTCGTTGGCTGATGTCTCGAGATTCCGTGACGAGGTGGCGGCCAGGCTCGACGAACTCGAGGGCTTCGAGGCGCGGGCGGCATCCCTCGAATCCGAACGCGAGCACGCCGTGGCCGCTGAGCGCAAGGCGGCTGCTGCGGTCGCCAAGGCGCGTCGTCGGGCCGCCGCTGGTCTTGCGCGGGCTGTGGAGGAGCGTCTCCAGTCGCTCGGGATGCAACGCGCACGCATCGATGTCGTGGTGGGGGATGTGGACCCCGGTGACGATGTGACCTTCTTGCTCGGAGCCAACCCTGGTGAGCCTGCGCTTCCCCTGAGCAAGGTGGCATCCGGCGGTGAGTTGGCCCGCACCATGCTCGCATTGCGCTTGGTGCTCACCGAGGCTCCAGACACGCTCGTGTTCGACGAGGTCGATGCGGGAATCGGTGGGAGTGCTGCGGTGGCAGTCGGTCACGCGCTCGCCGATCTCGGCTCTCGCCATCAGGTACTCGCCGTGACACACCTCGCACAGGTTGCTGCTCGCGCAGACCACCAGATCACCGTGTCGAAGTCGGTGCGCGACGGTCGCACGGTGGCGACGGCGACGGCAGTGACTGGTGCGGCTCGTATCGAGGAGATCGCGCGGATGCTCTCGGGTTCTTCGGACTCGGCCGCTGCACGTCGCCACGCGCGCGAACTGCTCGATGCACGCCGGGTCGAACAGTGACGCACACTGCTGCGGGGGTACACGAACCGGGCGGTCTTGCGAGTCGAGATGCTCGCCTGATCGCCCTCGGCACCCTCGGCTCACGCCTCACCGGACTGGCGAGGGTGGTGGTTGCCTCTGCGGTGCTCGGTACGGGAGCGTTGGGCGGTCTGTACGAAACCACCAACCGCATTCCGAATTTCTTGTTCGACCTCTTCGCCGGGGGAGCCTTGCAGGCGGTCTTGGTACCTGCATTCGTCCGTGCGCGAGAGCAGGGGGGAGAGGCGGACCTGCGCCGGCTGTCCGATGCGGTCTCGGCGGCGCTCACGATGTTCCTCGGGATGGTGGTGGTTGCGGGTATGGCAGCGAGTCCGCTCATCATCCGTGCACTCACCGCAGCCGAACCCGATGGATCATTGCGCCAGGACAAGGTTGCGCTGGGAACCGGGTTCATGCTCGTGTTCATTCCACAGGTGCTCTGCTACGGCATCGCAGTGGTTGCGTCTGCGGCACTTGCTGCGCGGCATCGTTTCGTTGCGGCCGCGGCCGCGCCTGCACTGAACAATGTGGTGGCGATTGGGGCCTATGTGGTGTTCTGGGTGCTGCGCGACGGGCGCCCGCCCACGCTGGACCTGCGGGCCGGTGAGTTCGCGGTACTGGCCGGCGGAACTACCTGCGCAGTGCTTGCGTTCGCATCGATCCCGGTCTGGCTCGCGGTCCGGGCAGGTCTCATGGGACGCCCGAAGCGCTCACAGGGAGAGGCACGGGCGGCGGGCCTGCACCGGGCCGGGTCGTGGGCGATCGTCCAGGTGGCGGGGACACTGGTGGTCACCCTTGCCGCAGTGGTACTCGGCAACGGCACCGACAACGGAGTGGGCGTGTTCCTGTGGGCACAGAACTTCCTGTGGCTCCCGGTAGGACTCGTGGCCGCGCCACTTGCCACCGCCATTGCACCGAGACTCGTGTCGGCCCTCGACCGTGCCGTGCGCCCGGGCGACGCCGAGGTGCATGTGACCAGTGACGGCGTTCGGGACTCGGCGGGGGTGTTCGTGCTGGCCATGTGTGCCCTGTCGTTGTGTGCCGCATTGATGGTGGGTCTGGGCTGGCCGGTCGCACGTCTGATTGCCTTCGGTGAAGCCGTGCGCGACGGATACGCGCCGCTGGCCCACACCTTGATCGCATTCGGCGCAGGTCTGCTGGGAACCGGCATGGTATTTCTGCTCACCCGCATGCTGTTCAGCATCGACGATGCCCGCGGCGCAGCATGGTGCACGCTCGTCATTGCGGGCGTGGGTGTCTTGGCGATGGCCGTTGCGGCCGATCTCGCTCACCCCTCCGAGCGGGCCCCGGCGCTCGCGATTGGATTCGGCATCGCTCACGTCATCGGAGCGGTGGTGATGGCGGTCCGATTCGGTCACCGTTCGGGCTGGCTGGGTCGGCGTGCGCTCGGACGTACGGCGTGGGCGTCGTTGCCCGCAGGCGTGGCCTCGGGCGCGGCGGCGATGCTGGTGGGGTCGTGGTTCGGTACGTCCCGTGCCGGCGCCTTTGGTGCGGTGGTGTCGGGCGCCGCAGCGGGCGCAGTGGTGTTTGCCCTGCTCATGCGGGTTGTCGGAGGGCGCTCGCTGCGGTCGATCATGCAGTGGGACATGTGACGCGATTGCAACGTCTCATCCGCGGGCCGCAGTGGGCGCACGGGTATGGTGAGGTTCCGTCATGAGGTTCGGTTCTGCACCCGGGGCGTGGTCGTCGAGTAGGTCGACGACCCCACGGATCGGCAGCGCCTGTGGTGCCCACGACATGTCACTCGGTGTCGGAGGGAGTAGTCGATCATGACCAAGCACATCTTCGTGACCGGTGGTGTAGCGAGTTCGCTCGGCAAGGGTCTGACGGCGTCGTCGCTGGGTCGGCTGCTCAAGCTCCGCGGCCTGCGGGTGACGATGCAGAAGCTCGATCCGTACATCAACGTGGACCCGGGGACGATGAACCCCTACGAGCACGGCGAGGTGTTCGTCACCGACGATGGTGGTGAGACCGACCTCGACCTCGGTCACTACGAGCGCTTCATCGACGAGAACCTCACCCGGCTGTCGAACGCAACCACCGGTTCGATCTATCAGGCGGTGCTCGCAGCCGAGCGTCGGGGCGATTATCTCGGCAAGACCGTGCAGGTGATTCCGCACATCACCGACGAGATCATCCGCCGCATCAAGCGCATCGCCGAAGAAGACGTCGATGTCGTCATCACCGAGGTCGGTGGCACGGTGGGCGACATCGAGATCCTGCCGTTCCTCGAGTCGATCCGACAGTTCCGCAAGGTGGCAGGGCGCGACAACGTCTGCTACATCCACGTGACCCTCGTTCCCTTCATCGGACCGTCGAGCGAGCAAAAGACCAAGCCCACCCAGCACTCGGTCACCGAATTGCGGAGCCGAGGCATTCAGCCCGATGTGATCGTGTGCCGATCGAGTGCACCGATCGATGACGTCGTGAAGCGCAAGATCTCGAACCTCTGCGACGTGGACGAGGATGCCGTTATCAATGCGGCCGACGTTCGCAACATCTACGAGTTGCCGCTCGTGTTGCACGACGAAGGTCTGGACAAGGTGGTGTGCGAAGTCCTGCGCATCGACGCGCCGCTCGACCTGGCGCCATGGCAGCAACTCGTCGACAAGATCGACGCCGCCACCAAGCCCGTGAAGATCGGACTCATCGGCAAGTACGTAGCGCTGCCCGACGCCTATCTCTCGGTCACCGAGAGCATCCGACACGCCGGATTTCATCACGGCGCAAAGGTCGAGATCGAGTGGATCCAGGCCGAAGAGGTGGAGGGCCTCTTGGCGGCGGGCCGCCTCAGCGATCTCGATGGCATCGTGATTCCCGGTGGCTACGGCGAGCGAGGCTTCGAGGGCAAGATCGCCGCAGCAGGCTTTGCGCGGGAGCATCGGGTGCCGTGTCTGGGTCTGTGTCTTGGGCTCCAGGCGATGACCGTGGAATTCGCCCGCAATGTGATGGGTCTGACCGGCGCCAACTCCACCGAGATGGATCCCCGCACCCCGCATCCCGTGATCGATCTGATGCACGACCAGCGAGACATCAGCAACAAGGGCGGCACCCAGCGCCTCGGCGCCTGTTTCGCCATCCTGGAACCCGGCTCGAAGGTGCACGCAGCGTACGGAGAACCCGCTATCTCCGAGCGGCACCGCCACCGCTACGAACTCAACGCCAATCTCAAGCCGAAGTTCGAGGCAGCCGGCCTGCGGTGCAGCGGAATCTCTCCGGACCGTCGTCTGGTGGACTTCATCGAACTCGACGATCACCCGTTCTGGATCGGCACCCAGGCTCACCCCGAGTTCAAGAGCCGACCGGACCGGCCGCATCCGCTGTTCCGTGAGTTGGTGCGCGCTGCGCTCGAGTGCCGTGAGGCGCGTGCACCGAAACTGTTCGAGGTGGAGGAATCCGCAGCAGGGCGAACTGGAACCTCCGCCAGCGCACGATGACGGGTTTCGAACGCGTCTCGGAAGATCTGGTTCATCAGGGATACATCTGGCGTGTGACCACCGCACGCTTCCGTGCCCCCGACGGCGAGGAGTTCGAGCGGGACGTCGTTCGTTCGCCCGGTGCCGTTGGCGTGGTTCCGCTGTGGTTCGATGCCGAGGGCGTGCCGGGTGTGGTGCTGATCCGGCAGTACCGGGCTCCTTACGAGGCGGCAATCATCGAGATCCCTGCCGGGATGCGCGACATCCCGGGGGAGCCCCCGGAAACCACCGCACGACGTGAGTTGGTGGAAGAGATCGGTATGCAAGCGGGTGCATTGGTGCACCTGCTCGACATGTATCCATCGCCTGCCATGACCGACTCGATCACGTCGATCTATCTCGCCACCGAACTGTCGGCATGCGAGCGAGACACCCATGGCCCTGAGGAGCGGCACATGGAGGTCCTGAATGTCTCGCTGGCCGAGGCACTCGAGTGGGTGGTAACCGGAGTCATCCGCGATGCCAAGACCGTCGCGGGTTTGTTGTTGGCGGAGCGTCGTCTGCGATGAGCGTGCTGGCCGGTGAGGTCGAGGAGTTCCTCACCTGGCTCGCGGTCGAACGGGGGAGGAGCGCCAACACGCTGATGTCGTACCGGCGCGACCTCGGGGCCTACACCTCGTGGCTCGGCCAGCAAGGAATCGCACTGGTGGATGTGGATGCGGCAGCAGTGACGCGCTACGTGCTCGAGCGCAGATCGTCGGGCCGTGCTCCGTCATCAGTGGCCCGTGAACTGACGGCGATCCGAATGCTGCACCGATTTTTCGTGGAGGAGGGTCTGCGGGGCGATGATCCGACCGCAGATGTAGAGGGCGTTCGCGTTCCTGCCGGTTTGCCCAAGCCGCTCAGCGAGACCGACGTGATTCGACTCATCGAATCGCCCGACGCGAACTCGCCCATCGGGGTGCGCGATCGGGCGCTCATGGAACTGCTGTACGCAACGGGAATTCGCGTGTCGGAACTGTGCGGGCTGAGCCTCGGGGATCTCGATCGCAGCGAGCGAACCCTTCGGGTGCTCGGCAAGGGAAGCAAGGAGCGTGTCGTTCCCTTCGGGAGTGCTGCCGATGCCGCATTGACCGCATGGCTCGGACCGCACGGCAGGCCACTGCTGATGCCGGCACGTTGGGCCCGGCGCAGTGACTCCGAGGCACTGTTCATCGGTCGACGTGGCGGTCGACTCGGGCGCCAGCACGTCTGGGCGATTCTGCGCGAATACGGGGTTCGCACCGGCCTTGCCGATCACCTGTCGCCCCATGTGCTCCGGCACTCATGCGCAACACACCTGTTGGATCACGGCGCCGATCTGAGAGTGGTGCAAGAGATGCTCGGACATGCGTCGATCTCGACCACGCAGGTGTACACGAAGGTCTCACAGGAGCGAATGCTGGAGGTGTATCGCTCGGCGCATCCGCGGGCGAGGCGACGATGAAGTTGGCCCACCTTGCTCGTCGTTACTGGCGTTCCCTGAGGGCCCAGTCGCTCGATCCCACCGAAGAGCGCTGGGTTCGTGATCGGTTGTTGGTGGGCGAGCAGCAATTGTTCGACTCGATGTCGACAGCCGATCAACGGCATCACTGGGAGGTGGCGCGTCGACTGTGTGACTCGCTGCCGGGCGATGCGCCCCGGGCGTGGTGTGCCGCCGCCTTGCTCCACGATGTCGGCAAGGTGACTGCGGGTATGGGAACACACCGACGCGTGCTCGCCACGATGCTTCGGTTTCGTCGCGGTGATCATGCAGTGGCGCGGTATCACCGCCACGAGGACATCGGCGCGTCGCTGCTCCTCGCGGCCGGGAGTGACCACGAGACGATCGCACTCGTGGGGCACTGGCCCGACGCTCCGGAGCAGGCACTGGAGCACCTGCTCCGGGCCGACGAGATCTGAGGGGATGGCCAGATCCGAGGGGCCGCCCGGATCCGAACGGCGAACTCAGGCCCGGATGAGTCCGATCGCGTCGCACGCCCGTTGGTAGGTGGCGGCAGCCACAGTCCGTGCCCGCTCGGATCCCTTGCGCAACAGGCGCGTCAGTTCCTCGCGGTCGCCGAGCAGTTCGTGGTAACGGGTCTGGATCGGACGCAGGAGTTCCACCACTGCCTCGCCCGTGTCGGTCTTGAGTGGTCCGTACTGGCTGTATCGCGAGGCGAGATGCTCGGGTGTTTCGCCCGTGACGGCGGACAGGATCTCGAGCAGGTTCGAGACTCCGGGTTTCGCGGCTCTGTCGAATCGGACTTCGTTCTCGGAGTCGGTGACCGCACGCTTGAACTTCTTCAGGACGGCTGCGGGGTCGTCGAGCAGGTAGACGAGACCCGATTCGGTGGTGGACGACTTCGACATCTTGGAAGTCGGATCCTGGAGGTCCATGACACGGGCTCCTGCGCGTGGAATGACCGGGCGAGGCACGACGAAGGTCTCGCCGAAGCGAGCATTGAACCGCTCGGCGATGTCACGCGTGATCTCGATGTGCTGGCGTTGATCCTCACCGACGGGGACCTCGTCGGTGTCGTAGAGCACGATGTCGGCAGCCTGCAGCGCTGGATAGGTGAAGAGGCCTGCCGAGATGAATTCGGCCTCGCGCTTGGCCGACTTGTCCTTGAACTGGGTCATGCGCGAGAGCTCCCCGAAGCTCACCGTGCACTCCATGATCCACCCGAGTTGTGGATGCTCGGGCACATGGCTCTGCACGAACACGGTGGCCACATCGGGGTCGAGGCCCACTGCGAACAGCATGGCGGCAAGCTTGAGGGTGTTCTCGCCGACCACGCCGGGCTCGGTCGTGACGGTGAGGGAGTGGAGATCCACGATTCCGTGGAAGGCGTCGCACTCGTGCTGGCCAATGACCCAATTGCGCAGGGCGCCCAGATAGTTACCGAGGTGGACATCCCCGGTGGGCTGGATGCAGGACAGCACTCTGGTCATTCCCGAGAGGCTACAAAAGCGGCTCGCGCCGCCCGGGGTCGGTTCTGCCGCCCACCGTCGATGGTCCCCCTGTGCGGTGCCACGGGCTAGCCTCGCCGGAATGGCGTATGAGGTGTCGACACCGGTCTTCGAAGGGCCGTTCGACCTGCTTCTGCACCTGATTCTCGCCGAGCAGGTGGACATCCATGAGGTGTCGCTCGTTCGGATCGTGGACGCTTTCCTGACCGAGCTCGAGCGGATGGAGAACCTCGATCTCGACATCGCCACTGAGTTCCTGCTCATCGCAGCCACGCTCGTGGAGCTCAAGGCACGTCGACTGCTTCCCGGGCGCGAGGACGTGGATCTCGACGAGGAACTCGCACTCTGGGAAGAACGAGATCTGCTGCTGGCACGGCTGCTCGAGTGCAAGACCTTCAAAGACGTCGGCAACGTCTTTGCCCGGTACTCGGCCCTCGCCGATTCCTCGTGGCCGCGTGTGGCCGGACCCGAAGAGCCGTTCGCGAGCATGGTTCCGGACCTGCTCGAGGGGGTCACGGTTGCCGATCTGCTGCGTGCCGCCGAACGGGCGACGGCCCCCAAGCCCGTGCCGACGGTGGACCTCGGCCACGTGGCTCAGGTGCGCGTCAGCGTCGCCGAGGCGGTCGAAGAACTCGTCGACGAACTGCCGCGAGTCGGTCGGATCAC
Organism: Actinomycetota bacterium; assembly: GCA_017853685.1. Lineage (GTDB taxonomy): Bacteria > Actinomycetota > Acidimicrobiia > Acidimicrobiales > Ilumatobacteraceae > WLJO01. The sequence goes on along the minus strand of JAFMJD010000038.1, from coordinate 10,491 downwards.
CTTCCGTCGGCTCACCACCGGATTGGTGGAACGCCTCGAGGTGATCGTTCGCTTTCTTGCGTTGCTGGAGCTCTACAAGCAGGGCTACGTGGATCTGGAACAGGCCGAGCGATTCGGCGACATCGAAATCACCTGGATGGGTGCGCAAGCGGGCACCGCTGCGGTCTCCATCGACGACTACGAGGGCTGATCCCCATGAACGACGACATCGAGAGCGGAACCGACGAGACAGCGATCGCCGACGGCGAGACGGTCGGTGCTGCAGCCGGGGCCAACGCTGCCGTCGAGGCCGAATTGTCCCGTGCGCTCGAGGCGATCTTGATGGCCGCAACCGAGCCGGTCGAACCATCGGTACTGGCCCAGTTGCTCGAACAGCCGGCCACGCTCGTGAACCGGATGTGTCAGCGCCTTGCGGCGTCGTACGAGGACGACCAACGCGGGTTCCAGCTCGTGCGGGTTGCGGGTGGTTGGCGTTACCAGACGCACCCCGACATGGTTGCGTACGTGGAGCGCTTCGTGCTCGACGGCCAACGTGCTCGCCTGTCGGGCGCTGCGCTCGAGACCTTGGCGATCATTGCGTACAAACAGCCCATCAGCCGAGCACAGATCGCATCGATTCGTGGTGTCGATCCTGACGGTGTGCTGCGCACCCTGCAGTCACGCGGTTATGTGGACCAGATCGCTCGTGACCCGGGACCCGGTCAAGCGGTGATGTGGGGAACCACCGTTCGTTTTCTCGAGAAGTTGGGCCTCGACTCGTTGGCCGATCTTCCGCCACTTGCAGGTTTCGTCCCGGGCGCCGAGGTGGTGGAGGCACTCGAACAGGGCCTGCGGGTCACCCCGATCGTGGAGCCTGCAACCCCGGCGCCGCCGCTATCTGAGGGATCTGCGAGCGATGGCGACACCGCCCAGGGAACCTGAGCCGCCGCTCTGGGAGCAGGCGAACCCCACCGGCGAGCGTCTGCAGAAACTGCTCGCACAGCGGGGATACGGCAGTAGACGGTCATGTGAGGAACTCATCACCGCCGGACGAGTGCGCGTCAATGGCGTGGTGGCAACCCTCGGTGATCGGGTGGACCCGTTGGTCGACGTGGTGGAGGTGGACGGGCGTTTGGCGCCGGTTCGGCCTGACTCGGTGTATTACCTCTTGAACAAACCCGTCGGTGTGGTGAGCACGGCGCGCGACACCCACGGTCGACCCACTGTGGTGGATCTCGTACCTGCTGAGCCTCGGGTGCATCCGGTCGGCCGACTCGATCTCGACACCGAGGGACTCATCATCTTGACCAATGACGGCGAGTTGACGAATCGCCTGACCCACCCGAGTTTCGGGGTGGAAAAGGAGTATCTCGTCACGGTGACGCCTGCGCCGGTGTCGCCCTCGTCGCTGCGTCGGCTGCGAGAAGGTGTCGAACTCGACGATGGTGTGACGGCACCCGCCCGTGTGAGCCAACCCGAGCCGGGAATGCTGCGCGTGACGATTCACGAAGGGCGAAATCGTCAGGTTCGTCGGATGTGTGCTGCAGTGGGGCACGAGGTGACTCGTCTGGTGCGCGTCCGGATCGGGCCGCTCTCGGATCGACGCCTCGAGCCGGGGGCCTGGCGACTGCTGGACTCGAGCGAGGTTCGTGCGCTCATCGATGCGATGCCGAGCGATGTGACCTCGCCCGACGTTCCCAAACGAGGCGCACGCGCAGCGCGTACCTCGAGGCCCACGGGTCGGAACTGAGGTCTCCACGGGCGTACGCAGCCCGTCGGTAGGCTCATGGGCTGTGTCAGGCGTCCGTTCCGCAAACATCCTCGGGCTCGGCCTGATCGGCGGTTCGGTGGGCGTCGCCCTGCGTGAGCGGGGTTGGCGCGTGAGTGGAGACGACGCCGTTCCCGAACGGGTTGCCGACGCACTGCAGCGCGGCATCATCGACTCGGCAGGTGTCGATCCTGCCGCAGAGATCACCTTTGTTGCGGGCCCGGTCTCGGTGGTTCCAGCGCTCGTAGAACGCGCACTCGCCGAGACGAGCGGCGTGGTGACCGATGTGGGCAGCGTGAAGTCCCACATCGTGCGCGCCTGTGAGAATCCTCGCTTCGTCGGCGGACACCCGATGGCGGGAAGCGAACTCGTCGGGCTCGACGGTGCCGACCCGAACATGTTCGACGGTGCGGTGTGGGTGCTCACGCCGAGTCCACACACCGCCGATCGAACCTTCGCTGCAGTGGCAGCGGTGGTAGCGGACCTGGGCGCTGAGGTATTGGCGCTACCGGCCGAACGGCACGACGAGATCGTCTCGGTGGTGTCTCACGTTCCGCACCTCACGGCCGCATCGTTGATGGGACTCGCCGCCGAACGCTCCGAGGAGCACGCAGTGCTCCTGCGCATGGCGGCGGGTGGTTTCAGGGACATGACCAGAATCGCGTCGGGCCACCCGGCGATCTGGCTCGACATCTGTGCGGAGAACCGGGATGCGATTGCATCGACGCTCGGTGACCTCATCCAGCGTCTCGCAGAGATGCGGGAAGTGGTCCTCGACGGCAACCGTGCTGCCCTGAACGATCGGCTCGCCGGCGCGCGTGAGGCACGGGCCAACCTTCCGATCCGTGGTGCTCACCCGACCGACCTCGCAGAGATCCGTATTCCGATCCTGGACCGTCCGGGTGCTGCGGCCGAGATCTTCACCCTTGCGGCCGAGTTGGGCGTCAACGTCGCGAGTTTCGAGGTGGTGCACTCGGTGGAGGGCAACCGTGGCGTGTCGGTGCTCTTGGTAGACGCATCGGGTGCCGAGCGTTACCGGGGTGGGCTCATAGCGCGCGGCTTCCGACCATCGGTGACGCATCTGTCGTGATGGAGCGCCTGATTCGACCACTGTCGGGTCCGCTCGACGCCACGGTGAGCGTTCCCGGCTCCAAGAGCATTGCGAATCGTGCACTGGTGTGCGCTGCGCTGGCCGATGGCCCGTGTGTCATCAGCAATGTGCCCGACGGTGACGACACGGTGGCCATGGTGGATTGCCTGGCGCGCCTCGGCATCGGGGTCCGTCGAGACGCCGACAGCGTCCAGGTGCTCGGCAGAGCGGGTGCGCTGGACGATGGCCCCATCGTGCTGCCGACACGACTTGCAGGTACCACGTCTCGCTTCCTGACTGCAGTGGCCGCTCTGGGTGTTGGTCCCTATGTGATCGACGGCGAAGCACCGCTGCGCGCGCGTCCGATGGCTGCGCTGCACAACGCGTTGATGGCTCTGGGTACACATGTGGCTCCCCTCGAACGCCCGGGTCATCTGCCGGTCCAGGTCCGGCGCGGCGATCCCGCCGATGCACGCTCGCGGGTAGAGGTTCGGGGAGACATCTCGAGCCAGTACATCTCGGCATTGATGATGATCGCCCCCTACCTCCCTCATGGTCTCGAGATCGTGCTCACGACCGACCTCGTGTCGCGCCCGTATGTCGAGATGACGAGCCGGGTGATGGCGTCGTTCGGTCTGGATGGGGTGCAGTTCCGCAGCGAGGGGTTCGGCGCCATCGTGGTGCCGAGTGGCCGATATCGGGCCACGTCGTATGCCGTAGAGGCGGATGCGTCCTCGGCGAGTTACCCGCTGGCGGCTGCGGCCATTGCCGGAGGCTCGGTTCGTGTCCGCGGACTGTATGCCGATTCCACACAGAGCGACATCCGTTTCGTCGATGCACTGCGCGACATGGGCTGCATCGTGGAACAGGGCAACGACGGAGTTCGCGTCACTCGAAGCCAACCCCTGCATGGCATCACGGTGGACATGCGCGACTTCTCGGACACCGCACCGACATTGGCTGTTGTCGCGGCGTTTGCGTCCACCGAGACGCGCATCACCGGAATCGGTTTCATCCGGGGCAAGGAGAGCGATCGCATCGGTGACGTCGTACGTGAGTTGCGCGCGTGCGGTGTGGAGGCCGAGGCAGAATCCGACGGCATCGTGGTGCATCCGGGTCAGGTTCACGGTGCACGGGTATCCACGCACCACGACCATCGGATCGCCATGTCGTTCGCGCTCATCGGACTGTGTGTCCACGACATCGTGATCGAGGATCCCGAGGTCGTGTCGAAGAGCTTTCCCGGATACTGGACCATGCTCGATGACCTGGGGTCGCGCGGGGGAGTTTCGTCATGACACAAGGCCCTTCCGAGCCCCGAACAGTTGTCGCGTTCGACGTGGACGGGACACTCACCACACGGGACTGCGTGCTCCCGTTCCTCGTACGCGCGGGCGGCTGGTACCGCGTGGTTCGCGCCGTGGTCCGGCATCCGTGGCTGGTGCTGACGACCGGGATCGGGCGCGGTGATCGTGATCGGGTGAAGGCCATCGTGGTGGGTGGAGCCGTTCGGGGCGTGCCGCGGCGACGGCTCGACGACCTGGGGACTGCGTTTGCGGCCGAGGTGGGCTCACGTTGGCTGCGTCGTGATGTCTATGAACGTCTCGTCTGGCATCGTCAGCAAGGGCACGCAGTGGTGTTGGTGTCGGCGTCGCTTCGGGCCTATTTGGAGCCCCTCGCCCGTGACGTCCTCGGTGGGGTGGAAGCCGTACTGTGCACGGATGTGGAAACCGGTCCCGATGGCGTGTGCACGGGCCGCTTGCTGGGTGCGAACTGTCGGGCGGCCGAGAAGGCCCGTCGGATGACCGAGTGGCTGGCGGGAGAGACAGTGGTGCTGTGGGCCTACGGCGATTCGGCGGGGGACCGAGAGTTGCTCGCGATGGCCAGGTATCCCGTGTGGGTGCGTGGCGTACGGCTGGACCCAGTGCCGGTCTCGGGGAGGCCATGATGCTCCGCTCGATCCTGCGCGAATGCCGTCCCCGGCAGTGGATGAAGAACGTGCTCGTCTTCGCTGCTCCGGGTGCTGCTGGCGTGCTCACCGAGTGGCCCTACCTCTGGCGCACGTTGGTGATCTTTGTGGCCTTCTGTCTGGCGGCGAGCGGCACGTACTTCTGGAACGACATTCTGGATGTCGAGGCGGACCGCCGTCATCCGAAGAAGTCTCGCCGGCCGATCGCTTCGGGCGCGATACCGATGCCGCTTGCCCGGGTGCTGGGTTCATCGATGTTGCTTGCTGGATTCGGTCTCACCCTCGTGGTGTGGCGTTGGCGGGCGATCGTGGTGATTGCGGTGTACATCGCGCTCACCCTTGCGTACTCCACCTATCTCCGTCGGGTGGCCGTGTTCGATCTCGTTGCCGTGGCGAGTGGTTTCGTGCTGCGCGCCATCGGGGGTGCAGTGGCGAGCGGTGTGTACATGTCGAAATGGTTCCTGCTCTGCACCATGTTCGGCTCGCTGTTCGTGGTGTCGGGCAAGCGATATGCCGAGCTTCGCGAGTTGGGTGATGACGCCACCGATACGCGCAGCACCATGGAGACTTACACGCTGCCGTTCCTGCGGCTGGTCGTCACGGTTGCCTGCTCGGCAACGCTGGTGGCCTATTGCGTCTGGGCGTTCGACGCCGGTCGGGTGGACCCAGGGCCGTTCCCGTTCTACGAACTCACCGTTGCACCCATGTTGCTCGCCCTCCTGCGTTACGCGCTCGTGCTCGAGACCGGGCACGGTGGTGCGCCCGAGGAAGTGTTCCTGCAGGACCGGTGGCTGCAGTTGTCCGGACTGCTGTGGGTCATCACCTTTGCGCTCGGGGTGTACCTCGGCGACGGTGTTCGCGCATGACCACCGAATTGTTGAGCGGTTGGGGCCGCACGGCGCCGTCGGCAGCCGAGGTTGTCGACGCGGTGGATGACTCTGCCGTTGCCGGAGCGGTCAGGGGTCGCGGTGCGCGCGGTGTGCTCGCACGCGGACTGGGTCGTTCCTATGGTGATGCTGCCCAGAACGGCGGCGGCACCGTGGTGCGCCTCGGGGAGTCGAGTGCGGTGTCGCTCGACTCGAGTACCGGATTGGTTCGCGTCGGCGCAGGTGTCAGCCTCGAGACGGTCATTGCATCACTGCTCCCGCAGGGGTTCTTCGTGCCCGTCACACCTGGAACCCGACTGGTGACGTTGGGCGGAGCGATTGCGGCCGACATTCACGGCAAGAACCACCACGTCGATGGATCGTTCGGCAACCATCTGGAGTCACTCGACCTCATGGGCCCCGATGGAACGATCCGAACGGTGGGCCCGAACACGGACCCGGAGGCTTTCTGGGCGACGGTCGGCGGCATGGGGCTTACCGGGATCGTGACCGCTTGTACGTTCCGTGCGCTCGCAGTCGAGACGTCGAAGATGCTCGTGGAGACCTGGCGCACCAGCGATCTCGACGAGACGATGCGGGTGATGGAGGAACACGAGTCCTCGTATCGGTACTCGGTTGCGTGGATCGACGCGCTGGGCACCGGCGCTCGGCTCGGTCGGGGAGTGGTGACCATGGCTGACCACGCACCGGCATCCGCCGTGCCGCTCGGAACGTCGAGAGAGTTCACCGATTCCTCGGTTGCCGGTGTGCCGAGTGTCGTACCGAGCGGCCTGCTCAATTCGACCACGATCCGGGCATTCAATGAGCTGTGGTACCGCAAGGCGCCCCGACGACGGAGCGCTGAACTTCAGGGCATCAGTGCCTTTTTCCACCCGTTGGATCTGGTCCGGAACTGGAACCGTCTCTATGGACGTCGCGGGATGCTGCAGTACCAGTTCGTCATCCCGCTGGGCGCCGAAACACTCCTGCGCAGCATCATGGAGCGCCTGGCACACGGCCGAGCAGCGTCGTTCCTCACCGTGCTCAAGCGCTTCGGGCCGTCGAATGCCGGCATGCTCTCGTTCCCGGCTCCGGGTTGGACGCTCACTCTGGACATACCCACCGGCGTGTCCGGTCTCGGGGAGCTGCTCCACGGCCTCGATCACGATGTCGTGGGGGCGGGCGGTCGTGTCTACTTCGCCAAGGATTCGCGCGTCTCGCCCGCACTGGTCCCACAGATGTACCCGCGACTCGACGAGTGGCGCGCCGTCTGCGATCGCCTGGACCCGACGGCGGTCTTCCAATCCGATCTCTCGCGGCGTCTCGGACTGCGACGCGCGAACACAGTGGACGGCGCACCGTCCGGAACGAGGGAGTGACCGTGCAGGACGCGCTCGGAAATGTTCAGTCGGTGTTGCTGCTCGGCGCAACGAGCGACATCGGTCAGGCGATCGTTCGACGTCTCATCGGTGCCCGTAGTGGAACGCGGGTCGTACTCGCTGCCCGCCGGACGGTGTCGTGCGAATCCTTCGCCGAGGAGCTGCGCTCGTCGGGTACCTCGGTGGAACTGCTCGGCTTCGATGCAGACGAACCGTCGTCGCACCGTGCGGTACTGGATCTCGCAGCGAGCGGCGGTGATCTCGATGTGGTCGTCAGCGCCTGGGGTGTGCTCGGCGCCCCGCAGGACTCGCTGACCGCAGATCCGATGGCTGCCGCTGCGGTGGTGCGCACGAACATGGTGGGCGTCGTATCGGCCGGACTGGAATCGGCACGCGTGCTGCGGGCCCAGGGTCACGGCACGTTGATCCACATTTCCTCGGTGGCCGGGGAGCGTGTGCGGCGCGCCAACTTCGTGTACGGAGCGTCGAAGGCCGGTAGCGACGCATTCATGCAGGGACTCGCGGACTCGCTGGTGGGCTCGGGCGTGCGAGTTCTCGTGGTGCGACCGGGTTTCGTGCGCTCGAAGATGACCGAGGGCATGAAGGCCCAACCCTTCTCGACCACACCCGAGAAGGTGGCCGAGGCCACGGTGCGTGCCCTTCGAAAAACCGAGGTGACGGTGTGGGTGCCCGGACTGCTGCGCTTCGTCTTTGCGGTGTTCCGCCACCTGCCCCGGGCGGTGTGGCGCCGGCTTCCGGTATGAATTTCACCGGTGCTCCGATGCGTCGGGTGTCGCCCAACGCCTAGAGTTCCCCTGTGGCATACATCGGTGTGGTGGGCGCTGGATATGTGGGTCTCACCACTGCAGCCTGTCTGAGCTCCCTCGGTCACGATGTGGTCTGCGCCGATGTAGACCCTGCCCGCGTTGCCGCACTCTGTGAGGGTGAGGTCCCCATCCACGAAGAGGGCCTCGGCGAGCTCGTACGGTCCGGTCTCGACAGCGGCCGACTGCACTTCGTGCTCGGTGCTCGCTCGGCACTGGCCGGTCGTTCTGTGGTGTTCCTCTGTGTAGCGACACCGTCGCTCCCGAACGGGTCGGCCGACCTCTCCCAGGTGGAGGCCGTGGTGCGCGAGATCGGGCCGAGCCTCGAGCCCGGCGCCATCGTGGTGAGCAAGTCCACCGTTCCCATCGGAAGCACGCCGCATCTCCAGGCGCTGCTCGGCCGTGCCGATGTGGCCGTGGTGAACAACCCCGAGTTTCTGCGCGAGGGCTCCGCGGTCCGCGACTTCCTGCATCCTGATCGAATCGTGCTGGGTTCGGACGATCCGGCAGCCGCGGACACCGTCGGCGCGTTGTTCGACGGTATCGACGCTCCGGTCGTGACCACCGACCCGATCTCGGCGCAGACGATCAAGTACGCATCGAATGCGATGCTCGCGGTGCGCGTGACCTTCGTGAATGCCATCGCTGCTCTCTGCGACGCGACGGGTGCACAGATCGATGACGTCCTGCGCGGTATCGGACTCGATCGTCGCATCGGCCCCGCGTATTTGCAGCCGGGTCCGGGCTGGGGAGGAAGTTGTCTCCCGAAGGACACTCGGGCGTTGCTGCACACTGCCGAGCACTACGGCGTGAACTTCGAACTCCTCGCAGCTGCGGTCGAACAGAACTCTGCGCACGCCAGCGATGTCGTGAACAAGGTTCGTCGAGCGTTGGGCGGCTCACTGCACGGATCACTCGTTGCGGTCTGGGGTCTTGCCTTCAAGGCGGGAACCGATGATCTGCGGGACTCTCCGGCAGTGGCCATTGCGCAAGCGCTTGCAGCCGGTGGCGCCACCGTTCGCGCCTTCGATCCCTCGATGCATCCGCATTCGGTGGGTTCCGACCTCGCCGGAGTGGAGATCTCGCACTCGCTGGATGCAGCCGTGAAGGAAGCCGACTGTCTGGTGGTGCTTACTGAGTGGGCCGAGTTCGCCGAGAGCGATCCGCACGCCGTTGGGCCGGCGATGTCCCAGCGCACGGTGGTGGATGCCCGCAACCATCTCGATGCTGCGCGTTGGCGCTCAGCCGGCTTTCGGTATCTCGGACTGGGCCGTCGCTGAGGGACTACCAGCGTTCCATCGGAAGGATGCGCTGCCGAGCGCCGTACTTGGGTGCCTGTGCCCCTTGGGCAGCGAGCAGAGCGATGACCCTGCCTCGTTGACCCCGGTAGGGCTCCAAGAGTTCGAGCATGCGGTCATCGCTCGCTCGTGGTTCGCCGGCCAAGGTCCACGCAATGGTGTTCTTCAGGTGGAAGTCCCCGACCGCGACGGCGTCGGCGTCTCCGAGGGCGTGGCCGAGGGCTGCGCCGATCGTCCACGGCCCGATGCCCGGAATGTGTGCGAGGAGTGCGGTCGCCTGTTGCGGAAGGGCGTCATCGAGTGCGAAGAGGCGGTCGGCGTGTTTTGCGAGTTGCGCCAAGGCATCGGAGCGGCGTCGATCGATACCGAGTGGATGCAATCTCCACGACGGTTGGACGCGCAGGACTTCCGGACGTGGTGGCAGCAGGAGCGGATATGGCCCCGGTGCGGGTTCTCCGTATTGCTGACAAAGTCGTCTCCATGACCGGTGCGCCTCGACCGCAGTGACGCGTTGACCGATCACGGTGGGCAGCAGTGTGTGATAGAGGCAATGGCCGTTGGAGAGCCGGAGTTCGGGGTGGTCGCGTTGGGCCGAGACGATGGCGGGGTGCGCATGCTGGTCGAAGCGGTGGCCGGGATCTCCGGACCCTGCGTAATGCTCGGCACGCTCGAGGAGCCAGTGGGCGCCCGGTCCGAATGACTCGGCGTCGAGTCCATGTGCGCTCCACTGCAGGTGCAGCGTTCCTGGGCCCTCGGGGGTGATGGTGGCCCGCCAGAACGACTCGTGCGTCAGCAGCGTGGTGGGATCGTTGCCCACGCGGTGGGGGGCGAGGGTGCGGTGGATCTGCGCCGATCGTCGGGTGACGGTGGGTGCCATGGTCGAACCGTAGCCAACGGGTGGAACAGGGCGGTGGAGGCGGCGACCGGCAACAATGTGCCCATGGCCATTCTCGAGATCACCCGCCCACACGATGGCATCGCCCAGATCACGCTCAATCGTCCGGACAAGTTGAACGCTCTCACCACTGAACTGGTGCAGGGACTGCATCGATCCCTCGACGAGCTCGCCGTTGACCCGACCTGTCGGGTCATTGTGCTCACCGGCGCCGGCCGTGGTTTTTGCGCCGGACTCGATCTCACCGGCTACGGCAAGGCCCCCGACACCGAGCATCTCGGGCCGACTCCGTCGGGGTTCGCGGTGCAGAAGCACATTGCCTCGCTCATCCCGCATCTGCGCTCTCTTCCTCAACCCGTGATCGCTGCAGTCAATGGTCCGGCGGCGGGCGGTGGCTTTGCTCTCGTGCTCGGCTCCGACGTT
>JAFMJD010000037.1 GCA_017853685.1 Actinomycetota bacterium | reverse complement strand
AGCCCGCGAAGGCCGGTGGGATGATGCGTCGCTTGTCAACACGGGCAAACACGCTTCCCACCGAGAGGCCGCCCAGCAGTGCGCCGAATCCGAAAACGGCGTAGAGCCAGCTGTATGCGGCCGAACGAGGCTTCATGTCGAAGGCCAGTGCTGCCACGGTGGGGAACAGCCCCACGAACGGGAGTGCGAGGAGCGAGAACAGCGTCATCGAGACGAGCAGCCGCCACAGCACGGGTCGTGACCGCGCGATCCGGAACCCCTGGGTGAGCTGGCGCCAGCCCTGGTCCATCTCGTGGCGCACCACGGGGATGTCGATGAGTGCGATGGCGATCACCACGAAGATGAACGTGATGCCGTTCATCAGCAGCATCTGGCTCACGGTGACATGCAGCAGTGTGAGGAGCCCAACGATGAGCGGACCGATGACGCGCGTTCCGTTCAGCTGCGCGGTGTTGAGCGAGATCGCCCCCGGCAGATCACGACGGTGGACCAGCAGCGGGATGGACGACTGGAACGCAGGGGCATTGAGCGCATTCGCGCAGCCCATTGCCGCGTTGGCGAGAAAGATCCACCAGTAGCCCGCGTCGGTGGCGACGAGTGCTGCCATGGCGAACGCAGCGAACATCTGCACCGTGGGCATCGTGAGGAGCCACGGTTTGCGGGGTGCACGATTGGCGAGCACGCTGCCCGGGATCGACAGCAGCAACAGGGGCCCGAGCTGTGCGAACACCATGGCACCAACGAGGCCGCCGGAGTTCCAACGTCCCTGTACGTACGCGGGCAGCGCAACGTTCTGCATCCACGTACCGGTCTGCGACAGCGCCTGACCGGTCCACACGATGCGGAACGGTCGATATGACCACGCAGCGCGTACCGAACCCGGGGTGAAGTCGTGCGGGACGGCGTCGGCGTGCGTGTCGGTCATGGTGGGGAGCGCGGTTACGAGCCCGGGGTGAAACGGATCGGCAGGCTCGCAGGTCCCCAGATGGCCACGCCGTCGGGCTTCCACGTGATCTCGCCATCGAGAGCGAGATCCGGCATCCGCCGGGCGAGGATCGGTAGGGCCTCCTGCAGTTCGGCCCGCGCGAGCGAGGCACCGAGGCAGTAGTGGATCCCCGATCCGAAGGTGAGCTGTGGCTGACCGGTTGGTTCCCGTGTGATGTCGAAGGTCTCGGGATCGGGCCATGCGGCCGGGTCACGGTTGGCCGCCCACGTCGAGATGGCGACGAAACTCCCCTTGGGGAACAAGACGTCGCGATACACGATGTCTTCGCTCGCGAAGCGGGCGGTTCCGCGGATTGCGCCGAGGAACCGCATGGTCTCTTCCACCGCCCGGGGAGCGAGTTCGGGTTGCTCGGCGAGCAATCGCCATTGCTCCGGGTAGCGGGCCAGCAGAGCAACGCTGCACGCCAGTTGGTTCCTCGTGGTGTCCGTCCCACCCACGATGACGGCGTTCACCATGCTGAGCAGTTCGTCGTGGCTGAGGCGGTCACCGGCTTCCTCGGCGGCGATCAGGTCGGTGAGCAGATCCTCGGCGGGTCGATTGCGTCGCTGCTCGATGAGCGCGGTGGAGTACGCATCGAGTTCTCGACTCGCCTGCATCACAAGTCGATAGTTGGCGCCGAGGTCGAAATCGAAGATACGAAGCAGGTCGGCGGCCCAGCGGGAGAACAGGCGCCAGTCCTGCTTGGGGGCTCCGAGGAGTTCGCAGATGATCGGGATGGGATACGGCTCGCAGACCGCACTCACGAACTCGCACCGCCCATCGGCAGCGACTGCGTCCACGAGGCCGTTGATGACCTCGCGCATGTAGGGCCGCAAACGGTCCGCGGCCCGGGGCGAGAACGCCGGGGCCACGAGGCGCCGCAGACGCGTGTGCACCTCGCCCTCGACGGTCAAGATGGTCTCGCGGCGGCCCGCGGTGAACTCGGGGTCGCTCACCCCGGACAACTCCACTGCCAGGCTCGCGGCGCTGTACCACCGCTTGTCACGCAGCAGTGCCACGACATCGTCGTACGACGTCACCGTGTAGCCGATGAGGCCCTTGGCGAGCCAGTGCTGCGACCGGGCCTGCTCCACCGAGCGCACACGCGCTTCACGTCCGCTGTCCACGTCGAGCACGGGCAGGTCCAGCTCGTGGACAGGGGTGGGGGTAGGCACGTCAGTCATTGTGCCACCCGCAAGCGCTGGGGCTACAGGACTTCGAGCGGATCCACCGGGTTCTGGCCGAGCGCCTCGGCCACGGCACGGTTGGTGAGTTGCCCATTCACCACATTGACGCCGAGCGCGAGCGCCGGGTCTCGTTCGATCGCACCGCGGTTCGCCTGTGTGGCGAGTGCCAATACGTGGGGGAGCGTGGCGTTGGTGAGCGCGTACGTGGAGGTGTGTGGCACCGCGCCGGGCATGTTGCCCACCGCGTAATGAATCACGCCGTGCAGGTCGTAGGTGGGCTGGTTGTGTGTGGTCTCGTGTGTGGTCTCCACACACCCGCCCTGGTCTACGGCGACATCCACGATCACGGCACCGCGGCGCATCGTGCGCACCATTGCATCGGTGACCACCACGGGAGCGCGTCCGCCGGCCACGAGTACTGCGCCGATCACGAGATCGGCATCGGCCACGTGACGCTCCACCGCTCCTTTGTTGGAGGCGAGGGTGACGATGCGACCCTTCTGGATCTGATCCACCCAGCGCAGTCGATCGAGGTTGCGGTCCATGAGCACCACTTCGGCTTCCATGCCGGCAGCGATCCATGCGGCGTTCCAACCCACGTTGCCCGCACCGAGGACCACCACCTTGGCAGGTCGAACTCCGGGTGCCCCGCCCAACAGCACGCCTCGGCCACCGTGGTGTCGTTCGAGGTGGTGTGCTCCCATCTGCGGCGCGAGTCGACCCGCCACCTCACTCATGGGAGCGAGCAGGGGCAGTGAGCCGTCGGCGCGCTGAACCGTCTCGTAGGCGATGGCGGTGCACCTGCTGGCCAGCAGCGTCGAGGCAACCTCGGGGTAGGCCGCCAGATGCAGGTAGGTGAACAGGGTCAGGTCGGGGCGCAGGTGGGTGAACTCGGCGGGCTGAGGCTCTTTGACCTTCACCACGAGGTCCTGGGCCCAGGCGTCGGCGGCGGTGGCCACGATGTCGGCTCCAGCGGCCCGGTAGTCGTCGTCACTGAACGCTGCACCCTCGCCCGCGCCGGTCTCGACGTACACCTCGATGCCGTGCTGCTCGAGTTCGCGTACACCGTCGGGTGTCATCGCCACCCGGTGCTCGGCGGTCTTGATCTCCCGGGGCACGCCGACGGTTCGGGGGGCTCGTTGGGGGTCCATGGCACGATCTTGTCTGTTGTGGCCGCTGGGGGGCTAGTTTTGCCCGTTGGTGTCACAGGTACCCATCACGACGAGGAGGTCCGGCTCGGTGTTCGATCGGTACCGGCCATTGGGCCTGCCATGACCGCGGTCGACGAGGTCATCCGTCTCGAGGGTGTGCGCAAGGAATTCGGTTCCTTCGTCGCAGTGCACCATGCCGATCTCGGCATCCAGCGCGGTGAGTTCTTCTCGCTGTTGGGGCCATCGGGTTGCGGCAAGACCACGTTGTTGCGGATGATCGCAGGCTTCGAGAAGCCGTCCGACGGTCGTGTGCTGCTCGACGGTGCAGACCAAGCCGATGTGCCGCCCTACAAGCGCCACGTGAACACCGTGTTCCAGCAGTACGCGCTGTTCCCCCACATGTCGGTGTTCGAGAACGTGGCGTTCGGTCTCCGGAGCACCAGGGTTGCGAGTGCAGACATTAAGCGTCGTGTGGACGAGATGCTCGAGATCGTCCATCTGGGCGGCTACTCCAAGCGGCGACCCGCGCAGTTGTCCGGTGGCCAGCAGCAGCGAGTGGCGCTCGCACGTGCGCTGGTGAACCTGCCGAGCGCATTGCTGCTGGACGAACCGCTCGCTGCGCTGGACCTCAAACTGCGTCAGGCGATGCAGATCGAGTTGAAGCGGTTGCAGCGCGAGGTGGGCATCACGTTCGTGTTCGTGACCCACGACCAGGAAGAGGCGCTCACGATGAGCGACCGTGTGGCAGTCATGAGCAACGGCCGCATCGAGCAGATCGCGACACCGGGCGAGGTGTACCAGCGACCGGCCACGGTGTTCGTCGCCGGCTTCATCGGCTCGGCCAACCTGCTCCCCGGCACCCTGGTGGAGCGTCGCGCCGGTACCTGTGTGGTGGATCTGCAATCGGGTGGTCGGGTCACGGGCGCCGATGTGGACGCGCCGCTCGGCAGCGATGTCACCATCATGCTGCGACCCGAACAGCTGACGCCGTTGGGTCACGCTCCCACATCGGGGCACGGCCTCGAGGGCGTCATCACCGACGTGATCTTCCAGGGTGCCGCCACCCGCGTGCTGTTCGACCTCGCAGACGGCACCGAGATTGCGGTGAGCGTCGAGGCGAGCGATGGACTCGACCCGTTGCGTCCCGGCGACCCCATGTGGGTGTCATGGGAACCGGGCACCGCGCACGTGCTGAGCGGCCGACCCACCCACGCTGGTTCCACCACCACCGACACCGATGCCGTGCAGGCCTCGCTCGACGGACTCGGTTAGGTACCCGTGGCGACGGAGGGCAAGGTGGGGGAGGTCACTCCACGGCGGCGGTCCACACCGTGGTTGCTGGCGGCGCCGGCCCTGATCTGGCTCGTGGTGTTCTTCGTGATCCCGATGGTGCTGCTCGGTCGCGAGTCGCTGCGTTCGGGCGGTATCGGCAACTACGGCGATGTGTTCACCGGCTACACCGCAGTGTTCCGGCGCACCTTCTGGTATGCGCTCCTCGCCACGGTGCTCTGCGTTCTGCTCGGGTATCCGCTCGCGTACTACATCGCGATGCGTGCGCGCCGTGCCCGCAACGTGCTGCTCGCACTCGTCGTGCTGCCGTTCTTCACGACCTACCTCATCCGCACGATCTCGTGGGTCATCCTGCTGAGCGAGAACGGCCCGGTGCCCAAGGTGCTGCGTTCGCTCGACCTGCTCGGTCAGTCGTCGAGCATCATCGGCACCACGCCGGCGGTGGTGGGCGCACTCGCCTACAACTTCTTGCCGTTCATGGTGCTGCCCATCTATGTGAGCCTCGAGAAGATCGATCCGAAACTGCTCGAGGCGGGCCCCGACCTGTACGCAAGCGGTTGGCGCACGTTCCGCAAGGTGACCCTTCCGCTCTCACTCCCCGGTCTGTTCGCCGGCAGTCTGCTCACGTTCATCCCAGCGGCGGGAGACTTCGTGAACTCCACGTTCGTGGGCGGAACCTCCACCACCATGATCGGCAACGTGGTCGCCGAGAACTTTGATTCGCCGGGACTCCGGCCCGAGATGTCCGCCATCAGTTTCGTGTTGATGGCCGTGATCCTCGTGGGTGTGCTCGTGTACGCACGGCTGCTCGGAACCGAGGAACTCGGATGAAGCAGCGACTGTCCCGTCTGGCCCTCGGCGGTTACTCGATCCTGGTGATCGTGTACCTGTTCGTACCCATCGCAGTCATGGTGGTGTTCTCATTCAACAAGCCGCGCGGCCGACGGAACTACGAATGGAACCGTTTCTCGCTCGATGCATGGAAGGACCCGTTCAAGTACGAGAACCTGCGGGCGGCCTTCGTGAAGAGTCTCGAGGTCGGCCTCATCGTCACGCTGGTGGCCGGGGTGATCGGAACCGTGATGGCGGTGTCGCTCGTGAAGTACCGCTTCCGCGGGAAAGGGTTCTTGAACACCCTGATCGTCATGCCGTTGACGATGCCCGAGGTGGTGCTCGGTTTTTCGTTGCTGAACCTGTTCGTCCTGGTGGACCAGCAGCGCGGTGTGCTCACCATCGTGATCGCCCACGTCATGTTCTGCATCAGTTATGTGGCCACCACGGTGAAGGCCCGGATCCGGGGCTTCAACTGGCAACTCGAGGAAGCGGCGGCCGACCTCGGAGCAACACCGTGGCAGACCTTCCGCCGGGTGACCTTCCCGATCATCGCCCCAGGCGTATTCGCGGCGGCACTGCTCACCTTCGCCCTGTCGCTCGATGACTTCACCATCACCTACTTCGTGTCGGGCCGGGATCGCACCTTCCCGCTCGAGGTGTGGACCGAGAAGCAGTTCCCGCCGCAGATCAATGTGTTCGGTACACTGATTCTTCTGGCTGCGGTCGTCCTGTCGGTCGCAGGCATGCTCAACAGTCGCCGTCGAACCGCACGGAGCAAGCCATGACCCCCCGAATCTCCCGTCGTGAACTCATCATGCGCGCTGGCGCGCTGGGCATCTCGGTGCCGGCTCTCGGTGCCATCCTGGCCGCATGCGGCGGTGGTGGCGGTGGCGGCTCGAGCCGCTCGCTGAGCGTGCTCAACTGGCCGTTGTATGTCGAGGATGACGACCCCGACACCTCGCCCACCCTGAAGGCCTTCACGAAGGCGACGGGTATCGCGATGGACTACCGGGCCGAGTTCGACGACAACGGGTCGGTGTACCTGAAGTATCAGCCCGATCTTGCCAAGGGCCGTGGGATCGGCTTCGACATCGTCACCCCCACCTCGTGGATGGCTGCCCGCATGATCCGTGAGGAACTCGTGCAGCCGCTCGACCTGTCACGTATCCCGAATGCGAAGAACATCCGGGCAGACCTCGCCAATCCCGAGTGGGACCCGGGCCGCAAGTACTCGATGCCGTACGCACAGGGTCAGGTGGGCCTCGCCTACTTCCCCGACAAGACCGGCCGTCCGCTCACCTCGGCCGCCGACCTGTTGGATCCGGCATTCAAGAACCGTGTGACCCTGCTGAGCGAGTGGCGTGACACCGTGGGTCTGTTCGTGATCGATGCAGGAGTGGATCCTGCCGTCGCCACGGTGGACGACGTGAAGGCTGGCATCGCGAAGATCCGCGAGGCTCGTGATGCGGGCCAGTTCCGCAAGATCGTGGGCAACTCCTACGTGAACGATCTCATCACCGGCGAAGTCTGGGTGGCGGTGGGCTGGTCGGGCGACGTTGCCTCGCTCAAGGCTGCCGACACCCCCGACATCGAGTTCGCTCTCCCCGAGCGCGGTGCAATGAGTTTCGTGGACACGATGGTGATCCCAGTCGGTGCGGCGAACAAGGCCGAGGCCGAGGAGTTCATCAACTTCCTCTACGACCCCGCCGTTTCGGGTCCGCTGTTCGAGAAGATCACCTACGTGTCGCCGGTGAACGGTGCCACGGCCGCCATGAGCCCAGAGGCGCAGGCGAATCCGTTCATCAACCCGCCGGCCGGCTCGAAGCTGTACGAGTTCCGTGCGTTCACGCCGACCGAGGAAGAAGAGCTCGAGGGCCTCTTCGCCGAGGCGACGCAGCTCTGACCCGCACCCGGGCCGGCGTCTGATGCCCACGCACTACGAGCGTCTCGGAGTGCGCCCCGATGCGGGCACCGACGAGATCCGCAGCGCGTATCGCGCGCTGGCGCGCACCTTGCACCCCGATGCCGCCGCTGCGGGCTCGGCTGCGGGCCGCGCAGGTTCCGACATGGCCGCCGTCAACGAGGCGTGGCGGGTGCTGTCGGATCCCGGGCGGCGAGCGATGTACGACGCCTCGCTGCGCGGTGCACCGCCCGCACCGCGATCCAACGGCTCGCCGGCCGGCGCCAGTGATGTGGAGGCTGTGCTGCAGACCCGCGCATCATCGGGTCGTTTCCCGAAGTGGCCGTTCGTGCTGTTGTTCGCCCTCGCCGCCATCTTCATCGTGTCTGCGGGTGCACTCACACAGCCGTCGCGTCCGGCCGGGCCGGACAACCTGCTGTATCCCGGATCGTGCGTGACGGTCGTGCCCAACGGCGACGTTGCGGAGGTGGGCTGCGAGGCCCCACACGATGCCGTGGTGGTGACGGTGGTGAACTTCGACGCGACCTGCCCCAGCGAGACCGAGACCCGGCGGGACCGCCAGGGCCGGGGGTACGCCTGCCTCCGGCGCTGAGGCGTGAGCCCAGCGGACTCCTTGGTATCGTGAGACTCCCTGAGGGGCGATTAGCTCAGTCGGCTAGAGCGCTACGTTCACACCGTAGAGGTCACGTGTTCGAGCCACGTATCGCCCACCAGATCCAGAAACGGGCCGCCATCCGGCGGCCCGTTTCACTTGGTGTGGCACGGTGCAGGACAAACGACACACGGCGTGGGCCGCTTCAGGTACGCCGCATCGGTAGCGTGCGAAGCGCATGGTCTTCAGCGCCCTCGAGCACTCCAAGAAAGAGCGTCACCTCGGTGGTCGGGCCGCCTGGCTGCGGGCGGCGGTGCTGGGCGCCAATGACGGGCTGATCTCCACGGCCAGTCTGATGGTGGGCGTGGCCGCCGCCGATGCCACCCGCTCGGCGACCCTCACTGCTGGCATCGCCGGGCTCACTGCCGGAGCGCTGTCCATGGCGGCCGGTGAGTACGTGTCGGTGAGTTCTCAGCGAGATGTCGAGCATGCCGATCTGGCCCGTGAGCGTGCGGAGCTCGAGACCAATCCCGGCGAAGAGCGCGATGAACTCATGCACATCTACATCAAGCGCGGGTTGAGCCCGGCGCTGGCGCGTCAGGTGGCCGACGAGTTGTCGAGCAAGGAAGACGAGCGAGAGCGTCTCGCCATTCATGCCCGTGACGAACTGGGTATCGACATGGACGCCCTCTCGCGGCCCGTTCAGGCTGCTTCAGTCTCGGCACTGAGTTTCGTCCTGGGCGCGATCCTGCCGATCGTCATCATGGCGGTGTCCGGTTCGTCGAACCGGATCATCCTCACCATTGCCATCACGCTCGTGGGCCTGGTGGTGCTCGGTACCTCGTCGGCCGGCCTCGGCGGAGCACCCAAGGGTCGCGCTGCGACTCGTGTGCTGGTCGGAGGCATCGTGGCGTTCGCCATAGCGGTGGGCATCGGCGTACTCACCGGCTCGGTCGTATGAGCCCGATCCGGTGATGCGGGTCCTCGTCACCGGGCAGGTGCCCGATGCAGGACTGGCCGTCCTGCGAGACGCCGGTCTGCAGTTGGTGGTGTGGGATGGCGATGGGGCGATGCCCCGAGCGGACTTGCTCACGGCGTGCAGCGGCGTTTCGGCAATCGTGTCGCTCATCTCCGAACGCATCGATGACGAGGTGCTGGACGCCGCCGGACCGACGCTGCGTGTCGTTGCGAACGTGGCGGTGGGTTACAACAACATCGATGTGGCGGCCTGCGCACGTCGCAGCGTCATCGTGTGCAACACGCCCGGAGTGCTCACCGACGCCACGGCCGACCTTGCGATGGCACTGATCCTCATGGTCACCCGACGGCTCGGGGAGGGCGAACGCCTCGTCCGTTCCGGGGAGCCGTGGCGTTGGAACATGTTCATGATGCTCGGAACCGGCCTGCGGGATCGGCGCCTCGGGATCGTGGGTATGGGTCAGATCGGGACGGCACTCGCCCGGCGCGCCCGTGCATTCGGCTTGTCGATTGCCTACTCCAACCGGAACGCTGCCGACGCTGCAACGGTCGCCGAACTCGGCGCAGTGCGACTCGGCCTCGACGAACTGCTCGCCACGAGCGACATCGTGTCGCTGCACTGCCCGTACACCCCCGACACGCACCATCTCGTCTCCACCCCGCAACTGCGCTCGATGCGGTCGACTGCCTACCTGGTGAACACCTCGCGCGGTCCGGTAGTGGACGAAGGGGCCCTCGTGGAGGCGCTCGAACAGCGTGAGATTGCGGGGGCTGCGCTCGACGTCTTCGAACGCGAACCCGAGGTGCACCCCGGTCTGATGAATCGCGACGACGTGGTACTCATTCCGCACCTCGGCTCGGCCACGGTGGAGACCCGAAACGCCATGTCGCTGCTGGCCGCAAGGAATGTGGTGGCAGTTCTCGGCGGACAACCACCGCTGACACCCGTTGGCGCGTAACCTCGGTGATCGTGGCCCGCCGATGCGAACGACCCGGGTGCGCTCGAGACGCAGCCGTTGCGTTCGCGTTCCATGCCGATCGGCAACTCGTGTGGTTGGACCACCTCGCCGCCGAGCGTGACACCACGGCGGTCACCGGGGCGCTCTGTGCCGAGCATGCAGATCGCCTCGTGGTGCCGCGCGGGTGGTTCCTCGATGACCGCCGGGTAGCGGTCCCGCAGTTGTTCCGCGTGCGAGAGGCCTCCGATGCCACGGGTGGTCTCACCAGGCCGTCTCGACGCAAGGGTGTTGCGTCGACCGACTTCGACGTGGTTGCTTCGTCGTCGATGCCCACCCTGTTCGACGAGGTCGTCGACAACGACATGCGCCGGCCCGACTGACTGTCTGCTGATTGGGCACGAAGGATCGTTCGATGCAACTCGTCACCGATGTGGAACTCCCCGGAACGCCGAATTCGGTGATGCCGTGGTTGGAGGCCCTCGACTCGTATCCGGCATGGATGGGCCTTGTGTACCGGGCCACGCCCGAACCGGGATCCGACCCCGCGGCATGGCAGGTAGACCTTCGGGCGCGTCTCGGCCCGCTGGCCCGATCGAAGCGACTGAGAATGGAGCGCGTCCCCGGCGGTGATCCGAACGTGCTCGAGTTCCGTCGCAGCGAGCGCGATGGCCGCGAGCACGGACAGTGGATGCTGCGCGCCGAACTCTCGCAACTCGCCAACCCGCCGATGCGCACACAAGTGCGTGTCACCCTGCGGTACGAGGGGGCGCATTGGGCCAGCGGAATTCTCGAGCGTGTACTGCACGACGAGATCGAGCGGTCGAAGGTGCGGCTCGCCGATCTGGTCAGCGCGGCGGGTGAGTCCGGGCCCACGCACTGAGCCGACCGTCGCTGCGACGCTCCAGCACGAGTGGTAACCCGAAACAGTCACTCAACGTCTCGGCAGTGAGGGCTTCGCTCATCGGCCCTGCAGCCACCACCTGACCGTCACGCAATAGCAGTGCGTGGGTCATGCCGATGGGCACTTCGTCCACATGGTGGGTAACCAGAACCAATGGTGGCGCCGAGGGATCGTCCACCAGTTCGCCCAGCGCGGCCACGAGTTGTTCGCGGCCGCCCAGATCGAGGCGTGCGCT
This sequence comes from Actinomycetota bacterium, assembly GCA_017853685.1. GTDB lineage: Bacteria > Actinomycetota > Acidimicrobiia > Acidimicrobiales > Ilumatobacteraceae > WLJO01. Next base: position 10,843 of record JAFMJD010000037.1, on the reverse strand, counting down.
CGGCTCGTCCAGCAGCACGATTCCCGGCTCGTTCATCAATGAGCGGGCGAGGAACAAGCGCTGTTGCTCGCCCGACGACAGTGTGGCGATCGGTCGGTCGGCGAACTGCCCGACGCCCATGCGCTCGAGGCAGTGGAGCGCTTGCTGACGATCGTGCTCGGTGTACTCGTGCCACCACGGTTCGAGCGCGGCGTAACGCGCGGTCATCACGATGTCGATCGCCGGGAGTTCCTGACGGAACTGTTGCGCAAGTGCAGCAGAAGCAAGCCCGATCCGACGGCGCAGCACTCGAACATCGGTACGACCCAACCGTTCGCCGAGCACCTCCACGGTTCCTCCCGACGGGTGCTCGTAGAGCGACGCGATACGCACGAGTGTGGTCTTGCCTGAGCCGTTCGCCCCCAGCACCAGCCAGCGCTCGTCGGCCCGCACGGTCCAGTCGAGCGGAGCGAGGATCGTTCGTCCGTCCCGGACGAACGAGACCGAGCGCATCGAGAGTGCGATCCGTGTGCTCATGGTTTGCGCCGCAGGGTCACGGGGCGCACGGATTGTCCGGCGGCGAGCTGTCCGCACGCCGCGTCGATGTCGTTGCCGCGATTCGATCGCACTGTGGCATTGACGCCGAGTCGCACGAGGGCATCGCGGAATCGGCCCACGCCCTCCGGAGCAGTGCCGCGTGTGGGGTAGCCCGGAGTGGAATTGAGCGGGATGAGGTTCACATGTGCGGCGAGCGGGAGGTCGAGGCATCGTTCGGCGAGTTCGTGCACGTCCTGCAGGCGATCGTTCACCCCGTCGATGAGTGCCCATTCGAACGAGAGGCGCCGACTGCGCCGCTCGAGGTAGGACGCGCACGCAGTCATCAGATCGTCGAGCGGATAGCGCCGGTTGATGGGCACCAGTTCGTCTCGGAGCGCGTCGTTGGCTGCGTGGAGCGAGACGGCAAGGTTGACCGGCTCGTCCCATGCGGCAAGGCGTTCGATGCCGGGGATGATGCCCACGGTGGACACGGTGAGATGGCGCGCCGAGATGCCGATGTCGGCATGCAGACGCTGTACCGCGCCGTGCACGGCCGGCTCGTTGGCGAGCGGCTCGCCCATTCCCATGAACACGATGTTGCCCACTCGACGACCGAGATCCCGTCCGCGTCGAGCGGCGCGCACCACCTGCTCCACGATCTCGCCGACGCTCAGTTGGCGGGTGAAACCGGCCTGACCGGTTGCGCAGAAGCCGCACGCCATTGCGCAACCCGCCTGTGTGGAGACACACACCGTGACACGATCGGGATAGAGCATGAGCACGGTCTCGATGCGCGCGCCGCCGTCGAGCTCCCAGAGGAACTTGATGGTGTCGCCACGATCGCTGACCTGTTCGGTGACCGGCGTGAGCGCCGGTGGCAGTTCGGCCTCGATACGAGAGCGAAGGGCCTTGGGGAGCGTGGTCATCTCGGCTGGCTCGGCGAAGTGTTGGTACAACGCCTCCCAGACCTGCTGGGCGCGGTAGCGCGGACCGTCACCGAGCCATCCGGCGAGGTCGTCCTTGCTCAGTTCGTAGCGAGACAACACATCCACGACACTACGGATTCGTGGGGCTGATCTCGCCGACGAACGCACAGTCGGTTCGGTGCACGTCGAAGCCGAGTTCGCGGTAGAGACCGAGGGCCGCGGCATTGTCGGCATCGACGAACAGCATCGCCATCGGCACACCTGCGCCCGCGAGATGGTCCAGACCGGCGAGCGTCACGGCACGGCCCAGGCCGAGTCCGTGGAAGTCGGGGTCCACTGCGATCACGTAGATCTCGCCGAGCACCGGTTGGTGGTCGTGGTGCACCTTGGTCCAGCAGAACGCGGCGATGCGGCCGTCGCGCTCATGGATGCGAAAGCCATCAGGGTCGAACCATGCCTCCCGCTCGCGCGCCAGCAGCGTCTCGAGATCCCAGCCGCCCTGTTCGGGGTGCGCCGAGAATGCCCGGTTGTTCACCTCGAGCCAGGCTGGCTCGTCGGCGCCGGGCCGGAAGGAGCGAGTGACGAGATCGGTCGAGATGTCGAGTGGCAGGGGGCGACGCATCTGGAGGAGCCGTCGCCCCTGACGCAGGCCGAGCGATGCGGCGAGTTCTGCGTGCGCACGGGTGGGCTCGAACACCCACCAGTGCACGCTGCCGCCGCCGGTCTCGCCTACCACATCGAGTGCGGTCTGGAGGAGTTCGGGCCCGATGGCGTGCATCTCGTACCGGTGGTGCGGGTGCACCACCAACTCGAGCGCCCACGAGCTGTTGCCCCGGGACAATTGCGCATATGCAACCGGGTGTTCGTGCCCCGGCTCCCAAGCAAGCAGTCCTGCGAAGCCTTCGCGTCCGCCTTGGGCCAGATCGAGCCAGAGGTGATCGGAGAGAGGTCTGTGTCCGTCGGCGCGTTCGGCCGCCGCCATGAGCGCACCCACCTCGGCGATCTCGGCACTGTCGAGTTGCCGCTTGATGACGAGCGTGCGCATCCCTGCAACCTACCCACCGGAGGCTCCCTAGGCTGGCCCCGTGGGAACGCCGAGGAGTCCGAAGGGTCGCGCGCAAGAGGTCGGACGTCGCCTCGCACTCGAATACCCGGGTGCCGAGTGCGAATTGACCCACGATGATCCGTTCCAACTGCTCGCTGCCACCATCTTGTCGGCGCAGACCACCGACGTGCGGGTGAACATGGTGACGCCCGGGTTGTTCGCCGCGTTTCCCGACGCCGAGTCGCTTGCTGTCGCCCGTGTGGAAGACGTCGAGCCGCTCATCAAGTCGGTGGGTCTGTACCCGAGCAAGGCGAGGAATCTGGTGGCGATGGCGCAACGACTCGTCACCGAGTACGGCGGGGAGGTGCCGCGGCGGCTCGAGGATCTCGTCACGCTGCCGGGCGTGGGCCGCAAGACCGCGAACGTGGTGCGCAGCGTGGCGTTCGGGCTTCCCGGGCTACCCGTCGACACGCACGTGGGTCGACTCGCCCGCAAGCTGGGTCTCACCGAACACGAGGATCCGGTGAAGGTGGAACTCGAGCTCAACGGATTCGTTGCGCCGTCGGAGCGAGGCACCTTCAGCCTGCGACTCATCCTGCACGGTCGTCGCGTGTGCGATGCACGCAAGCCGGCATGCGAACGCTGTGTGCTTGCCGACATCTGTCCGTCGGCAACGCCTCCCGCCACCTCACGGGCCGGCGGTGGCGCCCGCACCGCGGGCGGCGCCGGTCAGCGATCCGGTCGGGCGATGCGCACGGCTCGTTCCAGCTGACGGCTTGCCGCACCCAGCGACCGCTCCACTTCGTAGAGCACCGCAAGTAACTCTGCATCCCGTTCGTTGTGCAGACCCTCGGTGAGCGCTGCCACCCTGGCCTTCATGGTGGAGGCGGTACTGGCGAGCGAGGACAATTCGGGATGCACCGTCGTATTGTGGCCCACGGGACACAGGGGTGGTTCGCTAGCCTCGCAGGAATGGCACGAGTACCGGTCCGCGACGACTTGCGCGCCCTCGAGGGCTATCACTCGCCGCAGGTCGAGGTGCGGGTGCGGCTCAACACCAACGAGTCGCCCGAGTCTCCGCCGCGCGCGTGGAGCGACGCCTTCACAGCCGAGGTTGCCCGTATCGAATGGCACCGCTATCCCGATCGGGCCGCTACTGCACTGCGCACGGCCATCGGAGGACTGCACGGAGTCGGACCTGAGAACGTGTTTGCCGCGAACGGGTCCAATGAGGTGCTCCAGACCCTGTTGCTCACCTATGCGGGCGCCGGGCGCCGGGTAGCCACCTTCGAGCCCACGTATCAATTGCACGCACACATCGCCCGCCTCACCGGTGCCACGGTGGTGGAGGGCGAACGCCGCGACGACTTCACGCTGGATCCCGCCGAGGCCGAACGACTGCTGCGCGCGCACGAACCGCACGTGACCTTCGTGTGCTCGCCGAACAATCCCACCGGAGTCGTGGAACCCGAAGCCACGGTGCGCAAGGTCATCGACCTCGCTCCCGGTCTCGTCGTGGTCGACGAGGCCTATGCGCAGTTCTCCGACTGGTCCGCGCTCGACCTGCTCGACGAGGACCGACCGATGGCGGTGGTGCGTACCTTCTCCAAGACGTGGTCCATGGCAGCGGCGCGCCTCGGCTACGTGGTTGCACCCACGTGGGTGGTGGCCGAACTCGAAAAGGTGATCCTGCCGTATCACCTCGACACCGCCAAGCAGATCGCCGGTCGGCTTGCAGTGGGATTCGTGGACGACATGAACGCGCGGGTGCGTCATGTGGTGAGCGAGCGCGAACGCATCGCCAACGCGCTCGCCGCCATGCCGGTGCAGCAGTGGCGGAGTGGGGCCAACTTCATCTTGTTCCGACCCACCGACCGCCCCGGCCGTGACGTGTGGCAGGGTCTGCTCGATCGCAGCGTGCTCATCCGTGACTGCTCCGGTTGGCCCCGGCTCGCCGGATGCCTGCGCGTCACCGTGGGCACGGCTGCGGAGAACGACGAGTTCATTGCTGCACTGCAGGAGGTGTTGGGGTCATGAGTCGTACCGCCAGGCGGGAACGCACCACCAAAGAGACATCGATCCGGTTGACCATCGATCTCGACGGCACCGGTATCACCCAGGTATCCACCGGACTGCCGTTCTACGACCACATGCTCGAGCAGATCGGTCGGCACGGGGGCTTCGACCTCACCGTGGAGGCCACGGGTGACCTGCACATCGACAGCCACCACACGGTGGAAGATGTTGCCATCGCACTCGGTGAGGCCTTCCGTGACGCGCTCGGCGACAAGGCCGGTGTGCGTCGCTTCGCGAGTGGCCGCTACCCGTTGGACGAGGCTCTCGTCGATATCGCACTGGACCTCAGCGGCCGTCCGTTCGTGGTGTGGGAGGTCGAGATGCCCGAAGTGCTCCCGCTCGGGAACCCGCCCTTCGACCCGCAGCTCGCCGAGCACGCCATCAGCAGTTTCGCCACGGCGGCGGGCATCACGCTGCACGTGACACTCGTGCGCGGCCGCAACGCCCACCACATTATCGAAGCGGCCTTCAAGGGTCTGGCGCGTTCGCTGCGTGATGCAGTGCGCGTGGAGGGTGGCGGTGTGCCATCCACCAAGGGAGTGCTGTGAGCGGTGCGTCACGCCCGTTGATCGCGGTTCTGGACTACGGCATCGGCAACCTGCGTTCGGCGGAGAAGGCGTTGCAGCACGTGGGTGCTGATGCTCGCCTCACCGCTGACCCGACTCTCGTTGGGCGAGCCGACGCCGTAGTGCTCCCGGGTGTCGGCGCGTTTGGCGCTTGCATGGACGCTTTCCGGGCTGCGGGACTGGAGCAGGCCACGCGTGATGCAGTGGCGTCGGGCCGGCCGTTCCTCGGGATCTGTGTCGGTATGCAGATGCTGTTCTCGCGGAGCGAGGAGGACCCTGACGCCGTTGGCCTCGGAATCATCCCGGGAACGGTCCGCTGGATCCCGCCCGGTGTGAAGCGTCCGCAGATGCAGTGGAACCGACTGCAGGTCAGAACACCGGACGACCCGATCTTTGCCGGACTCACGGGTGGCGACACCTGGATGTACTTCGTGCATTCGCTGCACGGCGTACCCGACGATGCATCGGTGGTGGCGGCCACTACCGAGTACGGCACCGCGCTCAATGTCGTCTTTCGATCCTCGAACGTGGTGGCCACGCAGTTCCACCCCGAGAAATCTGCCCACGACGGTCTGCGCCTGCTCGAGAACTTCACGCGTATCGCTTCGGGGGTGCGCGTCTGATGGAACTGTTTCCCGCGATCGATCTGCGCGGTGGGCGCGCTGTGCGCCTCCTGCAGGGCGACTACGCACAAGAGACCGTGTACGGAGACGATCCGGTGGCACTCGCCGAATCCTTCGCCGCCGCCGGAGCACGATGGATCCATGTGGTGGACCTCGACGCGGCCCGCACCGGCGATCCGGTGAACCGTCCGGTGGTTGCAGCCGTGGCCGCGGCCGTGCGTGGCCGTGCGCGCGTGCAGACCGGCGGCGGGGTCCGGTCGGTGGCCGATGCCGAGGCACTCGCTGCTGCAGGTGTGGCCCGGGTGGTGATGGGTTCGGCCGCCATCAAGGACCGCACGCTCGTGGCATCGGTGTTCCGTGTGGTGCCCGTGGCCGTGGGCCTCGACCACCGAGACGGTGATGTGGCGCTGCACGGGTGGACGCAGGGAAGTGGTCTGCGTGTGATGGACCTGCTCGACTGCTATCCCGACGCCGAGGCCTTCATCATCACCAACATCGCACGTGACGGCATGCTCACCGGACCCGATGTGGAGGGACTCGCTGCTGCCGCCGCAGCGTCGCCCATTCCGGTGATTGCGAGCGGTGGGGTGTCGTCGCTGGACGACCTGCGAGCACTCGATCGTGTTCCGGGTCTTGCGGGAGTCATCACCGGCAAGGCGATCTACGAGAACCGCTTCACGGTCAGCGAAGCACTCGAGACCTTGGCGGGGCTGTCGTGAAGGTGGCGCGAGTCATTCCGTGTCTCGATGTGGACAACGGTCGTGTGGTGAAAGGCATCAATTTCGTCGGACTGCGTGATGCCGGCGATCCGGTGGAGCTTGCTGCCCGCTACGACGCCGAGGGTGCCGATGAACTCGTGTTCCTGGATATCACTGCGTCGAGCGACAATCGCCAGACGATGGTGGATGTGGTGGCCCGTACTGCCGACCAGGTGTTCATCCCGTTCACGGTCGGTGGCGGCATCCGCAGTGTGGAAGATGCCCGGCGGATGTTGCGGGCCGGAGCCGACAAGGTGAGCGTGAACACCTCGGCGGTGCAACGTCCCGAATTGATCGGTGAGATTGCGGCGGAGTTCGGGTCGCAGTGCGTGGTGTGCGCGATCGACGCCCGCCAACGGCCGGAGGGTGGCTGGGAAGTGTTCCTGCACGGCGGTCGGACACCCACGGGAATCGATGCGATCCAGTGGGCAGAGCGCGCGGTGCAGCACGGCGCCGGTGAGATTCTCCTCACCTCGATGGACCGAGACGGCACCAAGGACGGTTTCGATCTTGCGCTCACGCGATCCATCTGCGCGGCTGTCGATGTCCCGGTGATCGCAAGCGGCGGCGTGGGCACTCTCGATCATCTGGTCGAGGGCATCACGGTGGCGGGGGCCGATGCGGTGCTCGCCGCATCGATCTTTCACTTCGGCGAGTACACCATCGCCGACGCCAAGGAAGCGATGCTGCGTGCCGGCATCACCGTGAGGCCAGCACGCCGATGAAGTCGGAGGCGCATCGCGTCACTGTGTCGAGGCGCCCTGCGAGAAAGTGATCTCCCATCGCGATGGTGCTCACCGTGGTGGACGCCCAGTCGCTCGACTTCGCAGCGGTTGCCTCGGGCGGCGAGTACTGATCGTGTTCGGGAACGATGAGGTGCTTGGGCCGGGGATCGTGGGACGATGACGGCGCTGTGGGCATCATGCCGAGTGGGGGAGCAACAGCGAGCCACGCGTCCACTGCTTCGGGGCACACATCGAGAGCCACCATGGAGCCGAAGGAATAGCCGGCCAGGAGCAGCAGGCCTTGGTTGCGGTGCTGTGCCGCCACATCGAGCGCAGCCAGTACGTCGAGGCGCTCGGCCGTGCCCCCTCCGTGGCTGCCTTCGCTGAGGTTCACGCCGCGGAAGTCGAAACGGAGCGTGGCCAGACCGGCCGCAATGCAGGCGTCGGCCACGGCCTGCACCACCGGGTTGAAACGGTCGCCGCCGTAGAGCGGGTGGGGATGACAGATCACGGCAGCACCGGTGCAGACAGACGGCACCACGAGATCGCCGTGCAGGGTCAGACCATCAGACGTACGGAACTGCATTGTGTCGAACTGCACCAGCGCACGGTACCGTCAGGATCTATGTCCGGGTCCGCCCTGAACGACGCCGAAAAGCTCCCCATCAAGATGCTCAGCGATCGCCTGCTCGTGCGCATCCCCGAAAAAGAAGGTGAGCGCCGGTCCACGGGTGGCATTCTCATCCCGGCTACCGCACAACTCTCCAAGCGGCTCACCTGGGCCGAGGTCGTGGCCATCGGGCAGAACGTTCGTGCCGCCGAGGTGGGCGATCGGGTGCTGTTCTCGCCGGAAGACCGTTATGAGGTCGAAGTGGGTGGGGTGGATTACATCATGCTGCGTGAGCGTGACATCCATGCCGTTGCGGCCTCGCGCATCGAGGCGTCCACCGGTCTGTACATCTGAGTCGGTGCAATGAATTCGACGCGCATCCAGCCCTCACGCGACGAGTTCCGCGCTCTGGCCGCCGAGCACACCGTGGTGCCCGTGTGGGCCGAGGTGCTGGCCGACCTCGAGACCCCGGTAGCCGCATACGTGAAGCTCGTGGGTGACGAGCCCGGATTCCTGCTCGAGTCGGTGGAGCACGGCGAACGCTGGAGTCGCTTCTCCTTCGTCGGTCGACGTCCGCAGGCCACGTTGCTCGCGCATGGTGGGCGCGTGACGGTGGACGGAACGCTTCCGGCCGGTGTGCCACTGGACAGAGGAATGCTGGCCGCCATCGAAGCCCTGTTGGCGCAGTACCGAGCACCGGTGATTCCCGGTCTGCCTCCGCTGCAGGGCGGGGTGATGGGTTACCTCGGGTACGACGTGGTGCGCGAGGTGGAGCACCTGCCGAACGCTCCGCGCGACGACCGTGGGCTGCCCGACGCCATCATGAGCGTCATCGGCTCGCTTGCGGCGTTCGATCACTGGCGTCAGCGTGTGTACCTCATCGAGAGCGTGTCCACCCTCGGTCTGCAGGGCGATGCGCTCGATGCTGCGTACGACTCTGCCGTGGCCCGCGTGGTGGCGGCCATGGACGACCTTGCGCAGCCACTTGCGTACACCCCGGTGCCGCCGCCCGACCCGTCGGACACGCCGCCGTCGCTGCGATCGTCGATGCCCGATGGGCAGTACCAGCGTGCAGTGGAGGTGGCCAAGGAGTACATCCGCGCGGGCGACATCTTCCAGGTGGTGCTGGCGCAGCGTTTCGATCTCGAACTCGCCGCCGATCCCTTCGATGTGTATCGGGTGCTCCGTCAGGTGAACCCGAGCCCGTACATGTATTTCGTCCGTCATCCCGAGGTCACCCTCGTGGGTTCGTCGCCCGAGCCGATGGTGCAACTGCTGCAGGGTCGGGTGATCTCGCGGCCCATCGCCGGAACACGGCGCCGTGGTCGTGACGACGAGCACGATCGTCGGATGGCCGGCGAGTTGCGCGAGAACCCCAAGGAAGTCGCCGAGCACATCATGCTCGTGGACCTCGCTCGCAACGATGTGGGGCGCGTGGCGAAGTTCGGTTCCATGCACGTGGACGAATTGATGACGCTGGAGAAGTACAGCCACGTGATGCACCTCACCTCGCAGGTGAGCGGCGACCTCGTGGAGGGCAAGACCCCGATCGACGTGCTGCGCGCCACCCTGCCGGCCGGAACCGTGAGTGGCGCCCCGAAGGTGCGGGCGATGGAGATCATCGACGAGCTCGAACCGCTGAAGCGTGGCCCGTACGCGGGGGTCGTCGGCTACCTCGACTTCTCGGGAAACCTCGACACCGCGATCGCGATCCGCACGATGTTCTGGCGCGACGGGCGCGCCACCCTGCAGGCGGGTGCCGGGATCGTCGCCGACTCGGTGCCCGCCGACGAGGATCTCGAGTGCGCCAACAAGGCGCGCGCGCTGCTGACGGCGGCGGAGGCGGCCCGGCGGCTGGAGCGCGCGTGAGTGCCGATCCGTTCGTGGCGCGCGTCGCGCGGGATCTCGTCGTCGTCGGGGGCGCCGACGCGACGTCGTTCCTGCAGAGCCTGGTGTCGCAGGACCTCGCGCCCGTGGGCGTGGGGGAGGCCGTGCCCGCACTCCTGCTCCAGCCCCAGGGGAAGATCCTCGTCGCGTTCGTCGCCCGGCGTGCCGACGACACCACGTGGCAGTGCGTGTGCGAGGGCGGTTTCGGGGCGGTGCTCGCCGCGGGGCTCGAGCGGTTCCGCATCCGTGTCGACGTCGCGATCGAGGAGCGCGCCGTCGCGGCGGCCGCGGTGCGCGGCGCCGCGGCTCCGATCGCGCCCGACGTTCCCGCAGGCGTCACGCTCGTACCCGTCGCCTGGGCGGGCCGCCCCGCGCCCGGCGCGCCCGCCTACGACGCGTTCGGTACCGAGGCCGACGTCGCCGCGTTCGTCGCGGGCCTCGGCCTCCCCGTCGCCGACGGCGCCGAGTACGAGATCGCCCGCATCGAGGCGGGCGTCCCCCGGATGGGCACCGACCTCGACGAGACGACGATCCCGCAGGAAGCCGGCGTGGAGTCCGACGCCGTGTCGTTCACCAAGGGATGCTTCGTCGGCCAGGAGCTCGTGTGCCGGATCGACTCGCGGGGCCACGTGAACCGGCACCTCCGCCGGTTGCGGGCGGTCGATCGCGCCGACGGCGCGCTCGCCGGAGGTGCGGCCGTCGAGGCCGACGGCGTGCCGGTGGGGACGGTCACGTCGCCGGGGCCGGGCGTTGCGCTGGCGATGATCCGGCGGGAGGTCGAGCCGGGCACGGTCGTCGTGGTCGGGGGAACGCCCGTGGTGGTTGAAACGCTCGCACCTGGGTAACGACATCGACGTGATACGGAGCGGCGACCGGTCTGTGCAGGTGATCACCGACACCGAGGCGGATCCTCGGACTGCCCGCGGGGCCTTCCCATCCCGTTTCGGCCCATCCCGTTTCGGCCCGTCCCGTTTCCGGCCGTTCCGTCTGCGCTCGGCCCGCTCCCTGTCGACGCGGCGCCGGCATCCCACCCACGCGAACGCGGCGGGCCCGCCGCCGCTGGTGCTCGAACAGCGCACCTTCGACGCCGCCGGTCTCCGCGACGTGCGCC